>CANRGR010000024.1 GCA_947630245.1 uncultured Clostridia bacterium | reverse complement strand
CCCGACTTCCAAAGGATGATGAGCGACGTGGATGCGGGACTTGTGACGACGGTTATCGTAAAGGATATGAGCCGTTTAGGTAGGGACTACTTGAAGGTCGGCTTATATACGGAAATCACGTTTCCCGACGCGGGCGTTCGGTTTATCGCCATCAACGACGGCGTTGACAGCGAGAGCAACGTGGACAACGACTTTACGCCCTTCCGCAATATCATCAACGAATGGTACGCGAAAGACACAAGCAAGAAAATTCGCGCCGTGTTCAAGGCAAAGGGAATGTCGGGCAAACACCTCTGCACGATCCCACCCTATGGCTATAAGAAGGACGAGAACGACAAGGAACATTGGGTTGTGGACGAGGAAGCCGCGACGGTAGTCAAAGAAATCTTTGCCTTGTGCATGAAGGGTTTCGGTCCGACGCAGATTGCAAGGATATTAACGGAGAGGAACATCGATCCGCCCGTACTTCACAAAAGGAAGAACGGACTTCCTACTACAACAATGTCCATCGATTTTGTGGAAATTTGGAGCACCAACGGCGTCGTAAAAATTCTCTCGAATCCTGCCTACCTCGGACATACTGTAAACTTTCGAACAAGGAAGAAATCGTATAAGTGTAAAAAGAAACTCGACTTGCCACCCGAAGAATGGGTAACGTTCGAGAATACACACGAAGCGATTATCGACGAGGATACTTATGAAACTGTTCAACGGATTCGCTCGGCAAAACGCCGCCCTACGGACATGGGAGAAATGAGTGTGTTTTCGGGGCTTGTGTACTGCGCCGACTGCGGGAAGAAAATGTATCTCTGCCGCTGCACGACGATGAAGCAAAAGGAATATTTCAACTGTTCGACCTACCGCAAAAAGAAGAAGAGTCTTTGTAGCTCTCATCAGATAACGGTAGAAGCCGTAGAGAAAATTGTGCTTGCAGACTTACAGCGGGTATTCGCTATGGCAAAGGAACACGAAAAGGACTTCCTCTCTCTACTCCAAAGCAACGCCGACAGGGAAAGCAGAAAGAAACTCGTGGCGTATGCGCAAGAGAAAGAGAATGCCGAACGGCGCGTACAGGCTCTTGACCGTATCATCCGAAACCTCTATGAGGACAAGGTGAACGGCAACCTCTCCGACGAACGTTTCCGAAAGCTATCGCAGGAGTATGAGGAAGAGCAGAAAACGCTGAACGTGCGTATCCGAGAATTGCAAGAAATCTTAATGAAAGCAAAGGAGCAATCCGACAATGTGACGCGCTTCATGCGAATTGTACGGAAGTACACGGAGATCACGGAGCTTACGCCCGAAATCGTGCGTGACTTTATAGAAAAGGTTATCGTACATGAGAAAGAAAAGATTGACGGCGGCAAGCGGACGCAGGCGGTGGAAATCATCTACAACTGCGTGGGAGCAATTCCCGACTTCGCGCAGGAAGAAGCCGCTTGAACTTCGGGAAAGACAACGAATAAGCGGTTTGACTAACCGCCAAACCGCTTAATTCTGAATCCCTATGGACACCCGCCATGGGTGAGCGTTTTTCGTTGTAGGGGCGCTCGACGGTCAATCCATCGGCTTTACTTTTTTACGGTATGAAATCCTCAAAAGCCCGACCGAGATTGCTGCCGTTACGGCTTCGACAATCGGGAATGTCCACCACACGGAGAACAGGACGCCGCTTGAAAGCGTAAAGAGATAGGCGATGGGAAGGACGAGCAGACACAGCCGTAAAAACGAGATGAGAAGGGGGAACAGCGCATATCGGAATGCCTGTAAGACGCCCTGAATCGCAACGCTGACCGCCATAAAGACATAGCCGATACTTGCAATCCGGACGGCGTTTACCACCACCGCCTGAATTTCATTCCCGCCCACGCCGCCTGCAATCGCAAACAGCTTTGCAAGCGGTCCGGCAAGGCTCTCAAACAATATTGTGATGACAAGCGCAACGATTACGCTGTCAAGAATGCCGTATTTGATACACGATCTGACGCGCTCTTTCTCCTTCATGCCGTAATTGAACGACAAAACGGAGATGATCGTATTCGAAAGTCCGAATGCCGCGAACAGGGCAAACTGCATGATCTTATAGTAGATCCCGAAACTGCCCTGCAAGAGCTGTGCGGTTTCGGTCGATTTGACCGTTCCCAAAATCTTTGTCATGCCGAGCATCATGACGGAAAGCAAGCCCTGCATGAGCGCCGCAGAGACGCCGATTTTGTAGATCGCAAGAATTGTCGAGCCGCTCGGTTTCAATGCCCTGACGCTGTTTTTGATCTCCTTATTTGCGCAGTAGTGCAAAAGCATTGCCGCAATCAAAGAGAGGATTTGCCCGATGACGGTCGTCCAAGCCGCTCCCTCGATCCCCATGCCGCAGGGATAGATGAAGACATAGTCCAAAAGGATATTCGCCGCCGCTCCCGACACCTGCGCAATCGTGGAGAAGAGCGTCTTTCCCGTTGCTTGCAGAAAGCGCTCGTAGATCGAGCCGATAGAACCGAACGACAAAAGGCAGCAGATTTTAAGATACTTGATCCCCATTTCGGCGACCTTTTCATTGCCGTCCGCCTGCATGGAGATGAACCATTTACACCCGAAGAGTCCGAACAGCAAAAAGACGGCGTAAATACAGACGCCGATGAAAATGCCGTTCCCGACTGTTTTCTGCACGCCCGAAGTATCCTTTTCCCCGAGCTGTTTGCTCAAAAGCGCGTTGATTCCGACCCCCGTTCCGACGCCGATCGCGATGATGAGAAGCTGTATGGGGAAGGCGTACGTCAGCGCGAGATTTCCCGCAATTCCGTCCTCGCCCATGTTGATCACAAAGGCGGTATCGACGATATTATACACCGACTGCAAGATCATGGAGACGATCATGGGCAGCCCCATTTTCCAGATGAGCCCCCGCATGGGCGCGGTTGCCATTTTGTTTTGCCTGCAATTTTCCATTTTTACCTCATAAAAAAAGCGCGTAAGCCCGATTAGTTGGACTTACGCACCGAAATTCGTGCAACTCACTTTACATCTTTATTGTAGCATGTTTTCCGAAAAAATGCAACCGTTTTTTTCGCGAAGATCCGAAATTTGACAATGATAGATGACTGCAAAATTTCCCCTTCCGAAGATTTTTTGGAGGATTCGGGGGAGAACTTCTTCCCTTTTTGATTTTCCGTGACAAGCCAAATCTTGAAGATAAAAATAGTGGAACCATGGGCGAATGGTACGATCAAGCATGCAAAAAGACCTGCGCACCCAAAAGGGACGCAGGTCTTTTTGCATGTGCGGCTCAGCGCGGCTGTTTCAAGAATCCGCCGGCGGAGTGAGCGAGGGGCGCATATATCGCTCCCCCCGCGACTTCTTCGATTTCCTCATCGGAGAGCACGCCCGAGACGCGGGCGAAGATCTCCTTTGCCTGCTCCTCCGTGAGCGTGATCCCGTTCTCCTTTGCATAGGAGAGGATCTCCTCCACGCTCTTTGCCTCTTGCATTTTTTTCATAGTTGTTTCGTCCATACCGATCTCCTTTCCCGTTGCCGGGGATTTTTTTTGATTTTGTTTTGCAGGACTTTGCGGCTCAGACATGGGGTTTCAGATGCCATTCAACCCCGCCCGCCACTTCGTTCATTGCGTCGTCCGAGAGTTCGCCGCCGTGTTCCGGCTTCTTGGCGAGCGCTTTCGCCTGCTCGTCGGTGAGTTCCTTGCCATACCGTTCCTTTGCGAGTTTCTTTGCCTCCTCGATCTTCATTTTTGTCCTCCCGAAGGTCCGATTTCGGCGCGTCCCGCGGTTTCGGGCGCGCTCCCGACCCTTGTGCTCCGATTGTATCACATTCTCCCGAAAAATGCAACCGCCGCGGAGTAGTTCAAACAAATTCTAACGAATTTCCGCGCGATATTGTTAGGATTTGTTTAAGCGTGCGTTTTTGCCATGCAATCGGTTGCAATTTCCGGAAAAAATTCTATAATAAAGTTGGTTTGCATGAATCCGCGGGCGCGCCTTTGCCGTTGTCCCCGTTTGGGCGGGCGTCTTTTTCGCCGACCGAATCTTTCGTCCTTGCGTTGACAAGACCTTCGCGCTGTGATATAATCATACCGTAATAAAATTCAATCTGCCATTCAGGAGGACAAAGCAATGACCATTGAAAAGAAAGAACAGGGCACCGAACTCGAATTGATCGTCTCCGGCCGTCTCGACACGACGACGGCGCCGCAGCTCGAAGCGGAACTCAAACGGAGCGTCGGAAACGTCACCGCGCTCTCGTTCGATTTCGCCTCTCTCGAATATCTCTCTTCCGCGGGGCTCCGCGTGCTTCTTGCGGCGCAGAAGGTGATGAACAAACAGGGGACGATGGTAATCCGCCATGTCAACGAAACGATCATGGAAGTGTTCGAGATCACGGGATTTTCCGAAATCCTCACGATCGAATAAAGAGGGCAGGGTTGTCCGCGGGAGGAAAGCATGAGGGAACTGACGATCGACGCCACGGTGGAGAACATCGGCGCCGTCACGGATTTTGTAAACGAACAACTCGAATCGCTCGGCTGTTCCTTGAAGGCGCAGACGCAGATCGACATCGCGATCGACGAACTGTTCGGCAATATTGCCCACTATGCCTATCACCCGGGGGTGGGTCCTGCCACCGTGCGCGTGGAGATCGTACAAGATCCGCTTGCCGTCGTTGTCACCTTTATCGACCGCGGCATGCCCTACGATCCGCTGAAAAAGGCGGATCCCGATACGGCGCTGTCCGCCGAGGAACGGGAGATCGGGGGGCTCGGCATCTATATGGTGAAAAAGACGATGGACGGCGTCTCCTACGAATACAAAGACGGTCAGAACATTCTCAGAATCACAAAAAACATCTGACATTGCGCGTAAAAAGCATTGCGGAGGAAGATATGGAGAATCCCATTTTCAGAAAGAAAAGCATGGAGCGGATCTCGTCTCCCGAACAGCTGAACGATTATATCAAAGTGACGAATCCGGGCATCTGGATCGTCCTTTCGGCGGTTTTGGCGCTGCTCATCGGCTTCATCGTGTGGGGAATCGTGGGAAAACTCGAAAACAAGGTCAACGCCGTAGCCGTCTCCGAAGAGGGGACGGTCGTTTGCTATGTGCGGGAGGCGGAGATCGGGGGCGTCACGGAGGGAGATACCGTGCGCATCCGCGGGGAAGAATACAAAGTGAAGGCGATCTCGGGAGATCCGGTCGCCGTCGACGACGGTTTTACCGCCTACGCCCTGCGGGTCGGCGGGCTGTCCGTGGGGGAATGGGTCTTTCGGGTCACGTTAGACGCCTCGCTTTCCGAGGGCGTCTATGAGGCGTCGATCGTGACGGACACCGTCTCTCCCATCCGCTATCTGTTTAATTGAGGTGCGTCATGGCGGGGAAACGACAGAACAAGCCGCTGACAAAGGGTGCGGCGAATGTGCCCGTTGTGATGCAGATGGAGGCGCTCGAATGCGGCGCGGCGGCGCTCACGATGATTCTTGCCTATTACGGCAAATGGATTCCGCTCGAACAGGTGCGCGCCGACTGCGGCGTCTCGCGCGACGGATCCAACGCGAGAAATATTCTCAAAGCCGCGCGCTCGTACGGCTTGTCCGCAAAGGGCTATAAATTCGAGCCCGAACAGCTCAAAGAGCGGGGGATCTTCCCCTGCATTGTCCATTGGAATTTCAACCATTTCGTCGTTTTGTGCGGATTCCGCGGGAAGAAGGCGGTGCTCAATGACCCCGCGCGGGGGCGCTACACCGTCCCGATGGAGACGTTCGACAAGGCGTTCACGGGCGTCTGTCTGATGTTCGAGCCGACGGAGCGGTTCACGCCGGGCGGAAAGCCGAAGAGCATGCTCTCGTTTGCGCGGAAGCGTCTCGTCGGCGCGGGCGTCGCGGTCGCGTTCGTCGTGATCACGACCCTGCTCACCTCTCTGTTCGGCATCATTCAGCCCGTCCTGTCGCGGATCTTCCTCGACAGGATCCTCACGGGGGAAAATCCCGACTGGTTCTATCCCTTCTTCGGCATTCTCGCCGCCGTCTCCGTGCTCCAACTCATCGTTGCGTTCATCGAGGCGTATTCCACATGGCGGATTGAGGCAAAACTCGCGGCGGTCGGGGATTCCACCTTCATGTGGAAAGTTCTCCGCATGCCGATGGAGTTCTTCTCCCAGCGGATGGCGGGGGACATCCAATTACGCCAGCGGGCGAACGGCACGATCGCGAAGGAGCTCGTGAATACCTTCGCGCCCCTCGTGCTCAACGCGGGAATGATGATCTTCTATCTCGTCGTGATGATCCGTTACAGCTGGATTCTCTCTCTCGTGGGCGTTGTGTCCATTCTTCTGAACGTGTTCATGTCCCGCGTCATCTCGAAGAAGCGGGTGAACATCACGCGCGTGCGCATGCGCGACGAGGGGAAGCTATTGAGCGCGACCGCCTCGGGAATCGAAATGATCGAGACGATCAAGGCGAGCGGCGCGGAGAACGGATACTTCGAAAAGTGGGCGGGCTATCAGGCGAGCGTCAACACCCAGCAGGTGCGCTACGAACGGATCGACCAATATCTCGGGCTCGTCCCTTCCCTCATTTCCGCGCTCGCCAATATCGCCGTGCTCGTGCTTGGCGTCTGGCTCACGATGGAAGGGGAGTTCACCGTCGGTATGGCGATGGCGTTTCAGGGCTTCCTCGCCTCGTTCACGGCGCCCGCCATGACGCTCATCTCGGCGGGACAGACGATTCAGGAGATGCGCACGGAGATGGAGCGGGTCGAGGACGTCATGGAATATCCCGACGACGTCATCTACAAGAGCGAGAACGCCGTAACCGTGGAGGAATACGGAAAACTCTCGGGCGCCGTGGAGATGAAGGACGTCACGTTCGGATACTCCCGTCTCTCGGAACCGCTCATCGAAAATTTCAATCTCACGCTTACGCCGGGCAGCCGCGTTGCGCTCGTCGGAGGATCGGGCTGCGGAAAGTCCACCCTCTCGAAGCTCATCTCGGGGCTCTATCAGCCGTGGAGCGGGGAAATTCTGTTCGACGGGAAGCCGATCGGGCAGATCGACCGCAGCGTTTTCACGGGCTCGCTCGCCGTCGTCGACCAGGACATCATTCTGTTCGAGGACAGCATCCGCAACAACATCAAAATGTGGGACAATTCCATCGAGGACTTCGAAATGATCCTCGCCGCGAAGGACGCACAGCTCCACGAGGACATCATGCAGCGCGAGGGGGGATACGACTATGTGATCACCGA
Organism: uncultured Clostridia bacterium; assembly: GCA_947630245.1. Taxonomy (GTDB): domain Bacteria; phylum Bacillota; class Clostridia; order Christensenellales; family Borkfalkiaceae; genus Gallimonas. The sequence goes on along the minus strand of CANRGR010000024.1, from coordinate 14,675 downwards.
GGGCGGCAAGGATCTCTCGGGCGGACAGCGCCAGCGGATGGAGATCGCCCGCGTGCTCGCGCAGGATCCCACCATTCTCATTCTCGACGAGGCGACGAGCGCGCTCGACGCCAAGACGGAATACGACGTCGTCCGCTCCATCAAGGACAGGGGCATTACCTGCATCGTCGTGGCGCACCGTCTCTCGACGATCCGCGACTGCGACGAGATCATCGTGCTCGATCACGGCAAGGTCGTAGAGCGCGGCACGCATGAAGAACTGTACGCGAAGAACGGCTACTATACCCGTCTCGTTTCCAACGATTAGGAGGACTTATGGGTTGGTTTGACGAACAGATCAAGGAGCGCAAGGAGCGCGATCGGGAGACCTTCGAAGAGACGTTCATCGGCATTTCGGACGCCGTGACGGGTTCGCATGTCTCCGAGGCGCTCGCGGACGCGCGGGGACGGGCGAAGAACGCCATCGGCGAGATTCTTTCCTACTATCATGCCAAGACAAGGGAGATTCCCGGGCAGATCAAGGACGTCAACGAACAGCTCGAATATCTGATGCGCCCTTACGGCATCATGCGGCGAACGGTGCGGCTCGGAAAGGGGTGGCACAAGGACGCAATCGGCGCAATGCTCGGCGTGAAGAAGTCGGACGGCTCGATCGTCGCGCTCATTCCGTCGGGGCTCTCCGGCTACACCTTTTTCGATTCCGAAAAGGGCAAACGGGTGCGCGTTTCGGGCAAGAGGGAGGAGTTGTTCGAGGAGGAGGCGATCGCGTTTTACAAGCCCTTCCCGCTGAAAAAGATGCGGATCGGGGCGGTGCTCCGCTACATCGCGGGCATTCTCTCCGTCGGCGACTATCTTTTAGCGGCGGCGTCCGCGCTCGCGGTTTCGCTCGTCGGGCTGATCATGCCGAAGCTCAACCAACTGCTCATCGGACCCGTGATCGAGAGCGGACAATATACTCTGCTCGCCTCCGTCGCGGTGTTTATGATCTGCGTCACGGTCTCCACCCTGCTCATCGGCGCGGTGAAATCGCTCATCACGGCGCGGATCACCACAAAGCTGAACGTCACGGTGCAGGCGGCGTCGATGGCGCGCATTCTGTCCCTGCCCGCGGACTTTTTCAAGGATTTCAGCGCGGGCGAACTCTCCATGCGGGCGGAATATCTCAACACGCTCTGCACGATGCTCGTGGACGTCTTTCTCTCCACGGGACTGACGTCCGTCTTTTCGCTCATCTATCTCTCGCAGATCTTCGTCTTTGCGCCGTCGCTCGTTCTGCCCGCCGTGGCGGTCATTCTGATCACACTGCTCTTTTCCGCGGTCTCGACCGTGTTCCGCGTACGGGTTTCGAGAAAGGAGATGGCGTTGGAGGCGAAGGAGAGCGGCATGAGCTATGCGATCATCTCGGGCGTGAGGAAAATCAAGCTCACGGGCGCGGAAAAGCGCATGTTCTCGCGCTGGGGAAAGCACTATGCCGAGTATATCCATGTCTCCTATGACGAGCCCGCAATCCTCACTTACGGCAACGTCATCATGACGCTCATCACGCTCGCGGGCACCTTTGCCATGTATTATCTCGCGGCGGTGAGCGGGGTATCCGTCGCCGATTACTATGCGTTCGACACGGCGTACGGAATGATCTCGGGGGCGTTCGTCTCCCTTGCGGGGATCACGCTCACGGTGGCGAACATCAAGCCCGTGCTCGAAATGGTAAAGCCCATCATGGAGACCGTTCCGGAGATCGCGGAGGGCAAGCAGGTCGTCTCCCGCCTTTCTGGCGCGATCGAGCTGAGCAACGTCTCCTTCCGCTACAACGACAACATGCCGAACGTCGTGGACAATCTCTCGCTCAAAATCCGTCCCGGGCAGTATGTGGCGATCGTCGGCGCAACGGGCTGCGGGAAATCCACACTCATGCGTCTCATGCTCGGATTCGAAACGCCGCAGAAGGGCGCCGTCTATTACGACGGAAAGGATCTTTCGAGCATTGATCTGAAATCGCTCCGCCGCAGAATCGGGACGGTGATTCAAGACGGCAAGCTCTTTCAGGGCGACATCTTTTCGAACATCACCATCTCCGCGCCCTGGCTCACTTTGGACGACGCGTGGGAGGCGGCGGAACTTGCGGGCATTGCGGACGACATCCGAAAGATGCCGATGGGAATGCAGACGATCATCTCGGAGGGGGACGGCGGCGTATCGGGCGGACAGCGCCAGCGGATTCTGATTGCGCGCGCGATCGCGCCCAAGCCCAAGATTCTGATGTTCGACGAGGCGACGAGCGCGCTCGACAACATCACCCAAAAAACGGTCTCCGACTCGCTCGCCGCGCTCCGCTGTACGAGGCTCGTCATCGCCCACCGCCTCTCGACGATCAAGCAGTGCGACCGCATCATCTATCTCGAAAACGGGCGGATCGCCGAGGACGGCACCTATGAGGAGCTCCTCGCGCTGAACGGAAAGTTCGCGGAGCTTGTCGCCCGCCAGCGGCTCGACGTCGACCCCGCGGGGGAGTGAAAACGGCAGTTTGTTAGGATTTGTTTGAACCGTCCAAAGGGGGTTGCAATCCGCGCGGCGCCGTGATATAATACAATCAGACATCGGGAAAACCGCTACGGCGGCGCTCCGGTTTGAAATCATCGAAAAGGAGAAATCAACATGGAAAACAAAGACATCAAGAACAAGGCGGAAGAACTCGACGAAGAGGAACTCGATAAGGTTTCGGGCGGCGTGAGCCAGTTTGTCCCCACGGGCAAGTTCAGCGGATCCACCGCAAAGGACCAGTTTGACAAGAAACTCGACAGAAGCGGCACCGTGGGCACGACGACCCCGACCCCCACGACTCCGGGCAGCACCCTCAAACGTTGACCCGCGGCGGAAACGTCTCAACCGGGAAAAAGAACATTTCGAATCCGAAAATCAAACATAAGGAGGGTACGGCGATGACGGCAGATGAAATCAAAAAATATGCAAAGGAATCGTACGGTCTGGAACTCACCGACCGCGAAGCGGCGGACATTCTCAACGAGGATAAATCCCTTGCGGACGTGACCCTTTCGGAAGTGACGGGCGGAATCCCGGATGAAATCGCGGAGCGAAGCGCCCTCAGCAAAGCGTTCCGGGAAAAAAGAAAGAGAGATCTGGAAGAGGCGCAGAAGGCGGCGAGCAAGGATCGGCTTGCCTGATCCCGCGGGAAAAGAAGGAGGAAGGACAGATGAACGAAGAATCGAAGCGTCTTTCCGAAGAGCGGGAGAGCGGGGAGAACCCCGAAACGGAGAACGAAAAGCTCCCCGGGCAGCCCGCCGCGAAAGAAGAGATCTCCGACGAGGCGTTGGAAGCCGTCGCCGTGGGATCCATGCAGACGCGTTACCGCAAAAAGAAGTGATGAAAAAAATCTCCGGGTGTGCCGGGGAAAACAGTCGCCGACAACACAACCGCGGTTGCCGGCGAATTTGTTCGGGAGGCTGAGATGCAGAAAGAGGACGCGGGCAAGGAAGCGAAGAAAAACATCATAAAGGACTTCCGGGAGGCGCTCGAAGCGCAGGAGCACCTGCCGCCGAAGCCGAACGAACTCGATTCCACCTGCGGAATCGGGGACGAGGAACTCGTCAAGCGGTTCTGCGAGGCGATCCGCCGTGAGAACGAGCTCAGCAAGGAGCAGGGGCTGCCCGTCACCGGTTACGACCGGGAGCGGAAGGCTTCCTATATCGAATATCCGGACGGGAGGCGCGTCTATGGAGATGAAACCTGAGATCATCGTCTTTGCGGGTCCGAACGGCAGCGGGAAGAGCACGATCACGAAGATGGCGAGGGTCATCCAGCCCTATATCAACGCGGACGACATCAAGCGCGCCACCGACTGTACCGATCTCGAAGCGGCGGAACTTGCGGAGGAGATGCGCGAATATGTGCTCGAACTCAAAAAAAATTTCACGTTCGAGACGGTGCTCTCCACCGATCGCAACCTCAATCTGCTGCGCCGCGCGAAGGAGGCGGGCTACTTTATCCGCTGTATCTATGTGCTCACGGCGGACGTGAACATCAACGTTCACCGCGTGATGCGGCGGTACGCGTCGGGCGGGCATAACGTCCCCGCAGACAAAATCAGAGCGCGGTACGACCGCGCCCTGCGCCTCATTCCGGAACTCATCGAAGTGTGCGACGTCTGCCACATTTACGACAACACCGACCTTCCCTTCCGCATTTTCAAAAAGAGAAAGAGCGAGTACTTCTATTGGGAAAACAGTTTCTGGCGCCGCGCGGACATCGCAAAGCTGACGGGCTGTCCGCTTGGCGAACCGCAGGCGCGGGACGCTCAGTCCGAGGCAAAGGCATAGCCGGTGCCGAATTCGGAGAGAATGAGATTTTTCCCCGTCACGGAGTAGAGCGCTTTTTTGAGATTGGAGATGTGAAAGCGCACGACGCTCGTCTGCATGCTCGAAGCGTTCCAGACCTTTTCGTAGATGACGTCGGCGGGGAAGAACTTGCCGGGATAGGTCATGAGAAAGCAGAGAATATTGAGCTCTGAGGATGTGAGCTTGACGGGTTGACCGAGATAGGACGCGGTGCGCGATCCCATGTCGAGCGTGAGCCCGCCGTAGGAAAAGGAGCGGTTGCGCGGAGGGAGCCGCGCGCCGACGCGGGCGGCGATCACGCGGGGCGAGCAGGGTTTGAGAATGTAATCCGCGGCGCCGAGCGAAAGCGCCTCGACGATGTCCTCGTCCTCCGCTTCGGCGGAGCAGATGAAGAGGGGCGGGAGACCTTCCCCGCCGAGCAGATCGGTCGCCTTGCCGTCCGCGAGAAAGAGCTCCGAGATCACCGCGTCGAAATGCTCCCGCGAGAGCGCGTCACGGCACGCCTTGATCGTCTTTTCCGCACGGCAGACGTTCCCGAGCCGTTCCAAGTGCCCGAGAAGGGGAAGAGTGACGCTCTCGTCCGCGTCGGCGATGAGAATTTTTCGGTCGAATAAGTTGTTCACTGTGTCATTCCGCGTCCCCCGCGCTTGATCGGACGGGGCTACTCGATGATTATAACACATTGTTTGAAAAAAATCAATCCATTCTATAAAATGAGAGGGTGAAAAGATGACGCCATTTGATTTGATCGGACTTGCCCGACGGGCGGAATCCGTGGAGGAGTTGATCAAACTTGCGGAACAGGACAGAATCAGGCTCTCGGAAGAGGACGCAAAGATCTATTTCGAGCGCTGGCACGGCTCCTCGGAACTCTCCGAGGACGAGCTCGATCTTGTCGGCGGCGGCTTTGAGGAGCCGACGAGGGGAGTTTGCCCCTTCTGCAAACAGAGCGATAAGGTCGGGATCAACGTCTCGGGCGGCGGGTACTATTGTTATCGCTGCAAGCGTCCCTTCGATCTGTTGCGCTGATTTTGAGCGAGCGCCCTGCTCTCCAAAGCGGAGAGCAGGGCGCCTCATGATTTTTAAGGAGAATGGGGGAATCGGCAATCCCGCCCCGATGGTTCAGTCGAGAGCGACTTTGACGCCGCGCCTGCGCAGGCGCGCGAGAAAGATGCACAGCGGTGTGCCGAGCGCGTAAACCCAAACCGATTGCGAGACCAGCAGGGAGAGCGCGTTCCAAAGATAGGCAGTGAGCGCGGTGGCATATCCCTCCGTCATTCCGCCGATATAGACGATGACGATCGGGATGATGAGCGCGTTCAGGACGACGGGGGGAATCCCTCCCAAGCCGATCCGCGCGGCGCGGACGGAGCGCTTTCGGTTGTTCTCCGAAAGGAGCCTGCCGACAAGAAAGGTGATGAGGGCGGCGATCAGCGTGACCGCCGAGCCGAGAAAGATGTCCGCTACGCCGTAGAGGGAGATGATGTTCGCAAGCATACAGCCGACGAAGAGCGCGGGGACGGCTTCGGCATAGAAGAGCGGAAGCAGACAAAACGCTTCCGCAGGGCGGAACTGGAAGAGTCCCATGTAGGAAATCATGCCGAAAGAACAGGTAAGCGCAACATACAGCGCGGCGATGACGCCCGCGCGGCAGATGCGCTTGGTGGTAAAGAATGTTTTCATGAAGTTGTACCTCGGTTTTTTTATTCGGAAGTGTTTGCCGAAAACCTTCCGTAACTCCTATGATAGGATATTTTCTCCCGTCTGTCAAGCGGATTTTCTTTACAAAAACGATTTTGCCTCCCGAATCTGCCGCTTAATTTCAACATAGTTAGCGTGAATAGTTTTCACATGTTTTAGTTGATAAAATCGGGAATCTTTGCTATAATGAGAGCGAGGATTTTCCTCAATTTACACTCAAAGGTCAATCAAAGATCATGTCGATATTCTTACTCGTCATCGCGGCGTTGCTTCCGGCGGTCGCCGGCGTGGGGTTTTATCTGCTCGAAAAGAAAACTCCGTTCGGAAAGCTCGGTTATTGGGTCAGACAAATCGTGATCGGGATCGTATTCGGCGGCATCACGATCATGGCGACCGAAGTGTTCAGCATCGACATCGGCACCGCGCTCATCAACGCGCGGGACGCCGCGCCGCTCATCGCTTCGTTCATGCTGGGCGGACCCGCGGGCATCATCGCGGGCGTCCTCGGCGGCGCAGAGCGCGCCCTGTGCGTGCTCTGGAACGAGGGTGCGGCATACACCGCCGTCGCTTGCTCCGTTTCCACCGCCCTTGCGGGCGTGTTCGGGTTTTTGTGCCGCAAATTCATGTTCGACAACAAGAGACCTTCCCCGTCTTACGCGCTTCTCGTCGCGCTCACGACGGAAGTTTTGCACATGCTCCTCATTTTCCTGACGAACATGCGGGACATTCAGAAGGCGTTTTCGGTCGTCGAACAGGCGTCGGTTCCGATGATTCTCGTCAACACCCTGTCCGTCACGGTCTCCGTCATCGCCGTCTCCCTCTTCGAGCGGGAGAAGTTCTTCTCGTTCGGAAAGAGGACGATCGCGCAGATCTTCGAGGGAATGCTCTTTATCTGTGTTGCCGTGGCGTTTGCGGCGACGAGTCTCTTTACCTATTTCTTGCAGGACAACATCGTGGAATCGGACACGAAGCGGACGCTCTCGATGGTGGCGGACGACGTCACGAAGGACATTCAAGAGGCGTCCGACTTAAAGCTCCTCGAAAGCGTTAGAAGCGTGGTGAAGGAGCTGGAAAATTCCGACTTTCAGACTGTGCAGGATCTGTTCGAACAGCTCTTGGGACCCGAGGCGGGCGAGGGGATCCTCTTCGCCATTCTGAGCGCCTATGCCGACGAGATCAACGTCGTGGACGAAAACGGGATCATCGTCAAGTCCACGACCGAGGAGAACGTCGGGTTCGACATGGCGAGCGGAGAACAGTCCCAAGCCTTCCTGTGCCTGCTCGGCGACACCGATGAATTTGTCCAGCCCTACGGTCCCATTTCGAGAGAATCGAACGTCTCTTTCAAATATGCCGGGAAAAAGCTGAAATCGGGCGGCTTCGTGCAGGTGGGGTTCGGCTCGGAGAGCTATTACGAGACCCTCGAAGAGCGCGTCAAGATCGCGGCGGAGAACAGACACATCGGGCGGAGCGGCTATGTGCTCATTCTCGACGAGGAGTTCAACATCGTCAGCGCGCCCCCGGAACACAGCGGGGACACGTTCCCCAACCGCGGCAATGAGGAACTCGCGGCGGGAGCGGACGAGAACGGGATCTTCCTTACGGAAGTCTCCGGCGTGCCGAGTTATTGCCGTTACAGCCAGACCGAAGGGTACTACATCGTCGCGATCTATCCCGAGAGCGACGCCGTGTTCACCCGCAACATCTCGGTCTATGTGCTCGTCTTTGTGGAGATCATCGTCTTTTCCGCCCTGTTTATCTTCCTCTTCATGCTCATCAAAAAGCGGATTGCGGACAACATCGGCAAGGTCAACGAGTCCCTCGGGCAGATCACAGAGGGGAATCTCGACGTCGTGGTGGACGTGCGCGACGGCATGGAATTTTCCACCTTGTCCGACGATATCAACGCCACCGTCGCCACTTTGAAACATTATATCGAAGCCGAGGCGCAGCGCATCGACAAGGAGCTCGAATTTGCGCACCGCATCCAGCTCTCCGCACTTCCGTCCGTATTCCCGCCCTATCCCGATCACAGGGAATTCGATATCTTTGCCTCGATGGACGCGGCGAAGGAAGTCGGCGGCGATTTCTATGATTTCTACTTTGCGGGTCCCAATAAATTCGTCTTTATGATCGCCGACGTCTCCGGGAAGGGGATCCCCGCGGCAATGTTCATGATGACGGCAAAGACGCATCTGAGAAACATGACCGAGACGGGAATGGACATCGCGGACGTGTTCACCGAAGTCAACCGCAGGCTGTGCGAGAGCAACGCCGCGGATATGTTCGTCACGGCGTGGATGGGGGCGATTGATCTGAAAACCGGAACGCTCTCCTTCGTCAACGCGGGGCACAATCCTCCGCTTCTCAGGCGCAAGGACGGCTCGTTCGAATATCTGCGCTCGAAGGTGAACTTCATTCTTGCCGGAATGGAGATGACGCGCTATCGGAAACAGGAGTTGCAGCTCTTCCCGGGCGACGAGATCTTCCTCTACACCGACGGCGTGACCGAGGCGACCGATCCGCAGGAGCGGCTCTTCGGAGAGGAACGTCTGCAAGCCTGCCTCAACGGGACGGACGAGACGGATCCGACCGCCCTCTGCCGTGCGGTGAAGGGCGCCGTCGACGCCTTTGCGGACAGCGCGCCGCAATTCGACGACATCACGATGGTCGCGGTGCGGCTCAACGCCCTCACGGCGGATTGAGTCCGCCCTCCCGCCGCGGGCGCCTTGCAAATGGTTCACACGCGAAAAACCCTTCCGTACGTCGTACGGAAGGGAATTTTCTCATTCAGTTGTGTCGGGCGGAACCGGGTTCTGTCCGTACGGTGGGGGATGCTACCGGTTTGCTCCCTTTCCTCGGACGTTCTTCGGGGTCACTCGACTTTTTGGCGGGAATTTGTTCCCATGCGGCACTCAGAGCTGTCCGCGCGAAATCGAAAGTCGATTATGTGTCCGCCCCTTCATGAAAGTGGTACATTGGCGTATCCTCCTCTTACTTGATCTTCAAGCCCTGGAAAATAGTGTTCAACATATCGTCGTACCTCCCGATATGAGTGTTAAGACCTGCCGCTTGCGCGGCTCCCTTTGGTGCGAACTTTCCCGTCCGTATCCTTTGGGTGATTCCGATTTACTTGGTTATCCTGTCCATCGGAGTGGGTCTCCTTGTTTTGAAATAACGTTTCATGAAAGTTATTTTCTATTTGTGCCTTTATTATAGCACGGTTTTTTCATTTGTCAATAGTTTTCCGAAAAAAAGTCGGAAGAAATTTTTGGGATTCAAATTCAGTTGAGGGAGCTGACTTCGGCGCTGATCTCGGGGCGGACAACGAGGAGCAGCGAGTCCTTCCATTCGGCGTACTTGGCGGCGGAGGAGCGGTACAGATCCCGTTTGAGGCGGAAGAGATCGCATCCGCTCGATTGGCAGGTGTCCCAGAGCGATCGGATGTATCCCGTGAGCACGTCTTTCGCGCTGTCGAGAATCTCGTTTGAGACCTTGTCCGAGGAGATGTCCTCGATGGGCGCGGACGTTCCGCGGCAGCAGAGGCGGACCATCACGTCGATCGAGAGCTTTGCGGTGGGCGCGCCCTTCATGTCGAGGGAGATGCCGCCGTTGTTGTTGAGCACGTTGAGCGTGATCGGCTTCCCTCCCTCTTCGGCGGTGAACGTCCCCGCGAACACATTTCCGCGGAGCAAACTGAGCGCAAAGGTCTCGTTTCGGTTCAGGAGCCCGACCATCTTCCCCTCGGAGAAGATCGCGGTCTCCTCGGCGGTGTAGACCTTCTCCTCCTGCGAGGATCCGCCCGAGCTCCCGCCGCCCGATCCGCCCGAACTCCCGCCGCCCGATCCGCCGGTCGAAGGATCGCCGCTCGGCTGGGGGATGGCGCGGAGGAAGGGGAGATAGCTGCTCTTCGACGCGCCGTAGTAGTCGATCGCAAAGTCTTTGAGGGTATTGGTGAGCACCATGCCCGACTTTTCCGCGGCGTCCGAAAAGAGTTTTTCAATCGCAAGAGAGGACGCGTCGTCGATCGCGCTCGTCGAAGAGAGGAGCTCCTTTGCGGAGCCCTCGCAGACGGCGAGCAGGCAGGAATCCGGCATGTATTCGTTGCGCAGAAAGTAGTTGAGATAGCCGATCGTGTCCTCTTTCACCGCCTCTTCGCCGAGGAGAATGAGATCGCAGAACACGAGCTTGGGGACCCAGCCGGTCTTGGTGAAGATGCGGGAGACGCAGTCGGAGACGGTGTCGCCCTCCGCTTCGATCTCGACGGCGGACGTCCCGCCCGTGGAGCGATCGCTGCCCTTTGGCACGGCGATCTGCGCGGTGAGGGAGAATCCGTTTTCCGTCTTGTCGATGCCCGCGGCGAGAATGATCGCCGTTTTCTGGATGTCCACGAGTCCGAAATCGTTGGAGAAAAAGGCGAAGAGGATGATCGCCGCGAGCAGGACATAGAGTTTCATGGGAACGGTTCTGACGAAATTACGCGCTTTCACGGCGGTTCCTCCTCAAAAGCAGACAGAGCGGCGGAATGACGACGGTAAAGATGGGAAAGATCCAGAATACCGTCTGGGAGATCGCGTCGGTGGCGTCGCCGAAATGATAGTCGAGAAGCAGTGCGAGGAGGAGCAGCAGGGCGTTGAAGCAGACGGAGAGAACGGTGGGAAGGTATTTCTTCCGTCCGAACGCTTGCAGACAGCACTCGACGCTCGCTTGCAGGGGCAGTGCGCAGTAGAAGAGGAGCGCAAGGGCGAGCGCAAAGATGAATACATAGTCGATTCTGCCGAGCACGGTGATCGCGGTGTAGTATTTCGACGTCTTGGTAAAGGCGAAGAGCTGGTTGATCGCCGTGCCCTCGAAGATGCCGTAGAACATGATGAGGAAGAAGATCACGGCGGCGCCGCCCAGCAGGTAGAAGAGCGCGCCCTTGTAGGCGGTCCCCTTTTTGTATTCGATCTTCCCGAGGAAGAGGAGCAGGAGCACGGGATCGAAGAACCAGCTCATGGTAAAGGCGGTCCCGCTCAGAATCCCTTTGGCACCCGACGCGCCGACGGGGAGAATCGCGGCGAAATCGGCGTTCGTACCGGAAAAGACGAACACGCCCGCAAGCGCCGTGATCGCGATCGGTCCGAGGAGATCCCAGGCGCGCCCTTGCGCGCGCAGAGGCTTGGCGCAGAGATATGCGGAGAAGAGGAAGAAGGGCGAAAAGGCGATCAGCGACGGGAGCGTATCGTAAAAGACGCCCTGCACGAACAGTTTCTGTTCGAGGAGGGGCAGGAGAGAGGCATAGAGCAGAAAGAGCGCAAAGACGACCATGAGGATCTTCGCCACGATCTTCCCGAAGGTGTTTTTGAGCAGTTCGAAGAGGGTCTCCCCGCGCGCGGAGAGCAGCAGGACGCAGAAGATCACGGCGGATTGAACGAGATATTGAATGGCGGCGGGGATCCAGAGATCGTTCCCCGCATAGCGGGCGAGGCGGGCGGGCATGACGATGAGCTTGCCGATGGGCGCGATGCAGGCGAGAAAGAAATAAAGTTGGCGGGTAGAGATCTTATTCATGTCCGAGCCTCCGTTTGTTTTTGCTTTTGAGGGTGCGCGGTCTGGTTTCGAGGGAGCCGAGATTGTATTTCACGAGGGAATCCCTCAGATCCCGCCCGACGAGGGGAGAGAAGGGCGCGAGCACGGGCGTGCCGAAGTTCTCCGCGGTGACGAGATACAGCAGCAGAAAGGCGGTGAGCAGAATGATGCCGTAGGTGCCCACACTGCCCGCGACGAGAAGCATCGCAAGGCGGATGACGCTCGTCACTTCGATGAGATTGGGCACGGCGTACAGCCCGATTCCGCTGAACGCAATGATGATGATCGCGGGCGTGGAGACGAATCCCGCGGAGACGGCGGTCTCGCCGAGCACGAGCGCGCCGACGACGGAGAGCGCCATTCCCACATACTTCGGCATGCGGATACTCGCCTCGTTGAGCACTTCGAGCACAAAAAGCACGAGGAGCATTTCGAGCGACGGCGAAAAGGGGATATCGCGGATACTGCCCGCAATCGTGAGCAGGAGCTTCACGGGGAAGAGCTGCAATTTGAAGAGCTGTCCCGCGATGTAAAAGGCGGGCAGATAGATCGCAACCACGAGAGAGAGGAGGCGCAGAATGCGGGTGAACGTCGCGCGATAGGGCGGAACGAAGTAATCCTCGCTCGACTGAAAGTCCTCCACGAGGAGATAGGGGAGGGTGAGCGCGATGGGGGATCCGTCCACGAGAATGCCGACCCGTCCCTCGGCGATCTTGGCGCAGAAGATGTCGGGCTTTTCGGTCGTCCCCACCTGTTTGAGCAGGGAATAGGGACGCTCCGCGAGAAAGTGGGTGAGATAGGAGGAGTCGGGCACGATGTCGATGTCGATCTTTTGGAGCTTCTCTTTGATCTTTTCCACCGTCTCTTGCACGGACGTGCCCTCCAACCAACAGACGGCGACGTATGTCATGGAGCGGCGACCGACGTTCAGAAATTCAATCCGGAGTTCGGGCGTTTTGAGGCGGCGGCGGACGAGGGACGTGTTGATCTTGACGTCCTCGATGAATCCCTCGCGCGGTCCCTTGACGGCGACGTCGGTCGAGGGCTCCGCAACGGCGCGGACAAACACTTTCTTGGTACCGACGATGATCGCCTCGTCCATTCCCTCAAAGAACAGGACGGGGTTTCCCGCGAGGATCTCCTCGGAGAGTTTTTTGAGCTCCTTTTCACTTCTCCGCTCGGGCGACGTGATGTTCTTCCCCACTTCTTCGGCGGACGCCTTCCCCTCATAGTGCAAAAGGGGACGCACAACCTGCTCCCCGAGGAGCTCTTTATCGGTGATGGGGTCCGCAAAGACGAGGGCGAAGGCGAGCCCCCGTTCGGAGACGAAATCGAACGTGAGGATATCCTCCGCGGGAAGAATTTTCTTGATTGCGGAGAGATCCTTTTCGAGCTTACCCGTAATATTCATATCCGAAGTATATGGAAACGGGCGGCAATTATACAATTTGAACCGATTTGCTTGCTAAATACAAGAAGTTGTGGTATAATGAACAAAAGGGATACTACGAGGAACTTGGCATGCAGAGTTAAGAAGATACGGAAATCGGGATTACTGTGGATTACTATTACACAAAAATGCCGTTTACTTTTAGCGAAAAAATAGAGGAGAATAACAGTACTATCGAACCGAGTGCTTATTTTAAGTCTGACCGGGAGAGTTTAATTGTCGAATATGATTTTGGACAGAATTGCCTTTATTGCATAGAGGGGTAAGGATTTATATGAGGTGCAAAAAATCTTTCGTCATAATTTTCATGCTGATGTTTCTTTGCTTTACGGCATTTGTTTTGTTTGCCGTATCGTCCCAGGGGTCCGTTCTCGCCGTGGAAGGCTCCGGCGCGACCGTCCAAACGGGCAATGAGGGTAAAGAGCAGGAATTCGATACCTTTGAGGGTGCGTGGAATGAGGCAAAAAAAGCTCAAAGTGCAACGATAAAATTGAACTCTGACGAGACCGTTTCCTCCACTTTGGATGTTGAAAGCAATGAAAATATTACACTTGATCTCAACGGGCATTCCCTTTCTTTGAATGAAGGGAACAATGGCTCTGTCATTTCAATAAAGGGTGGTAGTCTTACGCTCAAAAGCGATGAAAAGGGCGGAGAGATCAAGGGGGGAAATAGCAAATCCGGAGGCGGAATATACGTCGGTGCAACGCTCATGTTGAGTGGGAACGTTAAGGTGACTGACAATAAAGAAAGCAATATTTATCTTTCGCTCGGGAATAAAATCAAAACAGAAAACTTTACGGGAAATGTCGGAATCACAATGGCGGAAGCGGGAGAATTTGCCGATGGCGAAGGAACGGGCGGTACTTTTACGTCAGACGATCAATCGTATTCCGTGCGCAACGAAAACGGCAAATACAGCCTGAAAATTGCGAAATTGCAGTCGATTACCGCAATATATCAAAATTCCGACGAAGTTTATCCCAAGACATCTCTCGACGATCTCAAAGAAAAAGTGACTGTCACAGGCACGAACGAAAACAGTGTGAACTATATCGGAGAAATCGACTTTGAGCTTTCCTTAAATTCGCCGAACGGGGCGGACACGCTTCAAATCGGCGAGAACACCGTTCTCGTCACGGCAACCGGGGGGGAAGAGGAGACGGCGACGGCAAGAGTCACGGTGACTGTCGTCAAGCCGGAGCTGGAAAGTATCTCCGTCTCGTACACGCCGCGGGGTGCGGTGTATTTCGATACCGAGCTCTCGGCGCTCGTCGGCAGTCTGAAAGTAAATGGGCTCTTCGAGGATAAAATTATGCGCGAACTGCGCTATGAGGCTTCGGAGGGCGTATACGAAGAGGAGTATATCACCGAGACCTATCGGCTCCGCGGCGATCTCAACGTCCGCGAGGACGGCTATGCGACGGTATGGGCGGCATTCGGGAACATCGAACAGTCCTTCCGCGTGGAGATCTCCCGTCACACGGTTGAAGTTTCGGGAATCGTGCCCGCCGAAGTGACGGTCAAAGAGGGAGCGGAAGGTCCGCTCGACCCCGTCTCCTTCACGCCCGGACTGCCGAAGGGAATCACGCCCGAAGCGC
>CANRGR010000023.1 GCA_947630245.1 uncultured Clostridia bacterium | reverse complement strand
CTCTTCCCACAAAAATACTGCGTCTTTTTGCGGGAGCCCTATGGTCGGCGGTCCTTCGTCGCAACACGCCCTATGGAATCGCTTTTTCCTCTATGAAAAAAGGGAATGCGTTTGCATTCCCTTTTCCCATGGAGCTGATGAGCGGACTCGGACCGCCGACCTCATCCTTACCAAGGATGCGCTCTACCTGCTGAGCTACACCAGCACACGTCCGCGCAAATACTTTTCCGCATTCACGCTTTAATAGAATAGCAAAATATTGCGATCAAGTCAAGCGTTATTTGCATAAAAAGACAAAAAAATCGGCGAAGATTTTTACATATCCGGCACCGCGATCGCCGATTCCGATCCCACGCGTGAAATGCAGACAAATCTTTGCGGAATACGGCGCAATGGGGGATCGGCTAATCATTGATCATTTCTTGATCAAAGAGTTCCTCTATCCTGACGTTCAGAACTTTTGCAATGGCATAGAGTTCGATGTCGGGGCATCATCACCGAGGAAGAGTTCAACCAAAAGAAGAGCGAGCTATTGGGAAAAATGTAGTCGAATGATACCGTAACGCGGGCGCGGGGTGCCCAAAGCACCCCGCGCCCGCGTTTCTATGATCGGATTCATTGTAAAATTGCCGCTCCGAGCGTCGGATAACACCTTCGGGCGTCGGATAACACCTTCGGGCGTGCCCGCGGATCAAATCATCCCTTCGAGCAGGTCGTCCATGTCGTAGAGCCCGGGGGCGCGACCGATGAGCCAATGCGCCGCTTTCAGCGCGCCGGAGGCGAACACCTTGCGGCTCCGCGCCGAGTGGGTGATGGTGACGATCTCGTCCTCGCCCGCGAACATCACTTCATGTTCGCCGACGATATTTCCGCCGCGGACGGCATGGATGCCGATCTCGCTCTTCTTTCGCGCGCCGACCGTCCCTTCCCGCCCGTAGACAAATTCTTTGCCGCCGCCGAAGCCCTCCTCAACGCTCTTTGCGAGCATGAGCGCGGTGCCCGAGGGGGCGTCCTTTTTTTGATTGTGATGCCGTTCGACGATCTCCGCGTCGAACCCGTCGCCGAGCGCCTGCGCCGCCTTCTTCGCCAACAGCCGCATGAGGCTCACGCCGATGGAAAGGTTGCCCGTTTTGAAGATCGGGATGCGCTTCGCAGATTCCCCGACGAGTTCTTCGTCCGCCGCGGAGTAACCCGTGAGGGCGAGCAGGGCGGGAAGCCGACGCTCCGCGCAGAACGCGAGCCGCTCTTTCAGCCCGTTTGCCGAGGAGAAATCAATGAGAACGTCGGCGGATTCCGCAACTTCGGCGACCGACAACACCACGGGAAACGGCATGGGGGAGGGGAGGAGATCCACGCCGCAGACGACGGTATCCCCGCGCTCCCCTGCGAGCGCGCCCACTTCTCTTCCCATGCGCCCGCATGCGCCGACGAGGAGGATCTTCATGCGCGCGCCTCCAATCCGCATGCCTTCATCGCGGCGGCGAGAAGGGCACGGTGTCCCTCTTCGAGAGGGGTGAGCGGCGGGCGCGGCACGCCCGCACGGAATCCGAGCAGATTCATTCCTTCCTTGACGGGAATGGGGTTCACCTCCGTAAAGCACGCCTCGGAGAGGGGAAGGAGACGGTCCGAGAGTTCGTTCGCCCGCGCAAGATCGCCGCGGAGCACGGCTTCGACGAGCTCTTTGACGGGCTTGGGCGCGAGATTGGAGACGACGGAGATCACCGCCGTCCCGCCGACGGCGAGAATGGGCAGGTTCAAAGCGTCCTCGCCCGAGTAAAGGTCGCATTTTCCGCGGATACGCCGCGCCGTCTCAACGACCTGCGTCATGTTTCCGCTCGCTTCCTTGATGCCCGCCAGATTGTCGATGGCGGCGAGCTGTTCCGCCGTTGCGGGCAGGAGATTGACCCCCGTCCGCCCGGGGACGTTGTAGGCGACGACGGGAATCCGCACCGCGCGGCAGATCGCCTCATAGTAGGCGGCGAGCCCCGCCTGCGTGCACTTATTATAGTACGGCGTCACGGCGAGAACGCCGTCCGCGCCGAGTTCCTCCGCTTTTTTGCTCTGAAAGACAGCCTTTTCGGTACAGTTGCTGCCCGTGCCGAAGAGGATCTTCGCCCTTCCCGCCGTCTTTTCGACGGAGAATCGCATGAGCGCGAGCTTTTCCTCTTCCGTCATGGTGGCGGGTTCGCCCGTCGTCCCGAGGATGACGAGCGCATCCGTGCCGTTTTCGATCTGATAGTCGATCATGTCCCCGAACGCTTCGAAGTCGACGCCGCTTGCCGTGAACGGCGTAATCATCGCCGTGGCGGATCCTCTCAAAAATCCTGTCATATCACACCCTCTTCATCGTATGCCGATGTTTTTTCCGTTGTCAGTCGAAATAGCTCTTTGCGGCGATCAATTCGGCGAGGAGCACCGCGCCGCCCGCCGCGCCGCGCAGCGTATTGTGGGAGAGCCCCACAAAGCGATAGTCGAAAACCGTATCTTCACGGAGCCGTCCCGCCGAAATCGCCATGCCGTGTTCGAGCATGCGGTCGAGCTTGGGCTGGGGACGGTCGTCCTCCTCGAAGTAATGGATGAACTGCCGCGGCGCGGAGGGGAGGGAGAGCCGCTGCGGCTCGCCCGAAAAGTTCTTCCATGCGGAGAGGATCTCCTCTTTCGTCGGCTTTTTTGCAAAGGAGACGGACACCGCCGCGGTATGTCCGTCCGCGACCGGCACCCGCAGGCACTGCGCGGAGATCTGCGGAAGGGATGCAGGCACGATCACGCCGTCCTGCACGCTGCCCCAAATTTTGAGCGGCTCTCTTTCGCTCTTCTCCTCTTCCCCGCCGATGTAGGGGATGATGTTGTCGAGGATTTCGGGCATCGTTTCAAACGTCTTGCCTGCGCCCGAGATCGCCTGATAAGTGCACACGGCAACTTTTTCGATCCCGAATCCGCGCAGGGGATGGAGCAGGGGGACGTACGATTGGAGCGAGCAGTTGCTCTTGACCGCGATGAATCCGCGCTTGGTTCCGAGCCGCTTTCTCTGCGCGGGGATGACGCCGAGATGTTCGGGGTTGATCTCGGGGATCACCATCGGGACGTCGGGCGTGAAGCGGTGCGCGGAGTTGTTGGAGACGACGGGGATTTCGAGACGGGCGTAGCGCTCTTCGAGCGATCTGATCTCCTCCTTCGGCATGTTGACGGCGCAGAAGGCGAAGTCGATCTTCCCCGCGGCGGCGGGCGCGTCCCGTTCGGCGTCGAGCACTTTCATGTGCCGCGCATATTCGGGAATGGGCATCGCGCGGCGGGCGCCGACCGCCTCCTCGTACGTCTTTCCCGCGGAACGTCCGCTTGCGAAAAGCGCCGCGGGCTCGAACAGGGGATGATGTTCGAGCAGGGAGACAAATCTCTGTCCGACCATTCCCGTCGCTCCGATGACCGCGACCCTGTATTTACCGTTCATATCGAGACCTCTTGCAAATATAAAAAAGAGCGGCGATGTTCCCCGCTTACCGGGACTATTTTAACATAGGAAGTATGAAAAGTCAAAGAATTTGCCCGATTTTAATTGAATTATTTTTTGTTTTGTAGTACAATGGCGTTATCGGGGCGTTTGCGCCCGGAAGCAATTACCACGGAGTGCTGTTTTATGGCGGAACGAGAACGCAAAGGGCTGGTTGCCCGCTGGTTGGAAGGGAAGGAGCGCAGCGAAGAGTATGCGCGCAGCACCCTGCCGACCAATCGCTTTTCCCTCTTCTGGGATATTCTGAAAGGACGGTTCGGGCGGCTGATGCTCGTCAACCTTCTGGTGATGCTCTTCTTTGCACCCATGATCGTCCTCTTCGTCTTTCGGTATCTGACGCTCGGCTCGCAGGGGATCGTCGGACCCTACGGCGCGGGGCTCGGCGTCGGCTATCCCGTCATTCCGAATGTGGGCGGTGTCGCCGAACTGACGAAATTCCGTCTCGACGTCGTCTATTTCTCCCTGCTCATTCCCGCGGGCGCGATCGCGGCGATCGGCGTGTCGGGCGGCATGTACATCATCCGGAATCTCATCTGGACGGAGGGCGTCTTTGTCGCAAACGACTTCCTGCGCGGCATCAAACGCAACTATCTCAATGTGCTCGAAGCGATTCTCCTGTTCACGGTCCTCGTCTTTTTGGCGCAGACGAGCGGAAACCTTGCCGACATGTTCATCGCGTCGAGCGATCCTCTTGCGGGCTGGATGCTCGCCTCGAAGATCGTCGGGTTCGTCTTTGTCGCTCTGGCGATCCTCATCTGCCTATGGATGATCTCTCTCGGGGTGAACTACAAACAGGGCGTCTGGGCGCTGTTCCGCAACGCCCTCGTCATGACGATCGGCACCTTCCCGCAGACCCTGCTCTTTGCGGCAATCGCCGTTGCGCCCATTTTCCTCATTCTGTTCGGGTCGACGCTCTTCGTGGCGATCGGCGTCATCTTCTATTTGCTCATCGGCTTCTCCTTTGCCATGCTCGTGTGGATGAATTACAGCCAGTGGGCGTTTGACCGTTTCGTCAACCCCAACATCGGCGTGGCGGTCGGAAGGGGACTTTACAACAAAGACGCCAAGAAGGGGGACAAGCCTGCTACCTCCATGCCCGCGGACAGCGCGGCGCTTCGGGAATACCGCCGCATGATCGTCGCGCAGGGCAAGAGCAAGCTCGTCTGCCGTCCCATCAAACCCATCGACGACGGGGTGGAGATCTATCAGCTCCCCGAATCCTTCTCCCGCGACGACCTGCGCCGTCTCAAAGAGAGCAAGGACGCGATGGACGAGGACGTCAAGGCGTTCGAGGAAGAACACAAGAACGACGAGCAGTACGTCGAATACAACAGGCAGTTCGAGGAGCGCGAACGGGCGTTGGAAGAGGAGAACGGCAAGAAAAAGAAGAAGCCGAAGAAACCTCCGAAGATGCTCAACAAGCGTTGACGGTATGAATCGGATCTATTGCGAACTTGCCGATTGGTTCGAATATCTGAATGACGACTGCGACTATCCTGCATGGTCGCAGTATTTCATAGAGGGGCTCGCCCGTCTCGGTGCGGGGGAGTGCGGGCTCGAACTCGGCTGCGGAAGCGGCGCGTTCGCGCGCGCCCTTGCGCGGGCGGGATACCGCATGAGCGGCGCGGATCTCTCCCCGCGGATGCTCTCGAAGGCAGAGGAACTTGCGCGGCGGGAGGGGCTCCGCATTCCGTTTTTCCAAACGGACGCCGCCTCGATGAAATCGCCCGAAAAGTACGACTTCATCCTCTCGCCCAACGACTGTTTCAACTATCTCCCCGCGAAAAAACTGCCCTCCGCCTTCCGTGCGGCGGCTTCCGCGCTCAAAAAAGGGGGGATCTTTTGGTTCGATGTGAGTTCCCCGTACAAACTTCGCGGGAAAGTCGGCAATACTGTCTCTGCGGACGACAGGGACGACGTGACCTATCTGTCCTTCAACAAGCTGTTTGAGGATCGGGTGGAGATGGACGTCACCCTCTTCGTCCGGCAAGAGGACGGGGCGTTCCGCCGCTTTGACGAGACCCATGTCCTCTATATTCACGAAGAAAAAGAACTTCTTGCGCCGCTCACGGGCGCGGGATTCGAGATTCTCTCCGTCGAGGGACATCTCGGCGCCCCCGCCGGGGGGAGCGACAGGCTGAATCTGATATGCAGAAAGAAATAAGCACAATCCGAAAGGCGCTGATATGGGACGGGGAAGTCTCCCTCGCCGTGCTCGATACGACCGCGCTCGTCAACGAGGCGATTTCCCGCCACGGACTTTCGCCCGTCGCGGCGGCGGCGCTCGGGCGCACGCTCACGGCGACGGCGTATCTTTGCAGTTGGCTCAAAGACGAGGAGAGCTCGCTCTCCGTCTCGATCTCGGGCGGCGGCGCCGGCGGAAAGATCTCGACCGCGGGGGACGGAGCGCTCCGCATCCGCGGGTTCATCGAGCATCCGGAAGTCGATCTTCCGCTCCGCGGCGACGGAAAACTCGACGTCGGCGGATGCGTTGGAAAGAACGGAACGGTCACCGTCATCCGCGACGACGGGGAGGGCATTCCCTTTGTCGGAACCTGCGAGCTCGTCTCGGGCGAGATCGCCGAGGACTTCTCCGCCTATTTTCTCATAAGCGAACAGCGCCCGACGGCGATTGCGCTCGGCGTGCGGATTGCGGGCGGGATATGCGTCGGCGCGGGCGGCGTCTTTTTGCAGCCGCTGCCGGGGAGCTCCGAGGAGACGCTCGCGCGCGTCGAGGCGTGCATTGCGGACTTTTCGCACGTCTCCGCGCTGATCGGAGAGAAGGGCGCGGCGGCGATCGCGGAGGGGTTCGGCGCCGCGGACTGCGCCGTGAGGGAAGTTTCGTTTTGCTGTCACTGCTCCGCGGAGCGCGCGGGACAGGCGGTGCTTGCGATGGGACGGGAGGACGCGTTCGCCCTTCTCCGCGAGCGCGGGGAAGTCGCCGTACACTGCCACTATTGCAACACCGATTATAAATTCGGAGAAAAAGAGCTTGCCGCGCTCTTTTGCGGGGGAAAGAAATGAAGCGGGACGACAACGTCAAAAAACTCGATTTGAGCGACGATTTTTTGCTCGAAAGCGCGGAGAAGCGGTATTCTTCGGGCGACTATCTCGGCGCGCTCACTATGCTCAACAAGCGTTCGGAGATGTACGAGCCGAGCGCGGACGCCTCCGCGCTCTATGCCGACGTCTATGACGCGCTCGAACTCTATCCGCTCTGCGCGGACGCGTGGTTCCGCTTTCTCGACACCTGCAACGAGGCGGATTTCGCCGAGGGGTACGAGGGACTGTCCGTGGCGTTCATGAACATGGGCGAAACCATGCAGGCGGATTTCTTCTACCGCCGCGCGTTCGACGCCGAGGACGGGCTCTTCACTTCGGACGAGGAGCCGCCTTCGCCGCCCGAACTGAGGCTCATCCATTCGGACGACGGCTCGGTCGGCGATCCCGAGATTCTGCGCCGCGGCATCAACTATATCCGCGTGGGCGAACTCGACAAGGCGCGGGAGGAACTTGCGGAAGTCCCGCCCGAGAGCATCGACTTTCCCTCGGCGTCTGGGCTCATCGCCATGTGCATGCTCCTCACGGGAGACACGGACGGGGCGGCGCAGGAGTGCGAAAAACTGCTCCGCTATCATCCCGACAACGTCCACGCGCTCACGACCTACTGCGCCGTGCTCGGCGCGAAGGGGGAGCGGGAGGAGGCGGCGAAGGTCGGCAAGCGGCTCGCGGCGGTCGAAGTCGACTCGGTCGAAGATCTCTTCCGGGTCTCCACCGCGCTCTGCGAGACGGGGCTGGACGGGGAGGCATACGAAAAGCTCACCCTTCTCAAAGAAAAACTGCCGTACAGCGATGACGTCCTCTGGTTTCATGCCGTCGCCGCCTACCACATCGGCAAGGCGGACGAGGCGATCGCCTCCCTCGAACGGCTCACGACGGTCTATCCCCGCAAGGCGATTGCGAGATATTATCTCGTGCGCATGCGCGAGGAGCGCGAGAGCGGAACGGCGGAGATCCCGATCGGCTATTTCTACCGTCTGCCCGAGGAGGAATATAAGGTAATCGCGGGCTTCTTCCTCACGGCGAACGCCGCGAAGAAGGCGGACGCCGAACAGCTTGCGGAGCTCCCCGAGCTCGGCGACTATTTCCGCATTGCGTTCGACCAGCTCGACGGGCGGGACGAAAAACTGCAATCCCTCGCCGCGAAGATCTCCGTCAAGTGCCGCTACGACAGTTTCGTGCGGGAGATTCTTCTCGATTTCACGGCGGACGAGGCGATCAAGCTCGGCATGCTGCGCGATCTGACCATGCGCAACGAGGAAAATTCCTTCGGCGCGGTCATCTGCAACTTTTACCGCGAATTTTTCACGCATAAAATCGAGATCGGACCGAAGAAGCACGCGGCGTTCCTGCGCGCCTTTTCGGAAGTATATTCGAAGTACGCCCTGCTCGGCGAGGAGAACGAGGAGAAACTCGTCAACGCCGCGGAGGACGTGTATTGCACGCTCGAAGACGCGGACGCGCTCGATTTAATCGACGAAGAGGCGGCGGTGTCCGCCGTCATCTACCGCGAGGCGCGCATGGTTCGTTCGGAGCGCTCCGTCGAGACCGTGGCGAAACTCTTCGACGCCAACGTGCGCGTCGTGAAGGAAATTCTCAATTTTATCATCTGAGCGGAGGAAAAACCCATGAAAAAACTCATCGACTTCGACGGCATGTTCGACGAAAAACTCGCCGAATACATGGAGGAGAACGCGGGGAAATATCAGGAAAAGCAATGGGAAGCGATCATTCCCAAGCTCTATAAAAAATTCGGCGACACGTTCGTGAAGAGCGCGGGGAATACGCCGAAGGGCTACTATGCCGAAATGAGCGACGAGGAGCTCGTGGAGGCGCTCGAAGCCCACATCCGCGAGGACGTGCCCGTCTCCGACTTCCTGTGCAACGAACTCGAAAGGCGCAACTGTCCCGAGGGACTTCTCGCGCTCATGAAGAGCGGGGATCCGCGGCTCGTCACCCTTGCCGTCAACCTCGCGGGCAGCGCGCCCGCAGCGTTCGATATGTACTTCGAGATTCTCACGGGCGGCGCGGACGCGGACGTGAAGGACGCCGCGGCGGAGTATCTCAAAGAGAAGGCGGACGTCGCCAAAGACCGCGCGCTCGCCCTCTATGAAAAGGGAATCGAGCGGGAATACATGCTCGAAATCCTCTCCCGTTGCAAGGAGCGGGACGATCGCGTGTTCGACATTCTCATGAAGGAATTCCGTACGGCGGAGGATCTTCCCATGCGCGCGAGCTATCTCGCCGCCTACGGAGACGAGCGCGCCCTGCCCGTTCTGCTCGAATTCATCGACCGCGACGAGACCAATTTCCTCGAATATCAGGAACTCAAATACGCCATCGAGGCACTCGGCGGGGAATATACCCGCGTCCGCGACTTTTCGAACGATCCCTACTACCGCGAGATCGTCTCCCAATCGCAGGTGATGCCCGACTTCACCGCGCCGAAAAACGAAGTGAATTGATCGGAACGGGAATAATCCGAAGCGCTCCGCCATATCATATCCCTGCAAGGACTTTCGGCGGAGGCTTTTATTTTATGGAAAATTACAACGTTTACGAGGACATCGCCGCGCGAACGGGCGGAGAGATCTACATCGGAGTCGTCGGACCCGTCCGCACGGGGAAATCGACGTTCATCAAGAGATTCATGGAAGAACTCGTTCTGCCCAAGATCTCGGGCGCAAAGAAACAGCGCATGACCGACGAGCTTCCGCAGTCCGGCTCCGGAAAGACCGTCATGACGACGGAACCCAAGTTTGTTCCCGAGGAGGCGGCGGAGATCGCCTTCAAACAGGCGGTCTGCAAAGTGCGGCTCATTGATTGCGTCGGCTTTCCCGTGGAGGGAGCGGCGGGCTTCGAAGAGGAGGGCGCGCCCCGCCTCGTCAGAACGCCGTGGGACGATGCTCCCGTTCCCTTCGGCACCGCGGCGGAAGAGGGGACGCGGAGAGTCATCCGCGATCATTCCACGATCGGGATTCTCGTCACGACGGACGGCTCCGTGACCGATCTGCCCCGCTCCGCGTACGAAGAGGCGGAGGCGAAGGCGGCGGAGGAATTGAAGGCGATCGGAAAACCCTTCGTCATTCTCGTCAACACACGGGATCCCGCGGGGAGCGCCGGGCTCCTTTCCGGGCTCGAAGAAAAATACGGCGCGCCCGCCGTCGCCGCCAACGCCGAACAGATGACGGCGGAGGAGATCGGCACCGTTCTCGAACGCGTGCTCTATGAGTTCCCCGTGCTCTCCATCGACTTCGATCTTCCCGATTGGATGCGCGTGCTCGACGCGGACAGCTCCCTCATTTCGGAGGCGCTCGACGGAATCCGCGCGCTTGCGCCCCGCATCGAAAAGATGAGCGACTGCGCCCTTCTCGATACCCTCTATGCGGAGAGCGACTGCCTGCTTCCGCCCGTCTCCGTCAAGCTCGAACCCGCCGCAGGGCGGGCAAAGGCGGAGATCGCCGCGAAGGAGGGGACGTTCTATCGGATCCTCGGCGAGTTGTGCGGCGCCGAAATCGGCAGCGACTTTGCGCTCATGAGTTACGTCTCCGCGCTCTCGAAGGCGAAAAAGCTCTTCGACCGCGTCGGGCAGGCGTTTGCAGACGCGCAGGAGTACGGCTACGGGATCGTCCCGCCCGACGACGGCGAGATGAGCCTTGCGGAGCCGAAACTTGTCAAAAAGAGCGGCAGGGTGGGCGTCAATCTCCATGCCGACGCGCCGAGCTATCACATCATCCGCGTGGACGTCAGCGGCGAAGTCAGTCCCGCGCTCGGCACCCGCGAACAGAGCGAGGCGTTCGTCAAGGAACTCACCGAGGACATGACGTCCGAACCCGACCGCGCATGGAATACGAACATGTTCGGCAAGACGCTCAAAGAGATGCTCGGCGAGGAGCTCTATCACAAGAACCGCTCGATGGCGGACACCGTGCAAAAGAAGATGCGCAAGACGGTCACCCGCATCGTCAACGAGGGGAAGGGCGGCGTGATCTGCATTCTCCTTTGAAAACAAAGGCGGCTCTTCCCGTTGGGGGAAGAGCCGCCTTTTGAAAAGTTTGTCAGACTCCCGAGACGGACGCGATGATCCCGAGAATCCCATAGACCCAAAGGAGCCCGAGCACGACGGCGAGCAGGCTGAGCGCGAGCGCCACGGCGCTGATGATGATCCCCGCGAGCGCGAGCGACTTGTATTGGTCTTGATATTGCGCCGCGTTGCGATGACCGATGATGGAACAGATGAGCCCCGCGATCGGGAAGAGGAAGCTCAGAACAAATCCCACGATCGCCAGAACATTCGTCTTTTTGGCGCCGTTTTCGGGCGCGGACGTGCTCTTGGGCTGAACGAGCGCCCCGCACCCCGGACAGACATACGCATTCTCGTTGATCTCTTTTCCGCAATTCGTGCAGAACATGATAATTCTCCCTTGATTTTTTTCATTATTATATGCGGCGGAGGGGAAAATGTCAAGCGGAATTTGCCTTTTTTTCGGCGGGGAAGCGCACATTCATTCGCAAAAGCAACAAATATTCAATAATTTTGCGATATCTGTTGAAAAATCAGACAATTTTATACAAAATAACAAAAATTTTTTTGATTTTCTATTGACAAAAATCGTTTTTGGGTTTACAATCTAAATGCAAAAAGGTCAAAAATTTTTAAGAAAATTGAGGGATAGACGATACCATTCATCGGAGGAAAAATACCGCGGGATTTACAGAACTCAGGATCTAACGCGTCTTTCAGGCGCGGTGATTGATAAAGTACGGGAGAGGATAAATTATGCCGGGAACCATCAAGACAAAAATTGCGCAACTGAGAGAGGGCAAGTTAACAAAAAGTCAGCGCAAACTTCTCGACTACTTCGAGTCCGTGGACTACAAGCAGGTGATCTACATGTCGATCACCGACCTTGCCGCGGCGACGGATGTCGCGGAGGCGACCGTACTGCGTTTCTGCCGTTTACTCGGATTCAACGGTTATCAGGAATTCCGTCTCAATCTCGCACAGGGCGTGATTGACATGGGATACAAGAAGGAGGACGGGATCGGATACGTCGCCGAGATCGCGGACAGCTACAATCTCGCGATGGAGAACTGCCGCAAGGGACTCACGAGCACGCTTCTGAAAGACGCATGCGACATGATCTTTGCGGCGCGCACGGTGTGCTGTTTCGGCGTCGGGCATTCCTATCTTGCCGCGCTCGAACTGCATAACCGTCTCATGATGATGGGGATTCTGACGTATTGCGAGCAGGATACCCACTTGCAGAACGTGCTCATTTCATCGAGGAGCGAGGACGATCTCATGATTCTGTTCAGTATCTCGGGAAGCTCGAAGGACACCGTCGAGGCGGCGGAGCTCGCCCGCGCCTGCGGCATGAAGATCATCATCGTCACCTGCCACGAAAAATCTCCGCTCACCCGCTATGCCGACCTCATCATCTGCACCGAGCCGACCGAGGCGGTCATGGAACCGGGGGCGATGTCGGGCAAGATCATGCAACTGTTCATCGCGGACGTGCTCAGCACGGGGATCCGTCTGTCCGACAAATCGAAATTCGACAACTATGTCGCAAAGAGCCGCCGTGCCACTGCGACAAAGCTCATTTAGCCTCTTCGATAGAGAGGGCGGGAAAGGGCGCGTATGGGGAGAAATTCCCGTGCGCGTCCTTTCATTGCATCTTCACGAAATTCTTTGCATCTTCACGAAATTCTTTGCTCCCTTCCCCCCTTGCCCACCCCTTTGGGGTGGGTGTCCCCGAAGGGGACGGAAGGGGTTTCGGTCGTAAAGAATTTCCGTGAGGGGTTAAGAACTTTGATTTCATGAAACCCGTTCGCCCGCCCACAATCTGCCTTGTGCAAACAACAAGCCGCAGGTATGCGGCAAATTGTGTCCCGCAGTGCAAAATGCGATTTTGCTCGCGGGGAATTTTGAAGAAGAGCTTGCTGCCCCTTTTAGGGGAAGTGGCGAACGTAGTGAGCCGAAAGGGTTTCAGAAACCCCTCACCGCCCTACGGGCGGAGCTCCCCTATACCACCCCACAAAAATACTACGTCTTTTTGCGGGGACCCCGAGGGGCGCCAAGCGAGAGCCTTTACTGTCATACCGAGCGGAGCGCGTAGCGCGAAGCGAGTATATCCCCTCATACGCAGTCCGCGCCCGCTGTCATACCGAGCGGAGCGCGTAGTGCGGAGCGAGTGTATCCCCTTATACGCAGTCCGCGCCCGCTGTCATACCGAGCGGAGCGAGTGTATCCCCTCATACGCAGTCCTTTTGGTAAATTGCGGTAATTTTTCTCTTTGCGGCTATCCGCCGCGCGCCGGTGGCATAATAAGCATAGCGAAACATCGGCGCGCGGAACGCGCGCAAAGGGAGGATATTATGAACGAAAATAAGAGCAAAGCGCCGGTATTGCTCTATGTGCTTGGGGTCATCTGTCTCGGGCTGTTGCTTGCCGCGGTCGTCATGCTCGGCATGAGAACGCAGGAGAGCTCGGCGAGCGAACGCGGCAAGTCGGCATACGACATCGCCGTGGACAACGGGTTCAAGGGCACCGAAAAGCAGTGGCTCGACAGCTTAAAGGGCGCCGCGGGCGACAAAGGCGATAAAGGTGACAAAGGCGATAAAGGTGATAAGGGCGACAAGGGCGATCCCGGACAGCCCGGCGCGGGCATAAAGTCGGTTGCCTCCAAGACGGACAAATGGGGGATCGCGACATGGTTCGAGTTCACGCTCACCGACGGCACGACGAGCGACACGAGCGAATCGCCCGTGATCTCGGTCGATCCCGCAAGGCGGTATCAGGCGGAGACGGAGGAGGATCGCAACAAGTTGCTCTCTTACGGCGTGGCGGCGGACAAAATCTTTTCGGGCAGCGACTTTGCGGGCGTGTTCGGACAGGGCGGCACGTTCTCGGTCACATCCGACGTCACGGCGCAACTCGGCAATGTGAAGGAGGACACCGAGCTCTATCTCAACGGCAACGTTCTGACGGCGGAGGGGGAACACAGCAGTGCGGTCGAGAGCGGCAAGAAGCTCACGATCCACGGCGGAACGATCCAAGCGAATCTCACCGCGGCGAGCAATTTCAGCCTCTTCCTGCCCGAGAGCGGCGCAACGCTCACCCTCGACGGCGTGACGTTCGAAGGCAACTGCGTGGCGGCGATGCCGATGGGGGGTTCGACGGTCATCATCCGCAATTCGACGATCCGCACGAACGGCGCCTATGCAATCGCGACCAACGCCATGAACGGCGGGGAGAAGATCGAGATTGTGATCGAGCACTCCACCCTCTCCGCGCTCCGCGGCGGGGAAGAGGGCGTCACCGAGACAGACGGCGACTGCACGGGTATGCTCGTCAACACGCTGTGCGATCTGACGGTTCGGGAGAGCGAGATTGTCGGATCCCGTCAGGGGCTCATCCTCCGTTGCGGCACGGCGCGCATCGAGAACAGCACGATCCGCACGACGGGGAAATATCCCGACAAGGACAAGTATCTCGAAGAGGATTGGAAGAGCGGGAACGAAGTTCCCTCCGCCGCGCTTGTCATCGGGAACCGTACGTCGAACGCCTATCAATCCGCCGCGAGCGTGACTCTCGTCAAGACCGCGGTGACCGCCGCAGAGGGGAGAACGACCGTCTATCTCTACGGCAATGCGAGGGAGGACATCGGCGCGGAACTCACCTATGACGGCGAATCGGAAGTGGGAACGTACGTCGTGGGCGGCGGCGAAGTCAAAGTCAACGGCGAAAAGAAAGAGCCGCAGGAATAAAAGAACAAGTCAAAAAAAGACAGCCGTGCCAAACGCACGGCTGTCTTTTGGGATTTTGGGTTACTTGGCGAGGCTGATCTTCGCCTTTTCCACGATATTGGGAACGGTAAAGCCGAATTTCTCGAAGAGAAGTTTTGCGGGACCGCTTGCGCCGAACGTGGACATGCCGATGATCTCGCCCTTGTCGCCCGCATATTTGTACCAGCTGTAAGGGGAGCCCGCCTCCACGCACACGCGCGCCTTCACGGAGGAGGGGATCACGCTCTCCTTGTAGCGCTCGGGCTGTTTCTCGAATTCTTCGATGCAGGGCATGGAGACGACCCGCGCGCGGATGCCTTCCTTTGCGAGTTCCGCCTTTGCGCCGACGCACTGTTCGACTTCCGAGCCGCTCGCGATGAGGAGCACGTCGGGTTTGCCCTCGCAGTCGTCGAGGACATATCCGCCTTTCAGCGCGGCGAGCCCGCTGTTTTCGTACTGCGGGAGATTCTGCCGCGTCAGCACGAGGGCGGTGGGAGCCGTGCCGGTGAGCGCGGAGATCCACGCCGCGGCGGTCTCTTTGCCGTCCGCGGGACGGTAGACCTTCATATTGGGAATGGAGCGGAGCGCGATGAGCTGTTCCACGGGTTCATGGGCGCGGAGAGGCGCATCGCATGTTTGCAGTAGTCGGAGAAGATGAAGAAGGTGGAGCAGTAGGCGCGCAGTCCGCCGTGGAGCTGCATGCCGTTCGTGATCGCCGCCATCGCGTGTTCGCGGATCCCGAAGTGCATGTTTCTGCCCTCATAGCTTCCGGGCTGGAAATCGCCGTAGGTGATCGTATCGGTATTCTTCATGTCCGAAAGGTTGGAGGGCGCAAGGTCGGCGCTGCCGCCCATGAGGGAGGGCACGCGCGCGGCGATCTTTTGCAGGACCTGCGCGGACGTCTGGCGGGTTGCCATCGGCTTTTCAAAGCGGAACAGATCTTCGCATGCCGCCAGATCGGGCAGTTCGCCCTTCATCGCCGACTTGTATTCCGCGGCGAGTTCGGGATACTGTTTCTCGTAATTCCCGAACATCGCTTTCCATTCCCGTTCGCGCTTCGCGCCCCGTCTGCCCGCGGTCGCGGTGTGTTTGAGCACCTCTTCGGGAACGGTGAAGGGCTCGTACGTCCAGCCGAGCTTTTCCTTCGTCTTTTGCAGATTTTCCACCCCGAGCGGCGAACCGTGGCACTTGTGGCTCCCTTCGAGGGGAGTGCCGTAGCCGATCTTCGTCTTGCAGATGATGATGGAGGGCTTCTTCGTCTCCTTCTGCGCCTTGCGGATCGCGTTTGCGATCATCATGACATTGTCGGGATTGGACACGAGATCCACATGGAGCACCTGCCAGTTCTGCGCCTTGAAGCGCATTGCGACGTCCTCTTTGAACGTGATATCCGTGTTGCCCTCGATCGTGATGTCGTTGTCGTCGTAAAAGACGATGAGTTTGCCGAGTTCGTGCGTGCCCGCAAAGGAGCACGCCTCATAGGAGATTCCCTCTTCGAGGCAGCCGTCCCCGACGAGTGCATAGGTGTAGTGGTCGACGACGGGGAAGCCCTCGCGGTTGAACTTGGCGGCAAGATGCGCCTCGGCGACCGCCATACCGACGGCGTTGGCGATGCCCTGCCCGAGGGGACCCGTCGTCGTCTCGATGCCGACGGTATGACCGTATTCGGGGTGACCGGGCGTCTTGCTCCCGAGCTGGCGGAAGTTCATCAGATCCTCCATTTTGAGCCCGAATCCATAGAGATAGAGCAGGGAATAGTCGAGCATGGAGCCGTGACCCGCGGAGAGGATAAAGCGGTCTCTGTCGTCCCACTTGGGATCTTTATTGTTGAATTTCAGAAAGTTCTGCCAGAGCGTATAGGCGATGGGGGCGGAGCCGAGGGGAAGCCCCGGGTGTCCCGAATTTGCCTTCTGGATCGCCTCCGCGGACAGAATGCGGATGGCATTGATGGTCGTCTGTTTCATATCTGTATTCTCCTTATTGATTTTTCTCTTTTCAGTCCAGCTTGTCGGTGTTGAGGAAGGAATATCCTTTCAGAAGTTCGCGCAAAGAGGCGAGGATCACCGCATTTCCGCCCTCCGTGTTGCTTTCGACGTTGATCGGCATGATCGGCTCGTGCAGGCTCATGCGTATAAGCGCCCAGCCGTCGCCGTGCGATCGGTCGAAGTTGATTCTCACGCCCTCGTAGTTGTCGGGTGCGAGGGAGAGCCCGGGGAGATTTCCTGCGGCGCGTTTGAGATCTTCGATCACGCCGCCGCCGAGCGTCTTGAAGTCGACGCCCTCCGCAAACGTCAGACGGATCTCTCTCGCCTCCTTCGGTTCGGGAAGATCCGCAATGAGATCCATGAGATCCTTGCCCTCTTTTGCGGCTTTGGAGAGCGCGATCAAGAGCCGCGTCACGAGATAGGCGCCATCGTCGAGGAAATAGTTCTCCATGAGCGCGGCGTGCCCGCTCGTCTCGATCGCGAGAGGCGAATAAATTCCCTCCGCGTTGAGCCGTTTGGATTCGTTGATGACGTTCTTATATCCCCGTTTGAAGCGGTGATGCACGCCGCCGCGGGCACGGATGAACGCCGAGAGCCCGTCGCTCGTCACCGAGTCGGTCACGATGGTCGCGCCCTGCCGCTCTTCGAGCAGAATCGCCGAGATGAGCGCGATGAGACGGTTGCGGTTGATCTCCTCGCCCGAGGACGAGACCGCGCCCGCGCGGTCGACGTCGGTGTCGAAAATGATGCCGAAGTCGGCACGGTTGCGCTTGACCGCCTCGCAGACGGAGCGCATCGCGTCCTCGTTTTCGGGATTCGGAATGTGGTTGGGGAACGATCCGTCGGGATCGAGGAACTGCGATCCCTCGGTGATCGCGCCGAGCGGTCTGAGGACGAGCGATTCATAGAATCCGCCCGCGCCGTTGCCCGCGTCCACGAGAATGCGCTTGCCTTCGAGCGGGCGTTCCTCGCCCGTTGCACGGCGCACTTTCTCAACGAGTGCGGCGGAGTATGTTTCGAGATACGGTCTTTTCTCCACCTTGCCGCGCACCGGGGAGGGGACGGCATGTTCCGCGAGAGAGAGGATCTCCCCGACGTCGCCGCTCTCCAATCCGCCCTCCTTCACGAAGAATTTGAGCCCGTTCTTCTGGAAAGGCAGGTGGCTTGCCGTCACCATCACGGAGGCGTCCGCGCCGAACCCGTCCCTGAGGAGCATGAACATCGACGGCGTGGAGGAAAGTCCCGTCAAAATAACGTTCGCCCCGCACGAGACGATCCCCTCGGTGAGTTTGTCCACAATCCGTCCTGCGGAGAGGCGGGAATCGTGTCCGACCGCGATCGTCGGGCGGGAGAGCCCTCTCTTTTCCAACCAGGCGCAGAACGCGCGCGCAATATCGAGCACCGCCCCGTCGGTCAGCGTGACGGGATCGCCCGCGACTTCGATGGCGGTACCGCGCACGTCCGTACCGTTTTTGAGCTTTGAATATTTTCCTTCCATAATCCCCCTTACGCGCCGTTGGGCGCGATTTTTCATACGGCTCCATTATACCGATATTCTCCGCATTTTTCAAGGACTTTTCGAAAAAAAAGTAAAAATCAAAGAATTTTCGCTTTTCCCTTGCATGACGGAAAAAGATATGTTATACTATAATTAAAATGATGGACAAGAAGGACGTCCCGTTTACGCTGTCGACCGACTCGACCTGCGATCTGTATTGGGACTATCTCGAACAAAACGATATCAAAGTCGCGCGTCATACGTTTCTGATGGAAAAGGACGGGGAGATGGAGGAGCGGCAGGACGCGTTCCGCACCCTCGCCGAGTACCGCGCGTTCTACGACGAGCTGCGCGCGGGCGCCTTCCCTCACACGTCCATGCTCAATTACGAGACCCATTACCGTCACTTTCTCGCGCTCGCGCAGGAGGGCGCGCGGGACGTTCTGCATTTTACGATCTCCTCGGGGCTGTCCCCGACCAAGACGGTCGCCGAAAAGGCGGCGGGGGATGTAAAAAAGCTCTTTCCGAAGTTCCGCGTCACGGTGATCGACCCGCTCACGGCGACGGTGGGACAGGGCGCGCTCGTCATGCTCGCGCTCAAATGCCGCAACGAGGGCAAAAGTTTGGAGGAGACGGCGGACTACGTCAATTCCCGCCGGCTTCACATCCAGCACTTCATCGTGGCGGACGATCTTCACTATCTCAAAAGGGGCGGAAGAGTCTCCGCGGCGACGGCGGCGGTGGGCGGCATGCTCGGAATCAAGCCGATCATCTCCTTCGACAAGGAGGGAAAACTCTTTTTGCTCGCAAAGGCGCGGGGGACGAAGAAGGCGATTTCCTTCATCAAGGAGAAGATGGAAACAGAGGGTCCCGACGAGTTGAATTACGTCTTTATCGTCCATACGGACAACGACGGTCCGTCGGAAGAGTTGAGGCAATACGTCTTACAACGGTTCGGATGCGAGCCGCACGTCTCTTTGATGGGACCCGTCATCGGCGCGCATGTGGGACCGGGCGCGTTTGCGCTCGGATACATCTCGAAGAGCGAACGCAACGAGTTCTGAGCAAAAAGGAAAAGATTGCACCGGCTCTGCCGTGCAAATAAAGTTTGGAGAGTAAGAAAAAATGTACAAATTCACCCTGTCTACCGATTCGACTTGCGATCTCTACCAGAGCGAGTACGAAGAGAACGACATCAAGCACGTTTCGCTCACCTTTACGGTGGAAAAGAACGGAAAGATGACGGATTATCTCGACGAATTTTCCGAATACGGACAGTATGTCGAGTTCTACAATGAACTGAGAAAGGGCGCGTTTTCCAAGACCACCATGCTCAACTACGAATCCCATTATAACCATTTCCTGAAACTTGCGAAGGAGGGTGCGGAGGAAGTCGTTCACTTTACGATCTCTTCG
The DNA here is from genome assembly GCA_947630245.1 of uncultured Clostridia bacterium. Taxonomy (GTDB): domain Bacteria; phylum Bacillota; class Clostridia; order Christensenellales; family Borkfalkiaceae; genus Gallimonas. The sequence continues at coordinate 2,805 of CANRGR010000023.1, read as the reverse complement.
GGGCTCGCCCGCACGCGGGAAGTGGCGGCGCAGGCGGCGGCGGACGTCAAGAAGGACTATCCCAAGTTCGAAGTCTACGTCTGCGACCCGCTCACGGCGACGGTGGGGCAGGGCTGTCTCGTCCGCCTTGCGCTCAAATGCCGCAACGAGGGCAAGACCGCAAAGGAGACGTACGATTTCGTCAATTCCCAGCGGCTGCACATCCAGCATTTCATCGTGGCGGACGATCTCAACTACCTCAAAAAGGGCGGGCGGATCTCCCCTGCGGTCGCGGCGATCGGGAGCGTGCTCAACGTCAAGCCCATTCTCTCCTTCAATAAGGAGGGGAAACTCGAACCGATTGCCAAAGTGCGCGGCATGAAGAAGGCGATCTCCTTCATCAAGGAGAAGATGGAGATCGAGGGACCCAACGAACAGAAATACGTCTTTATCGTCCATACGGACAACGAGCCCGCGGCGAACGAACTTGCCGAGTATGTGCGCGGGCGGTTCGGCATCGAACCGCATATGCAGATCATGGGACCTGTCATCGGCTCCCATGTCGGACCGGGCGCGTTTGCGCTCGGGTACATCACGGACAGCGAACGCAACGAATTCTGACGGTTTGCCCTTCCCCGAAAACGGGGGAGGGCAAACTCTTGCTGCAGAGCGCCCCGCCCGCCGCCCCGCAGGGCGGCGGGCGGGAGCCGATTTTCGGCGCGCGGAAGGTTTTTTATGAAAAATCTCTTTACACGTCGGCGGAATTGGTATATAATATAGAAAGAACGTGTCCTCAGGGATCCGGAGGGAAGCGCCATGCGTACGGTATTCGATCATTGGAAATACATTTTCAGAAACATCTGGTTTGTGTTGCCTTTCGCGGTCATGCCCGCGCTTTTTCTTGCGCTCTCGGTGGATTTTCCCGCAATCCGCAGACTCGCGGAGGGGTTCTTTTTCGGCGGATTCGACTGTTCGTTCGAGGACATCTTCCACGCTTGGAGTTTCATAAGGTTCGACTCGGTGCTCGGCGTGCTGTACGGCGTCGGGAACGTCGTCTGCCTCATCTTCTTTACGGCGCTCCTCGTGGCGTTTGCGGAAAAACACATGCGCATCGGCAAGCGCACGCTCAGCGGAATCTTTTCCCAGCTGAGCGGGCAGATTCTCCCCATCTCGGGGATTTTGCTCTTCTTCATCGCGCTGTATGAACTCTGGGCGGTCGTGCTCTCCGCAATGCTCTATGCCGTCTGCGCCATCGGCTCGCGCGGGGTTGCGGGCACGCTCTTCGTGTTCGTGATTCTCGTGTTCGTGTTCGTCCTCTTGTATCTGATTTCGATCTTTTACCTCTGGCTGCCCTGCGTGCAGATCACGGGCTTCCGCGCGTATTCCGCGTTTTTGAGTTCCTACCGTCTTGTCGTGGGGGTGCGCTGGCGGCTCATTCTCTCGCTTGCGATCTCCGTCGTTCCGCTCGGGCTGCTGCTCACGGGATTCTCTTTCTTGCCGGAGTTTTTCGCATGCCTTCTCGCATTCATCGTCTACGCCTTCCTCTATCCGAGCTTCGTCATCCGCATGGAGACCTTCTATTTCGAGACGGACAAGATAGACAGGGAGGACGTTCTTCGCAGTTACAAGGAGCTTTGATATGAGATTCAGAAATGCGGTGCGGCTTCTCGCCGACAACTTTTCGTGCGTGTTCAAACTGCTTCTGTTCCGTCTTGTGACGGGCGGGCTGTTTTTGGGGCTCACCTATGTGATCGTCTCCCTCACGCTCAACTATATCATCACGAGCGCGGAGGCGCAGCGGATAGTCGATCTTCTGAAAGAGTTCTTTCAGGCGATCATCTCGGGACAGGTCGGCTTTCTCGAAACATTCCACGACAATTTCACGACTGCGATCGCAAACTTTCTCGCCCTGCTCGGGTCCGAGATCGGCACGATCGTGGGCTCGCTCATCGGCGTAATCGCGCTCTATCTCGTGCAGCGGTTTTTGAACGGCACGGCGATCATCGCGATGGGGAGCATTTTGCACGACAAAATGGAATTTTACAGCCGCACGAAGTTCTCCGCGGCATATTTCAAGAATCTCGCAAAGTCGGCGCTCTATCAGATCATCTACGTCCCCGTCACGTTCGTCTATGACCTGCTCTCGCTCACGCTGTGCTGGTTCTTCTTCTTTTACACGCCGAGTTTTCTGCCCTCGTGGGGGATCTTCACCATTCTGATCGGTCTGTCCCTCTCCCTCGGCGCATATCTTTGCTTGCAGGCGGTGAAGATGACCTTCTTCTCGGCATGGATCCCCGCGATCATCGACGGCGAGAAGATCGGCAGAAGCCTGAAAGAGAGCCTCCTTCCCCGCCACGGGTTTGCGGGGCGGTTCGGGAGCTTTCTGATCGCCGTCTACCTCGTGGTCGTCGTGAACGTCGTCTGCGGGATCGCCACGTTCGGGAGCATGCTCTTCATCACGATTCCCGCAAGCTATCTCTTCCTGCTCACGCTCCAATTCGTGCATTATTTCGAGGACCGCAACCGGAAATATTTCCTCTCCTTCCGCAAAATTTCGGGCGTGGAGGGAAAACCGGAGAGCATGGGCGACTGAGATCTCTTGGAAAACAAATTAAGGGGTAATCTTATGACATATCAGGAAAATTACGAAAAGTGGTTGAACGACCCGCGTCTGCCGGAGGATTGCAGAGACGAACTCCGCGCGATCGCGGGGGACGAGAAAGAGAAGGAATACCGCTTCGGCGGCGAGCTCGAATTCGGCACGGCGGGCATGCGCGGCATCATCGGCTGCGGCATGAACATGATGAACTGCTTCACCGTCATGCG
>CANRGR010000022.1 GCA_947630245.1 uncultured Clostridia bacterium | reverse complement strand
GACTGCGATATAATCGGCGCGCCGCGGCAAAAGCCGCGGCGCGCCGTTTCAAAAGGAAGGGATGATGGAACAACGTTCCTGTCGGAGCCGATCCGTATTCGGGGGGATACGCTCGGGCTGCGCCCTCGGTATGACAGCGGAAGGGCATGCGCGTGTCGGTATGACAGCGGAGGGGCGTGTGTGTCGGTATGGCGGCGGAAAGGAAAGCCGACGGCAGGGCAATGAAGTCATAAAAAAATCCGCCGTGATTCATCGCGGCGGACGGTTCGTGTTCAGACGGTCCGTGTTCAGTTGAGAACGGTCGGTTCGAAATTGAGGGTATACTGGTTGGGACCGCGATCGTCGGGGAAGAGCGTCGCGCCGGGTACGACGGGAAGGGTCAGCGGATTGATGAGCGCGTCCGCCGTCAGATTGGTGACCGCCGCGCGCAGGTAGGGGAACATCGTCTCCGTTGCGTTGATCGCAAAGATGCGCTTGTCCTCGTCGGTATTCATATTGTTGACTTCGAACACTCCCACAAAGCGCGCGTGCAGATTGAAGGGCTTGGGGGATTCCTCGCTCGATTCGATCTTGCATTCGAGAATGACGATGTTGATCTTCGGGTTCTCGTTCGCCTGACGGATCTGGCGGGAGAAGAAGGGTTTGATCTCAAACTTGGTATCGGGCGTTGCCTTGATGGGATTGACCTTAAAGGAGAGCTCGTCTGCCGTGAGTGCTTTCAGGGAATATTGAATCATAGATCTACCTCTTTTTTATCGTATATTTTATTTATACCACATTGATTGTACCATGAAACGGGATTTCTGTCAACGGAAAGAAAAAAGTTCCGAAAATTTTTTCATGTCGCGCCATGTCCTTGACAAACTGCGCCCCGATGCGCTATAATATTCCAAAATCCGTGGGGAGGATCTCCATGTTTGTAAACGAAACGAGGAACGATACGGACTTCAACGTCAAAGTGAGTATGTTTACTTCGAAAAAGACGCGCATTCTCATCACGGCGGTCTGCGTTCCGCTCTTTATCGCCCTCGGCGTCGGTCTCCTGTTTCTCGACGACACCGACATCTTTTTCCCCGTCTTTCTCTTCGTCTTTGCGGGCGTGATGCTCCTCTTCATGCTGTTGGGCTTCAAGCCTCTTGTGCGCGCGCTCATCAAACGGAGCACGGACGGAAAGACGTTTGTCAACTTCTACACGTTCCGGGAGGACGGGTACGACATCCGCTCCACCGACAATTCCGGCACGGAGAGCGAGCTCTCGGGCAGCTATTCGGGGCTCGTCAAGGTCGCCGAACAGAACGATTTCTGGCTTCTCTATTACAACAAGACGACCTATTTCGCCGTTTCCAAATACGGCATGAAGGAGGGAAGTGCGCAGGATCTCTCCGACTTTTTCGGCATGAAACTCGGCAACCGGTATTTCCCCGTCGGAAAAAACAAATAGCCTTTCGCTCCCCGCTCTCCCATTCGGCGCGGGGCCCTTTTTTTGGGAAGAAAAAGGCGGGGAATCCGCCAAAAAATTCCTTGAAATGGCTTGAAATTTGCGCATAAATGTTGTACAATGCTCTTTGGATAAAACCGCAAAAAATCAGGAGGAATATATCAATGGCAAAAAAGTACTGTTATCTCTTCACAGAAGGGAACGCGAACATGCGCGAACTTCTCGGCGGTAAGGGCGCAAACCTCGCCGAGATGACCAACATCGGTCTCCCCGTTCCGCAGGGCTTCACGATCTCCACCGAGGCGTGCACCCAATATTACGAGGACGGGAGACAGATCAATTCCGAGATCCGCGCGGAGATCATGGAGTACATCGACAAGATGGAGAAGATCACCGGCAAGAAGTTCGGCGATCTCGAAAATCCCCTGCTCGTCTCCGTCCGTTCCGGCGCGCGCGCGTCCATGCCCGGCATGATGGACACCATCCTCAACCTCGGTCTCAACGAGGAAGTCGTCGAAGTCATCGCAAAGAAGTCGAACAATCCCCGCTGGGCGTGGGACTGCTATCGCCGCTTCATCCAGATGTTCTCCGACGTCGTCATGGAAGTGGGCAAGAAGTACTTTGAAAAGCTCATCGACGAGATGAAGGGAAAGAAGGGCGTCACGCAGGACGTCGAACTCGACGCGGACGATTTGAAAGCGCTCGCCAACCAGTTCAAGGCGGAATACAAGAAACAGCTCGGCACCGACTTCCCCTCCGATCCCAAAGTCCAGCTCTTCGAGGCGATCAAGGCGGTGTTCCGTTCGTGGGACAACCCCCGCGCAAACGTCTACCGTATGGATCACGACATCCCTTATTCGTGGGGGACCGCGGTCAACGTGCAGATGATGGCGTTCGGCAACATGGGCGACAACTGCGGCACCGGCGTTGCGTTCACCCGCAACCCCGCGACCGGCGAGAAGGGACTCATGGGCGAATTCCTCACCAACGCACAGGGCGAGGACGTCGTCGCGGGCGTCCGCACTCCCATGCCCATCTCCCAGATGGCCGAAGTTTTCCCCGACGTCTACAAGCAATTCCAGGAAGTTTGTACCACGCTTGAAAATCACTATCACGACATGCAGGATATGGAGTTCACCGTCGAGAACGAGAAACTCTACATGCTCCAAACCCGTAACGGCAAGCGCACGGCGGCGGCGGCGATCAAGATCGCCTGCGACCTCATCGACGAGGGCATGATCACCGAAGAAGAGGCTCTCATGCAGATCGACGCGAAGTCCCTCGACATGCTGCTTCACCCTCAGTTCGACCCGAAGGCGCTCAAAGAAGCGGATAAGAACAACGTCGTCGGCAAGGGCATTGCGGCGTCTCCCGGCGCGGCTGCGGGCACGATCGTGTTCACCGCAGAGGACGCAGTCAAAGAGGGCAAGAAGGGCAAGAAGGTCGTCCTCGTCCGCCTCGAAACCTCTCCCGAGGACATCGAGGGCATGAAGTACGCGCAGGGCATCCTCACCGTCCGCGGCGGACAGACGTCGCATGCGGCGGTCGTGGCGCGCGGCATGGGGACCTGCTGCGTCTCCGGCTGCGGCGACATCAAGATGGACGAGGAGAACAAGCAGTTCACCCTTGCGGGCAAGACCTATCATGAGGGCGACGGCATCTCCCTCGACGGCTCTACCGGCACCATTTACAACTGCATCATTCCCACCGTTCCCGCGGATCCGAGCTCGGGCTATTTCGGACGCATCATGGAACTTGCGGATAAATACAAGGCTCTTGGCGTTCGCACCAATGCGGACACCCCGAAGGACGCAAAGCAGGCGGCGACGTTCGGCGCACAGGGCATCGGGCTCTGCCGTACCGAGCACATGTTCTTCGATCCCGCAAGAATCGGCGCGTTCCGCGAAATGATCTGCGCCGACACCGTGGAAGAGAGAGAGGCGGCGCTCGCGAAGATCGAGCCCATGCAGCAGGCGGACTTCGAAGGTCTCTTCGAGGCGCTCGGCGGCTATCCCGTCACGATCCGTTTCCTCGATCCCCCGCTCCATGAGTTCGTTCCCACCGAGGAAGAGGACATCAAGGCGCTTGCAAAGGCGCAGGGTAAGACGGTCGCACAGATCAAGCAGATCATCTCCGATCTCCACGAGTTCAACCCGATGATGGGTCACCGCGGCTGCCGTCTCACCGTCACCTATCCCGAGATCGCGGTCATGCAGACGAAAGCGGTCATCAAGGCGGCGCTCGCCGTTCAGAAGAAGGGCGTGAAGGTCTATCCCGAGATCATGATCCCGCTCACCGGCGAAGTCAAGGAGATGAAGTTCGTCAAGGATATCGTCGTCAAGACGGCGGACGAAGTCATCAAGGAAGCGGGCGCAGAGCTGAAATACGAAGTCGGCACGATGATCGAGATCCCGCGCGCGGCGCTCACCGCGGACGAGATCGCGAAGGAAGCGGAATTCTTCTGCTTCGGCACGAACGATTTGACGCAGATGACTTTCGGGTTCTCCCGCGACGACGCCGGCAAGTTCCTGCCCGCATACTATGCGAACAAGATCTATGAAAGCGATCCGTTTGCAAGGCTCGATACGATCGGCGTCGGCAAACTGATGAAGATGGCGGTCGATCTCGGCAGAGCGACCCGCCCCGAGCTCCATTGCGGCATCTGCGGCGAACACGGCGGCGATCCTTCGTCCATCGAGTTCTGCCACAACATCGGGCTCAGCTATGTGTCCTGCTCGCCGTTCAGAGTCCCGATTGCCCGTCTCGCGGCAGCACAGGCGAATATCAAGAACCCGAGAAAGTAAAGATCATATAAAAAATATGTCGTACACCGACGATTGATTGCAAAAAACGGCTCGTTCTGAATAGAACGGGTCGTTTTTTCATGTCAGGAACCCCTTTTCACGTTGCTCGCCTCAATTCACGAAATTCTTTGCTTGTTTTCATTCACGCGATTGCTTGCTTGCCTACGGCTTCGAAAGCAATCGCCGTGAGGGGTTAAGCGGATTGATTTCATGAAACCCGTTCGCCCGCCCACAGTCTGCCTTGTGCAAACAACAAGCCGAAAGGATTCGGCAAATTGTGTTCCGCAGCGCAAAATGCGATTTTGCTCGCGGGAAGTTTGGGGAATGGCTTGCTGTCCCTGAAAGGGTGGAGCATTGCATCCTGCCAACAGTTGATAACTGTTGGCGCAATGCGACATGAGTGAGCGCATTTGTCGCGCGAACGGTGACCGAATGCGGGGTTCTACCCACATGAGAAAGTGGCGAACGTAGTGAGCCGAAAGGGTTTCAAAAGGGTTTCAGAAACCCCTCACCGCCCTGCGGGCGGAGCTCCCCTATACCACCCCGCAAAAATACTACGTCTTTTTGCGGGGGCCCCGAGGGGCGCCAAGTGAGAGCCTTCTCTGTCATACCGAGGGCGCAGCCCGAGTGTATTCCCTGATACGCAGTCCGCGTCCCGCGGTCATACCGAACGGAGCGCGAAGCGCGGAGTGAGCCCCTAATATGAAGTCCGTGCCCCACTGTCATACCGAGGGCGCAGTTCGAGTGTATCCCCTAATACGCAGTCCGCGCCTCGTTGTCAAATCAAGGGGTTCCGATACGACATGATAAACAGCGCGCCTTTGATGAGGCGCGCTGAGAGTCAATATACCATGGGAAGTCCTTCGAACCTCTTCTGCTCTTCGGGCGAGAGGCGGTCGAAAACGACCTTGTCGAAGGAGGACAGATCCTTGAAGAGATAGCTCCCCGGCTGGTCGAATTTGGAGTGTCCGCAGATCAGAATGCGGCAGTCCGAGCGGTCGAACACCGTGCGTTTGACTTCTCGCTGGTCGACGGACGTCTCATACGCGCCCCGCCCGATCACCGCCGCGCACGAGGTGAGCATGAGATCGAAATGGAAGTCGGAGAGCAGCGTATTCGTCCAGCTCCCCATGATGGAGTTGCCGGTGGGGGAGATGTTCCCGCCGGGGACGATCAGGTTGACGCCGCGCATCTTCGAAAGCTGTACGAGCGCTTCCAGACTGTTCGTGATGACCGTCTTGTCCGTGAGATTCATGCGCTGGGCGAGGGCGAGCACGGTGGAGGAGCTGTCTAAAAACACCGTCTTGAAGTCGGAGGGGATAAAGCGCAGCGCCTTGCCCGCGGCGAGCTCCTTCTCCTTCGCGTTTTCCGTCATGCGGACGAAGATGGAGATCTCGTCCGCCGCTTCGAGAAGCACCGCTCCGCCGTGGCTGCGTTTCAGAAGCCCCAACGTCTGCATTTCGATGAGATCGCGGCGGATGGTCGCGTCGCTGACATACAGCGCGGCGGCGAGTTCCTTCACCGTGGCCGAAACATGCTGTTTCAAATAGGAGAGAATTTTGTCCTGACGGGTATTACTCAACATATTCTTGCTCGATTTTGTTTATTTTTGATTATATTATATCTCAAAAAAGATTGTTTGTCAACATTATAAAAGGGTATAGACAAAATAAAAGAAAGATGTTATAATAAACACGAAGAAGAAAAATTTCTTCATTTCCCCCCTGAAAGCAACCGTCCGATACTGCATATCGGGCGGTTGTTTCGTATTATGGCGTTGTTTCGGCGCAAAAACCGCATGCGGCGGAGCCGAACGAAAAAAATAATCCCCGCGTTAAGGCGCCGCGAAGATCGCGGCGCCGCTTCTCAATCGTTGTTGAGCAGATCGCATGCCTTCGTCAGCCAACCCGAGAAGGGGAACGCCGCGAGCATGACGCAGAGAATGAACAAAATTTGCGTGAGATTGAATTCGGTCATTTCCCAGCTTGCGATTACGTTGCCCGCAGTGTCCGTGACCTTGTAGATGATATTCCCGAGATAGGGAACGCAGAGCACGCCGACGCAGATTGCAATCGTCACCGCATAGACGACTGTGCGCAGCAGGTTGAGGGGTTTGAGCACCTGATAGAGCACGACGATTCCGCCGAAGGTGACGGCGAGGATGAGCATGGGATAGAAGTTCGTCTCGAATCCGTAGCCCGGGAGGGTGTTCTTTGCGATATAGACGGAGAGCACGCACAGGATCAGGGTGACGGCGCCCGGAATACTTCGCGATAGGACGTAGATGATGAATTTGCCCTTGACGCGGCTGTTGTTGGGCTGGATGGAGATGATCGCGGAGGGCAGTGCGGCGACGAACATTTCGAAGAGGATCATGTTATCCGTCGTGAAGAAATAGGGCTCGCGCATAAAGACGCAGATCACCGCGAGCAGCGCCGTGAAGAGCGTTTTCATGATATACAGGGACGCACTGTTCTTGATGTTGTTGATGATCCGTCTGCCCTCGTTGACGACAGAGGGAAGATTCATGAAGTTGTTGTTCATGAGCACGAGGTGGGAGACGTTCCGCGCCGCCTCACTGCCGGAGGCGACCGAGATCGCGCAGTCCGCCTCTTTGAGGGCGAGAATGTCGTTGACGCCGTCTCCCGTCATAGCGACGGTGTTGCCGTCCCGCTTGATCGTCTTGACGAGGATTGCCTTCTGTTCGGGCGTGACCCGTCCGAACACGGTGTACTGCGTTGCCACATTCTCCACTTCGATGTCGGTGAGTCCTTCGAGGGAGATGAATTTATTGGCATTCTGCACGCCGACCCGCCGCGCCACTTCGGAGACCGTCACGGGATTGTCGCCCGAGATGATGCGGATATCCACGTCGTTCTCTTTGAACCATTTGACCGTTTCGACCGCCTCGGGGCGCACGTTGTCCGCGAGCGTGATGAGCGCGACGGGGCGGAAGGGACCCGGCAGTCTGTCGTCGGAGATCCGCCCGTTCGCAAAGGCGAGAAGAAGCACGCGAAGCCCCATCTGGGCGTATTGCTGGACGATCCGCTCCACGCGCGGCGGCATGGGACGGAGGACAAATTCGGGTGCGCCGAAGGCGTACGTCCCCACGTCCGAGAAGGAGACGGCGGAGAGTTTGCGCTTCGAGGAGAAGGGCAGAATTTCCTGCGCTTGCAGCGTGGAGGAGTGCCCAAAGCGGTTGAGGAGCGCGATCGACGTCTGGTTGTTGTCGTCGAGGGCGCGGAGCATGTTCGCCATGACTTCCTCCACCGAATGGTCGTTGTAGTTGTTGATGATCATGCAGTCGCTCACCGTCATTCTGCCGTCGGTGATCGTCCCCGTCTTATCGAGACAGAGCACATTGACCCGCGCTAACATTTCGAGAGAGTTCATGTCCTGCACGAGGGTCTGTTTCTTGGCGAGACGGCGGACGCCGAGCGCCATTGCGAACGACGTGAGCAGGAGAAGCCCGGAGGGAATCATGCCCACGATTACGGTGCTCGTATAGAGAATGGATTGGGAGATGCGGTCCCAAAGATCCGCGCTCGCGCCGAAACTGCTCCATGTCACCCAGAACATGAGACCCGCGACGACGGGAATCATGAGCCCGATCGCGCGGATGAAGAGGCGGATGGAGTTCATGATCTCCGAGCGCGGGCGCTTGTATTTCTTCGCTTTGGAAGTGAGGTTGTTGAGATAGGTCGCCTTGCCGACCTTATCCGCGCGCACGCGGCAGTTTCCGCTCGCGATGAAGGAGCCCGCATAGAGGACGTCCCCGATCTCCTTCTTGACAGAGGCGGATTCGCCCGTCAGGAGGGATTCGTTGACTTCGACGAGCCCGTCCGCGAGAATGCAGTCCGCGGGGACCTGCTGTCCCGCTTCGAGCAGGAGCACGTCGTCGAGCACGAGTTCCTTGATCGGGATCTCCTTGATCACGCCGCCGCGCATGACGTTCGCGGTGGACGAGACGAGCACGGCGAGGCGGTCGATCTGTTTCTTTGCCAGAATCTCCTGAATGATGCCGATCACGAGATTGGCGGCGAAGATCCCCGCGAAGAGGAACTTGGTGATGTCCGCACCCGCGATGATGAGGGCGACCGCGACGAGCACGCAAAGGAGATTGAAGATCGTGCAGAGGTTGCCGATGAAGATCGCGGCATAGGACTTGCTGTACCGCTTGTTGACGTCGTTGAAGAGGAATTGGTTGAAACGCAATCCCACCTGTTCCTCGCTCAGCCCCTCGTCGAGTCCGGGCGTGAACCGCTCGACTTCCTTTTCCGAGGGAATCTGTTTGGCGCGCTTGAACCGCCGCATGAGCTTGCGGCGCTCCTTGTCCGGCTTGGAGATTGTGACTCCTCCCCGCGCCAGAAGATTGGCAAAGAAGGAACGGTTTTCCGGACCCTCTCTTTTCTCTCCTTCCTGTGGCATGGTTGTTCTCCCTTGATGATTCTGCGTCTATTATACACGCTTGCGGCGCATTTGTCAAAAGTTTTTTTCATCTGCCGCGCCGCGGCGGACGGACAGAGGGGGACGGCGGGAAAAGAAATTACAGACCCCCCGCCAAATCCTTGCATTCGAAGGGGAAATGATGTATAATAAAGGAGAACGAACAGACGAACGAGGTAATCAGTATGATTGATATCGCATTGTTGCGCAACGATCCCGACGCAGTGCGGGAAAATCTCAGAAAGAAGTTTCAGGAGCATAAGCTCCCCCTTGTGGACGAGGCGTTGAAGCTCGACACCGAACGGCGCGCTCTCATGAGCGAGGGTGACGCGCTCCGCGCTTCCCGCAACACGCTCAGCAAACAGATCGGCGCGCTCATGCGCGAGAAAAAGACGGCGGAAGCGGAGGAAGTCAAGGCGCAGGTCAACCGCAACGCCGCCCGCCTTGCGGAAGTCGAGGAAGAAGAGACGAAGGTCGGCGAGCGGCTCAAAGAGATCATGATGCGCATTCCGAACATCATCTCTCCCGAGACGCCCATCGGCAAGGACGACTCCGAGAACGTGGAGCGCCGGCGCTTCCTCGAACCCAAGACGCCGGATTTCGAAGTGCCCTATCATCTCGATATTCTCGAACGGCTCGGCGGCATCGACATCGACAGCGCGCGCCGCACCAGCGGGCAGGGATTCTACTATCTCACGGGCGACATCGCGAGACTGCACTCCGCCGTCCTCGCCTATGCCCGCGATTTCATGATCGGAAAGGGATTCACCTACTGCATTCCGCCCTTTATGATCCGCTCTTCCGTCGTCACGGGCGTGATGAGCTTCGAAGAGATGGACGGCATGATGTATAAGATCGAGGGAGAGGATCTCTATCTCATCGGAACCAGCGAACACTCCATGATCGGCCGCTTCATGAACACGACGATCGACGAGAGCAAGCTCCCGCTCACGCTCACGAGCTATTCGCCCTGCTTCCGCAAGGAGAAGGGGGCGCACGGCATCGAGGAGCGCGGCATCTACCGCATCCATCAATTCGAAAAGCAGGAGATGATCGTCATCTGCAAGCCCGAGGACAGCTGCGCGTGGTACGACAAGATGTGGAACTACACCGTGGAGCTCTTTGTCTCGATGGAGATCCCCGTGCGCACGCTCGAATGCTGTTCGGGCGACCTTGCCGATCTCAAATACCGCAGTGTGGACGTGGAAGCGTGGTCCCCGCGCCAGCAGAAGTATTTCGAAGTGGGCTCCTGCTCCAATTTGACGGACGCGCAGGCGAGACGGCTCGGGATCCGCTATAAAACGGAGAAGGGCAGCGCGTTTGCGCACACCCTCAACAACACCGTTGTCGCGCCGCCCAGAATGCTCATCGCCTTCCTCGAAAATCATCTCCGCGCGGACGGCAGCGTCTATATTCCCGAAGTGCTCCGTCCCTACATGGGCGGGCTCGGCGAGATCAAAGTGAAACCGTGATCCCGAGGTACGGGAACACATCGGAACCCTCCATGAAGTTTGTATTTTTTGACATCGAATGCGCCTGCGTCTACAAGAACGTCGCCAAGATGTGCGCATTCGGCTACGTCGTAACGGATGAACATTTCAATCTGCTCGCACGCGAGGAGATCCTTCTCAATCCGCGGGGAAAATTCCACCTCACCGGCCGCAGGGGCGGGGAGGGGCTTGTGCTCCCCTACGAATACGAGGATTTCAAGAAATACCCGCTCTTCTCCGCCGAGTATCCGCACATCAAGGCGCTTCTCGAAGACGAGGAGAGCGTCGTCTGCGGACATGCGACCATCAACGACGTCAACTATCTCAATCTCGAAACCAAGCGCTATAAACTGCCGTCCTTCCGCTTCCGCTTCTACGACACGCAGTTCTTCTATATGAATACGGAAAAGGACTTCGCGCGGCAATACGGGTTGCAGGCGATGGCGGAGGAGCTCGGGGTGGAATTTACCCCGCACCGCGCAGTCGACGACGCCTACGCCACCATGCGCGTGTGCGAAGTGCTCTGCAAGCGGGAGAATACCGATATTTTGGGTCTCGCCGAAAAGTACGGCGTGCGCGCGGGCAGAGTGGCGGGATATAAAATCCGTCCGCTCACGTCCGTGGGGCTGAGGGAGTATCTCGAAGAGCGCGAAGCGGCGCACGAGGCGCACATGAAGGCGCACGACGAGTTCTACCGCTACGTCAACAAGCACATGCACAAGCGCAAGAGCGGCGGCTCGCTCGAAGGGAAGATCTTCTGTTTCTCGCGGGACATCGAGGACGACATTCCCGTCTCGCGCAAACTTGTGGAGGCGATCTTTGCCTCGGGCGGGCAGTACACGTCCCACCCGACGGAGTGCAACGTCTATATCGCGCGCGGCGAGGGCGGCGTGCGGTGCCGCAACGCGATCACCGCGGGGGCGGCGTTCATTCCGCTCGAAACGATCGAAGCCGCTCTCGAAGGTTAAATCATGGATCTGCCGCGCCCGTTTCTCGAACGCATGAAAGAAAGGCTGGGAAGCCGCTTCCCCGCCTTTTTGTCGTCTTACGGACAGCCGCCGCGGAAGGGGCTCCGTGTGAACACGCTCAAACTCTCCGCAGAGGAATTCCGCGCGATCTCTCCGTTCCCGCTTCTTCCCGTGCTTTGGGCGGCGGACGGGTTCTCCATCACCGAGGAAAAGGCGGGCGGGGACGTCTATCATTTTGCGGGCATGTACTACTTGCAGGAGCCGTCGGCGATGTCGGTGGGGGAGATCGCGGGGAGTTATCCGCACGAACGCGTGCTCGATCTCTGCGCCGCGCCGGGCGGAAAGACGACCCATATCGCGGCAAAGATGGCGGGAAGGGGGATTCTCATTGCAAACGAGACGGACGACGCGCGTGCGAAGATCCTCTCCCGCAACGTGGAGCGGATGGGCATTGCAAACTGCGCCGTCTGTTCCGCTCCCCCCGAACGGCTTGCGGAGCGGTTTGGGGAGTATTTCGATCTCATTCTCGCGGACGCGCCCTGTTCGGGGGAGGGGATGTTCAAAAAAGAGCCGAACGCGATTCCCGAATGGAGCGAGGAGAACGTCGCGCGCTGTGCGGTGCGGCAGAGGGGGATTCTCGATTCCGCCGCAAAGATGCTCGCCGCGGGCGGACGGCTCGTCTATTCCACCTGCACGTTTGCGGAGGAAGAGGACGAGTGGCAGGTTGAGGATTTTTTGAATCGCCATCCTGAGTTCGTCTTGGAGCGGCAGGAAAAACTCTATCCGCATGAATGCGCGGGAGAGGGACACTTCTGTGCCGTGTTCCGCAGGACGGAAGGGGGTGAGCGCCGTCCAGGACCCTTCCCCGTGCGCCGCGTTGCGGCGGCGGAGCGGGCGTTCCGTGCCTTTTCGGCGGACTTTTTCACGGCGCCGCCCGAGGGGGAGCCGACGACGCTCCCGGACGGCAGGATGTATCTCGTGCCGCGCGGCATGCCCTCGCTCGGGGGGACGCGTCTGCTGCGGCTGGGCGTCGAGCTCGGAGAGTGGGACGGCAAGCTGTTCAAACCCGCGCATGCGCTCTGCATGGCGTTCGGATCGGACGCACGGCGCAAGCTCGTTCTCTCCCGCGCGGAGGCGGAGCGATACCTGCACGGCGAAGCGCTTCCCGCCGATCTTCCCGCAGGCTGGTGTGCCGTCTGCGTGGCGAATTTCCCGCTCGGGCTCGGCAAATGCGTAAACGGGGTCGTCAAAAATCATCTGCCCAAAGGGCTCAGAAAGATCGTTTAGCACGGGTGAAAAAATGAACAAAAAAAACGGGAGGCGGTGCCTCCCGTTTCAATCAAAGGGCGCGCCGCGGCAAAAGCCGCGGCGCGCCCTTTGAGCCATCAACGGAGATGGAGAAATTCATTCGATTCGCTTGCCTGGATTTCCGACTGCCGTTTTCTGCGCAGCAGCCAGTTGATGAGCGCATAGCAGTCGTTGAGCAGGAACACGGAGAAGCAGACGATCATGGCGACGTACGAGCTGTCCTCCGCCGCCATGAGCGACCAGAGCACGATCAGCACGATGTCGTTGAGGGCGTATGCAAACGCGTAGTAGGGGGATCTGCGCACCGTCAGAAGGACGGCGAGCGCGCTCGTGAGCACGGAGAGCGTGCTCCACAGCAGGTTGTTCGTGTGCAGAGCGCCGAGCAGGAAATAGAACACGATCGAGATCACGACGGACAGCAGAATCAGAATGGCGTAATCGTAGACGCTCGGTTTGCTCACCGTCACTTCGGAGCGGTCGCCGCGGAAGGGATGCTTCATCCAGGTGATGATCGCCGCGAGCGCGGTGGGGGCGGTCATGCCGAGATAGGTGATCATTTCCCCGTAGTAGGCGCAAAAGTACGAGATAACTCCGTAACACACCGAAAAGATGACGGAGAGAAACTGTCCGAGCACGTTCCCCTTCGCCGTGAGGATGAGACAGCACGCGCCGACCAGCGAGGCGGCGAGTTGGAGATAATCGTGATTTTTGCAGAGGATGAAGGAGAGGACGATCGCAAGGACGGAGCCTCCCCAGATGAACCCGTCGAGCAGGGTAAAACTCCGAAAGAACTTTTTTATGCGCTCCATATCTCCTCCTTTGCAAAAAGAGCACCCCGTCTTGCATTTACCTGAGACCTTGCGGTCAAAGACCTATCAATGCAAACGGAATGCTCATGCATTCTCTGTACCCGGTGGCACGATTCTTTTGATATCACCATTATAGCACAGTATTTGCCGATTTGCAACAAAAAAACCGACGTTTCCGTCGGTTTTTTGGAACGCTTCTTATGAACTTTATTTGTTGTAAGGATCGTTTTCGTCGGTGGGCTCTTCCTTCTTGGGCTCTTCGCGCGGTTCTTTCTTTGCCTTTGCGGGCTTCACACGGTGATCCTTTGCGGGTTTGATCTTCGCCTTCGGCGAACGGTTTTTGAGGAGCCGTCTGACGATGACGATGATGATCACCGCCACGAGGATGACTGCGAGGATTCCCGAGGAGACGAGGAGCAGGATGTTCGCGCCGATCGACCCGTCCGTTTCCGTGTCCGTGTCGGTATCCGTGTCGTCGCTGTCGGTGTGCTCGGTGGGGGTCACCGTGACGTCGGTCATCGAATAGTCGAGGAAGAAGGAACGGGAAGGAGTGCGCATCTGTTCGCCGTCCTCCATGCCGTCGTCCGTATAGCTCAGATAGACGAGCCCTTCGCTGTATCCGCTCTGTTTATACGCGATCCAGGGATTGCCGCTCTCGTCCTCGTCCGTCGTCTTGTCATAGCGGACGTAAGAGGTGGAATCGAAGAAGGTGAACGTATAATAGAGGGAAAGGGGATTGCCGTTTGCGTCTTTTTGGGGGAGGTTGTCCTTTGTGCCGAGATAGCCTTCGTCCCCGAGTTTCTTGCCGGACGCCTTGTTGAGCCCGTCTTTGATCTCTTCCACCGCCTCGTCGCGGATGGTCTCGTAGTTGGAGATCGACGACGAAGAGTAGTTATCGAAGAACACATAGCTGTTCGCGGGGTTGGGCGCCTTGCCGTATCTGTCGCCGCTCCAAACTTCGAGACGGAATTCCTTCGCCTCGTTGCCCGTGTGGAGATAGAAGTTGACGGTGACCCAGTCGCCCGTGCCGTCCACGACGATGCTCGTTCCGGGGAGTTCGGTCTCCGTGAAATCGTAGCGCGCGATGTCGGTCGGGAGCGGAAGAACGGGACGGGAGTATTGATAGCCGCCCGTGCCCTCCTCGCGGTATGCGTAGAAGGTGCCGTTGTTGTTGAAGAACGCGATCTCGCCTTCCTTCGTGACGAGATTGCCGCTCTCGTCCTTCTCATAGTTGTGAAGGTTTGCATAGAGGCTGTCGCCCGTCTCGCCGACCTTCTTATAGAGACCGTTGTCCTGCAATTCGTAGAGAATGTCCGACTTCTTGTCGAAATTCTTGTCCGCGGGGTCGATGCGGCAGATGTTCCCGTCGTCGTCATACCAATAGGTGATGCCGGGCATGTTGGGATAGATGAGCTGACCCGATTTCTTCGCGGAGGAGACGTCGAAGAGGTAAATATACGCCTTTGCGCCGACGGAAGCTCTCACCCGCATCGAAATGCGCTGGTAAGCGGAGGCGGAGACGGTCGCCGTGCTCGTTGCGAAGTAGCCGTAGGACGCCGCGTCCTTGTTGACGATGACGAGGGGCTGGCGGGCGTTGCCGAACAGACCCTGCCACCACGTTTCGCCGCTCTCGCCCTCTTCCGCCTTTCCGAGGACATCCGTCCAGGACTCGGAGGACTGCGCGTAATTGTCTGCATAAGCGGAGCTGAGAAGTCCCGAATACACGCCGTCGGGTTTCGTGTTGTCTCCGCCGTTCTGGTCGACAAACCGGGATCCGCCGAGGACGCCCGTGAATCCGACGGGGTTGGCAGGACCTTTTTCCAGCGCCTTTTCGTCGGCAGCGGAAACGGAGTCGAACTTCTTGTTCTCCTCCACAACGCCCGTCAGGGAGACTTTCTTCGCGCGGTCGCCCGTGGAAGCGTAGGAATATTCGTTCTTGGTGAGCGTCTTGGTCTCGAAGTTCGTGAATGCGGCATAGCCGTCGCCGTAGCCGAACTTCGTCGTTCCGACGATCGTCGTGGGACCGTAGTTGAGTTCGATGTGGAAGGTCTTGGAACTGTCGGTGTCGTTTTCAAGGAAGAAGAAGCACCGCGTCCAACCCTTATAGATGTCTTTCTTGCTCTCGTCCTCGCTCTTGGAGTCGATGTCGACGGGCGCGAGGGTCGTGGTGTCGAATGCGGAGATGACGGTCTTGTTCTCGCCGTCCACAACGGTCGCCGAAGCGCCCGTCAGTCCGTTTGCGATCTTGCTCGTCTTGACAAAGAAGGAAACGAGCATGCGGTCGCCCTTTTCGAGGGTGATCTCGGGGAGTTTTGCGGTATATGCCGCGCCGTTCCCGGAGAGGAGCATGAGTATGGGGCTGTCCTCCCCGAAGGGGAACTTGTCTTTCAAATCGTTTTGGTAGACCCGCTCCGCATAGCTGTTTCCGGACGAGGCAAGCTCGGCAAGTTTCACAATACGGGTATAGTTGGTCTCCGCATTGCCGAGGGACGCGTCCACGTCGGCGGAGGTGTATTCCCTGCTGCCCGAGGTCTGTTTCGTGAGCCCGATCTCCACATCTTCGCCGAGGAGGGTGTTGTCCGCGTCGAAGCCCGCATACAGGTCGAGCGCAAAGGCGTCCTCGGTGACGGTGTCGGTATCAAACCGTTTTTCCTCTTTGAGGGAGTCGACGGTGCAGGTGCGCGCGCCGCTCTCCTTCACTGCGGTCTCATAGTCCGCGTCGGAGATGACTTCGCAGGTGAGCCCGTCGAAGAAGGCATAGCCGTTGACGGCGAACAGTCTGTCGTCCGTGGAGCCCTGTCCGAGCCCGAGCACGATGCGGAAGGTCGTGGTGGCGAAGGTGCTTGCGCGCACATACACGGTGTATTGCTTCCATTCGCCCTTCGTGCTGATGTTGTAGATCTGCATCTGATCGAGCGTGGAACCGCCGACGGTGTTCGTCACGCCGATGTACGCGCCGCCGCGCGCTTCAAGTTCCGTGCTCTCATAGTGGGTGAGATTGTCCGTGCGGACCCAGACGGAGACTTCCGCCGCGGTGCCCGCCGAAAGGGTGATCGTCGTCGAGGACGTATAGTACTGCGCGGTGCCGGAGACGCTGTCGCTGACCCTGCTGTTGTGGATCATGAGCACGCTCGTCTCGTCGTCCGCGGCGTCGGGGCAGGGAGTGGGGGAGGGAACTTCCTCTTTGAGCTTCTCCACATCCTCGAAATCAATCGAATAGGACGTCTTTGCAAACGTCTTTGCCGCCTCGGAATTCGAGTCGAGATCCTCGATTTCGTCTTTGTAGACGTCGAGGAAGAGCAGACGGTCGTACGCGCTGACGTTATCGTCCGTCCAGTGTGCGGCGGCTTCGTCCACGACGGTGGAGAACTCAGCGTTCTCTCCGCCCTTCTTGAACGATTTGAAAAATTCGGAGCCGCCCGGAGCGGTCATATATTCCCAATCCGCCGTGTTGACGATCCCGGACTTCGTGTCGGAAGTGGGGGAGCCGGACGTGAACGTCCAGTTATTGGGAGAATTGATGAGATTGTATCTCTCCTTTGTTTCCTTGATGTCTTTGTCGCCGTAGAACTCGAAGTTCCCGTTTTTGAGGAGCTGCGTGTCGGTGGCGGAAACGACGGTGTCGTCGTCATCGTCCGGCGTGTCATCCGTCTTGCCGCATGCAGCGAGGACCCCGAGGGAAAGCGTGGCGGCAAGCGCCGCGGAGAGTGCGGTCAGCGTCCGCTTTTTCCATTTTCCGTTTTCAAAAATCTTAGCCATATAACACCCTTTGTTGATTTTCGGAGCCGGACCCGTCCGGTTCCGTTTTTCGGCAATTTGCTTTTACTATTTTATCGTAATTTGCGATTATAAGCAAGCATTTCTGCGTGAATTCGATGAAAAAAAGGGAAAAATTTTTTGGAAAGCCGCATTCTATAAGAAACGGCGGTCGGAGAAAAGGGGGGAAATCGGTTTGAAAACGGAAAACAAATGGGCTTTGCTCGGCGGCGGGAGCGCGATCGGGATCTGCAACGGGCTGCTCGGCGGCGGAGGCGGCATGCTCGCCGTGCCCTTGCTCCGTGCGGCGGGAAAACCGCAGCGTAAGGCGCATGCGACGGCGATCGCCGTCATTCTCCCCGCTTCGGCGGTGAGCGGAACGGTCTATCTTCTTCACGGATTGTGCCCGCTCCCGCTGCTCGCGCCCGTCGCGCTCGGCGTCGCCGCGGGCGGGTATTTCGGCGCGAAACTGCTCGCGTCCCTTCCCGCGCGCCTCGTGAGCGTCGCCTTCGGACTTCTCATGCTCCTTGCGGGGGCGAGGATGCTCTTCTGATGGCGTTTTATCTGCTCTTTGCCTGCGGCGTTCTCGGCGGGATCCTCGGGGGCATGGGAATGGGCGGCGGAACGCTGCTCATCCCGCTTCTGACGCTCGCGGGCGTGCCGCAGAACATTGCGCAGGGGCTCAACCTGCTCTCCTTTTTGCCGATGTCGGTTCCCGCGCTTGCCGTCCATGCGAGAAACGGACTGCTCGACAAAAAGGGGCTCGCATGGATCGTCCTGCCCGCCCTTCTTTTCTCTGCCGCGGGGGCGTTTGCCGCCGCGTATCTTCCCGCCGCCGTGCTCCGCCGCGGATTCGGCGTCTTTTTATTGGCGCTCTCGGTCGTCCCTCTCCGCGCGGGGCTGAAAAAACCCGAAAAAATCCGCAAAAAATTTTCCGCCTGACGGAAATATTTTCAAAAAGGGTATGGACAAATCCCCCCGCGTGTGTTAAAATGTATCGGTACAGAAAAATAATGGGCGGATTGTTGGGTTCTCCCGCCCGGACGGAAGATCCGGAAACACACCCCGGAAAGGACGGGATATCATGAGTAAGATAGGCATAATTGATTTGGGTTCCAATTCCGCGCGTCTCGTGATCGTCAATCTGTTCGAAGAGGGCTACTTTATGGTCGAGGACGAGCTCAAAGAGAGCGTCCGCCTCGGTCAGGACATGGACAGGGACGGTTTTCTGAAACCGCAACGGGTCGCGGAAACCATCAAAACGTTAAAGATGTTTAAGCGTCTTTGCGAATCGACGGGCGTCGAACGGATTATCGCGGTTGCGACCGCGGCGGTTCGCCGCGCCAAAAATCAGCGCTCTTTTCTCGACGAGATTCAGGCGACCTGCGGTCTGAAAGTGCGCGTCCTCTCCGAGGAGGAGGAGGCGACGCTCGTCTACCGCGGCGTCATCAATTCGATGGACGTGCCGAAGGGCATCATTCTCGAAATCGGAGGCGGAAGCACCAAGATCGTCTACTATAACCGCCGCTACATTCTGCATTATGCGACGCTCGCGTTCGGCGCGGTCACCCTCACCGATCTGTTTGCGGACGACTCCCTCTCCCCCAAAGAACAGACCGAGAAGATCGAGGAGTTCTTCACCGAGCAGTTCAAAAAGATCGACTGGCTGAGCGAAGTCGAACCCGACGCGCAGATGATCGGCGTGGGCGGCTCCTTCCGCAATCTCTACAAGATCAACCGCATCGTGCGCAAGTATCCGCTCAACACAGTGCATAATTATACCTTTGCCGTCGAGGATTTCCGTTCCATTTACGAGATGGTGCGCGTTTTGGACGTGGAGAAGCGCAAGCGGATCCGCGGGCTCTCCCCCAACCGGGCGGACATCATGCCCGCCGCGCTTGCGATCATCAAATCGTTTACCGACTATCTCTCCGTCGAGTCCTTCCAGATCGGCGGCTGCGGGCTCCGCGAGGGGATTATGTTCAATCAGGCGATCCCCATGACCGAGGAGCGGCCGTTGTCGGACGTCATGAGCTATTCGCTCAATACCCTCGTCAAGTACTACGGCTGCGACGAAAAGCATGTGGAACACGTCGTGCACCTTAGCATCCAGCTCTTCAAACAGCTGCGCGTTCTGCACAAGTTTCCGCGCGTCTATCTCAAAGTGCTCAAAATCGCCGCGAGCCTGCACGACTGCGGGCTTCGCATCCGCTATTACAACAACCAGAAGCACAGCCGCTACATGATTCTCAATTCGGCGATCTACGGCGCCACCCACAGGGAAGTCGTTCTGGCGGCGTTCGTTGCGGGCTGTCACCGCAAGGAGGACCTCCTTCCCAACGATTGGCAGCGGTATAAGGACATCGTCACGGACGACGATCTCGATATCGTGCGCAAGCTCGGCGTACTGCTCCGCATCGCGGAGAGTCTCGACCGGAGCGGACAGGGCGTGGTGACGGGCGTGAACTGCGACGTGCTCGGCGATTCCGTCATCATGAAAACGGAACTCAACGGCGACGCGTCTCTCGAAATCGCGCAGGCGATGAAGGCGAACGCCGAATTCAAGCGCACGTTCAAGAAAAATCTCGAAATTCTCTGATGGCGGAACTCATTCTTGCAAGCAATTCGCCCCGCCGGCGGGAACTGCTCGGCGGGCTCGGGATTCCCTTCCGCGTGGAGCCCTCCCGCTTCGAGGAGAGAGGGGACGAACGCTCCGCGCGCGACACCGCGCTCGCGTTTGCGGAGGGAAAGGCGCGCGAAGTCTTTTCCCGCTTTCCCCGCTCCGTCGTCCTCGGCGCGGATACCGTCGTCTCCTGCGGCGGGAAAATTCTCGGAAAGCCGCACTCCGCGAAGGAGGCGGAGGAGATGCTCCGCTTGCTGAGCGGGCGCGTCCACTCCGTGTTTTCGGGCGTCTGCCTGATGGGGGAAGGGCTGTTTTTGAAGGACGTTTTTGAGACCCGTGTGAAGTTTTACCCGTTGAGCGGGGAACTGATCGCGGAATATGTCGCAAGCGGGCTCCCCCTCGACAAGGCGGGCGCATACGGCATTCAGGACGGATATCCGCTCGTCGAATCTTACGAAGGAAGTTATACGAACGTCGTCGGTTTTCCGATGGAGCTTGTGACGGCGTTCTTAAAGGAAGGAAAGTTATGTTGAAACTTGCGATTGATTTCGGCACCGCGATGACGAAGATCTATAAACTCGGGAGCGGGATCGTGCTCGCCGAGGCGACCTGCGTGACCGTCCAGAAGGATTCGGGCGAGCCGCGCGCCTTCGGAAACGACGCTAAGCGCCTCCTCGGCAAGACCGCCGACCAGACGGACGTCGTGTTCCCCGTCTATGAGGGCGAAATTCTTTCGGAGCGGCTTGCGGGCGCGCTCCTCGATCATTTTCTCAAAAAAGTCGTGCGCCGCTCGGGATCCATCGAAGCGCTCTTCTGCGTGCCCTGCGGATTCAAGGACGAATCGCGCGAAAAGGTATACAGGGTTGCAAAGGCGGCGGGAATTTCGCGGGTGAATTTTGCGGAGACGCCCTTTTTGAGCGCGCTCGGGCAGGACGTTCCCCTCAGTGAATCCAACCCCGTGTTCGCAATCGACATCGGGGCGGGCGTCACGTCCATCGCGACCTTCTCCCTCGACGGCATCATCGCGGGCATCTCCATGAACGTCGGCGGCAACAATATGGATATCCACATCATCGACCATATCGCCGACAATTTCAACCTCAAAATCGGCTCGCTCACGAGTGAGAAGCTCAAAAATACGGTCGGCAGCCTCATCGAGGACGACAACCAGAGTTCGATCATCAACGGCAGGGACATCTCCACGGGGAAACCCCGCTCGGTCTCCGTCTCCTCACAGGATATCGAGTTTCCCATCCGGATCTACATTGATAAGATCATCGAATATGCCGAGCTCGTTCTGAGAAAACTTCCCGCCGAAGTTTCGGCGGCGGTGGGAAAGAACGGCGTCTATCTCTCGGGCGGCGTGACGGCAATGGCGGGTCTCGCCGATTATATCGCGCGCAAGTTGCAGATGGACGCGCATCTCTCGGGCGATCCGCAGATGGCGGTCGTGCTCGGCGGCGGCAGAGCGGTCGGCAATCCCGCGCTTTTGCGTCGGATCAGATTGGAATAAAGGGAAAATCAAACAAGGAGAATGATATGAAAAAATTGACGTTATGGTTTTTGACAATGCTGACGGTTCTTGCGACGGTCGGCTGTTTGGTCGCCTGCGGAGGCGTATCGCTCAAACAGGATTCCGGGACGGGAGAGACTACCCAAACGGGAACCTGGAAAGTCAATCCCGACGATTCCTCCAAGATTGACATCACGATCGGCGGCATTACGGAGACGGCAAGTTGCAGCGGCGGCACGCTAATCATCAACAACAGCGCGCTCGGGGGAACGGTCACCTTAAAGAAGTAAACCCAATCAAACAAGACAGGCGCACTGGCCTGTCTTTTTGTATGTTGAAGAGCGCGGTCGCCCTTCACGAAATTCTTTGCTCGCTTTCATTCACGCGATTTCTTGCTTTAATTCACGAAATTCTTTGCTCGCCCGCTACGCTCGCTTCGTAAAGAATTTCCGTGAGGAGAAATTCACGCGATTGCTTGCTCGCCTACGGCTTCGAAAGCAATCGCCGTGAGGAAACATGCTCCTGCGCCTTAACTTGTATGTCCTCTTTTTCGTTTCATCAAACAAAAAGCCGCAGGTATGCGGCAAATTGTGTGCGCTGCCGCAGGGAAACCCTGCTCCGCGCAGAGAAGTTCACAAATTTTTCCTTGCAGAAAAATTTCGTGAGGGGTTAAGAGGATTGATTTCAAGAAACCCGTTCGCCCGCCCACAGTCCGCCTTGCGCAAACAACAAGCCGCAGGTATGCGGCAAATTGTGGGCGCTGCCGCAGGGAAACCCTGCTTCGCGCATGGGGATTTAAGAAATTACACTGTCATACCGACGACCGAACGAAGTGAGGGAGGAGTGTATCCCCCCATACGCAGTCCGCTTTGAATGAGGGGATTCTCTCCCCCTTTGAGGGTCGGAATGACAAGGGGAGCGCCCTTGCTGCCCCTTGTAGGGGAAGTCCTCGAACGCAGTGAGAGGAAAAGGGTTTCAAAAGGGTTTCAGAAACCCCT
>CANRGR010000021.1 GCA_947630245.1 uncultured Clostridia bacterium | reverse complement strand
GTGCGCCTGTATGCCGATGAGGGAATTTCGGGGACAAAGATCAAGAACCGCAAGGAATTTCTGCGCATGATGGCGGATGCCGAGCGCGGCGTGTTTGAGCTTGTCGTCGTCAAAGACATTTCCCGCTTTGCGCGGAACACGGTCGATCTTCTTCAAAATATCCGCAAGCTCAAATCTCTCGGCGTCGAGACGCAGTTTTTGACGGCAAACATGACGAGCATGGGGAACAGCGAATTTGTGCTGATGATCTTCGGCGCGCTTGCGCGGGAAGAGAGTGCAAATATGTCCAAGCGCATCAAGTTCGGGGAGAAAGTCAACGCCGAAAAGGGGAAGGTCCCCAATATCGTCTTTGGCTATGACAAGACGAAGGGGGAACTGTTCGACCTTGCGATCAACGAGCGGGAAGCGGAGATCGTTCGGGAGATATTCCGGCAGTATTGCGAGGAATGAGGACGGCGCGATGAAGATCGCGCAGACGCTCAACGCGAGGGGAATCAAGACAAAGCGAAATTGTGCATGGTCGCCAAAGGCAGTCGTAAGCGGCGCGGGACGGATTCGTCCCGCGCCGCTGCTCGACAGGAATCAGGATTTCGGAATGGAAAGTCTGAGAGCGGGAACAATGCCGACCGCAGAGTAATCGACCATGACATTCGGATTCGCCGAACCATCCTCAGTGACTGCCCACTGGAAACAGCCCATCATATCGAAAGGCGAGCGAAGCCACTGATAACCGTTTCCGCTTTCGGATACAAATGCACCTTGCGAGTTTGCGTATGCACTCGTCTTTTTTTGCCGCGTTGCATCCGCTTGCGGGATTCCGTCGAATCCGTATCCGACATCGGTACTCTCCCTGTAACTGAGTAAAAATATTTTGTCCTTCGTGTTTTCGCACGCCTTGTCATTTCTGCTTGAAGATGTTGACTCCGCACTGTTATCGACGGTAGTTTCCAAGATGAGCGACTGCTGATACTTCGTAAATGCGGTGGCATAGAATGTATCGTTGAGCCAGTTGCGTACGGTGCTGTATTTGTAATTGTTTTCATACACGGCAACGCCGTCAAAGGTTCTGGTTGCGGGTGAGGGATAGTTCCCTTCAATGTAATATTCCTGTGCGTCAATGACGGTATCGCAGAGCAAGAGGGCAGTGCCGTTCTCTTCTTTTAATATGCTCCATTTGATGGGATCGTAGCGAAACCAATACACTGTATTGAGCAAGTATCCGTTGTCGTCCTGGTATGATTTTTCTGCGGATGATTCCCATTTTACATATGCGGGTCTGTAATCGACGAAGTATACTCCCCGATATTTTGTATCGCGATAGATAAGGTCGATATACCACATATAACTTCTCGTTTTTCCGGAGATGTAATAGCCGTAATCGGTCCATTTTGCGTGATCGGAAGCGGTCGGAAGGTCGCCTGCCTGAGCAAGAAGCGCGCTCTTTGTGGCGGCTTCCGTTACTTCGCTTTGGGGATAACTCCCGAAGAGAATTTTATCTCCTTCGCGTTTTGGCCTTTCTTCGGAATTGGTTTTCGGTCCGTTGTCATCGCCGCATCGGGTGCAAACGCCGTCGTCATTATAGCTGTGTCCGAGCGCAGATTGTGTTTTTTCGCGCGTTTCCGTTGCATCGCAATTCCCGCAACGCTTTGTCTCTGTTCCGTTTTTGTCGCAGCTTGCATCGTTGTTGAATTGCCAATCGCTCCATGTATGACCGGTGGCTCGAACAATTCGTTCATCCGTTACCGTGTCGCATCGGCTGCATTTACGGCTTTCCCTGCCGTTGACCGTACAGCTCGGCGCTTCATCGATCGTCCAATCCGAAGAAAAGTCATGTCCGAGGGGAGGAATGGTTGCCGGTTCCCGGAAAATTGTTCCACAGGAGGAGCATTTCGCTCCCGCCCTCATGCCGCTTTCGGTGCAGGTGGGTTGTTTCTCTTCTCCGATTGCTACCACAATATGTTCGTGTTCCGAGGATTCGGTACCTTGCTCTTTGCATGCCGTAGAAAAGAGCAAAATCGTTGCGAGAAGGGCAAGAATGAGCATCATGATGCGCAGTTGTGCTTTGTGTTGTTCCATAAAAAACCTCCGTAAAATATAAAAAAAGTGTGTTCCCAATCGGGAACACACAGCATGGTATCTCCGATCAGGCTACCACACCATTAACCGTTTTCCAAGCAAGTGAAAATGAGATACACAATGCCCAAAATTGTGGATCTTGCTAGGAATTATTCGGTTTGGTGTGGTATGTTGTCATCATATCATACTTCGAAAGAAAATTCAAGCGATTTGAGGCGAATGGAGGGAAATTTCCGTGAGGATGGGATAAATCACGTTCATTCGACATAATCATAACCGTCCCGACAAAATGCGGGACGGGAGCGGAGTATGTGGGAGTATATCGAAGAACGCGTGAGAAAGAACGGGGAATACATCGCGGCAACGGGCTGCACGGTGCGCGCCTGCGCCGCGCACTTCGGCGTCAGTAAATCCACCGTTCACAAAGATGTGCGGGAACGGTTGCCGGCGCTTGATCCCGTTCTCTACCGAAAGGTGCGGAAGGTGCTCGGGATCAATCTCAGCGAGCGGCATCTGCGCGGGGGAAACGCGACCAGACAAAAATACGCGGGGAAAAAGAGATAGCGCCGCGGAATTCTTTGCCTGAAAAAAAGACATGCGAATAACTTGTCATTTTCCGTCGGATATGTTATACTATACAAAAAATATCCTCGGTAAAACGTATGACAATGTTGCTCGGCATAGACGTGGGATCCACCACGGTCAAGGTATGCGTCATGAACGGTGCGGGGGAGATTCTGTATTCCTCCTATGTGCGCCATTTTTCCCGCGTGCGGGAAACGGTTTTGGGCGAGCTCGAAAAAGTTCGTCCTTTTTCCGCGTCCTTCAAAGTCTGCGTGACGGGTTCGGCGGGGCTCGGGCTCTCCCAGCGCGGAAAACTTCCCTTTGTGCAGGAAGTGCAGGCGGCATACGGCGCGATCAGAAAATTTTATCCCGACGCGGACGCCGTGGTCGAGCTCGGCGGCGAGGACGCCAAGATCATCTTTTTGACGGGCGGCGCGGAACAGCGCATGAACGGGAGCTGTGCGGGCGGCACGGGCGCGTTTATCGACCAGATGGCGACCCTGCTCGATCTCTCCGTGGACGAGATGGACAAGCTCTCGCTGAGCGCGGAGCGGGTCTATCCCATCGCCTCCCGCTGCGGCGTGTTCGCGAAGTCGGATATCCAGCCTCTTCTCAATCAAGGGGCGTCCAAAGCGGACATCTCGGCGTCAATCTTTCAGGCGGTCGTCGACCAGACGGTCTCGGGACTTGCGCAGGGGCGCAGAATCAAGGGGAAAGTGCTCTTTCTCGGCGGTCCGCTCTACTTTCTCAAAGGACTGCGCAAGGCGTTTACGCGCACCCTCGGGCTGGACGAAGCGCACGCCGTCTTTCCCGACAACGCGCCCTGCTTCATGTCCGTCGGCGCGGCGCTCGCCGCGGCAAGCGGCACGGAGGAGCCCTTGACGGAGATCGAGAACAGGCTCACGGCCATTTCCGACGGCGGCGAGATCGTCACGACCGAACCGCTGTTTGCGGACAGGAGGGAGTACGACGAGTTCGTCTCCCGCCACATGCGGAGCGATCTCAGTTTCGAGAATATTTACAAATACGAGGGCGAGGCATATCTCGGGATCGACTCGGGTTCCACGACCACCAAGCTCATGCTGATCACGCCCGACTGCAAGATCCTCTATTCCCACTATCAATCCAACAACGGGCAGCCGCTCGAAATCGTCGTGAACCGTCTGCGCGAGATCTATTCGCTCATCGGCGACCGCATCAACATCCGCGGCGCATGCGTGACGGGCTACGGCGAGGACATGATGCGCGCCGCGCTCAAAATCGACTTCGGCGTCGTGGAGACGATGGCGCACTTCAAGGCGGCGCTCTTTTTCAATCCCGAGGTCGACTTCATTATCGACATCGGCGGGCAGGACATCAAATGCTTCAAGGTCAAGAACCGCGCGATTGATTCGATCATGCTCAACGAGGCGTGCTCTTCGGGGTGCGGCTCCTTCATTCAGACATTCGCAAAGGCGATGGGCATGGAGATCGAGGAATTTTCCCGTCTCGGGCTCTTCGCGCAGCACCCCGTGGAACTCGGCTCCCGCTGTACGGTGTTCATGAACAGTTCCGTCAAGCAGGCGCAGAAGGAGGGGGCGAGCGTCGAGGACATCTCGGCGGGGCTCTCCTCGTCCATTGTGAAGAATGCGATCTATAAGGTCATCCGCGCCCGCACGCCCGACGAGCTCGGCGAACACATCGTCGTGCAGGGAGGGACGTTCCTCAACGACGCCGTGCTCCGTTCCTTCGAAAAGGAGACGGGCAGACAGGTCATCCGTCCCGCCATTGCGGGGCTCATGGGCGCGTTCGGCGCCGCGCTCTATGCGAAGGAGAGCACGCGGCGGGAGACGCTCACGAGCTCGATCCTCACCGAGGCGGAACTGAGAAACTTCTCCTATTCCGCGCGCGCGGTCGTCTGCCGCGGCTGTACGTCCCACTGTAACGTCAATATCCTCACCTTCTCCGACGGACGGAAGTTCATCTCGGGGAACAAATGCGAGCGCGGGGCGGGGCTCAAACCCGCGGAGGACGCTCTCGACATCTACCGTTTCAAATATGACGCTCTGCTCGCCCTTCCCGACGCCGAACACGAGGGAAAGCGGGGGACGGTCGGGCTTCCCATGCAGCTCGTCATGTACGAACAGCTTCCGCTCTGGACGGGATTCTTCGAGACGTGCGGCTTCCGGGTCGAGCTCTCCGAGAAAAGTTCGCGCGCGCTCTATTTCAAGGGACAGCACACCGTCGCGAGCGACACCGTTTGCTATCCCGCCAAGCTCATGCACGGGCACATCGAGTCCTTGCTCGACAAGGGAGTGGATTTCATCTTCTATCCCTGCGAGAGCTACAATCTCGACGAACACGACTCCATCAACCATTACAACTGTCCCGTCGTCGCCTACTATCCCGAGCTTCTCAAAGCCAACAACGAACGGCTGACGTCCGACAACTTCATCATGCCGTATCTCGATCTCAACGAGGAGAATTCCGCCGTCAAGGCGTTGACCGCCGCGCTCGGGAAATACCGCCTGTCCGCGTCGCTCGTGCGCAGGGCGCTGCGCGAGGGCATGCGGCGCATGCGGGAATTTCATGAGACGGTCGTCGAAAAGGGCAGACAGATCCTTGCCGAGGCGGAGAAGGCGGACAAGCATGTCGTGATTCTCACGGGCAGACCCTATCACACCGATCCCGAGATCAACCACGGCATCGACAAGCTCCTCACTTCGCTCGGCGTCGCCGTGCTCTCCGAGGACGCCGTGTTCGAGTACGGCGACGACGTTCTCGTCAATGTGCTCAACCAGTGGACGTTCCACGCCCGCATGTACCGCGCCGCGGAGTTCGCCACGCGCCGAAAGAACGTGAGCGTCGTACAGCTCGTCTCCTTCGGCTGCGGCATCGACGCCATCACGACGGACGAAGTGCGCCTCATCCTCGAACGAAGGGGAAAACTCTATACGCAGATCAAGATCGACGAGATCAACAATCTCGGCGTCGTCAAGATCCGTCTCCGCTCGATGCTCGCCGCCATCGAAGAGCAAGCGGGAAGGGGGAGCGATGAATAATCCGGCCGAATCAAGACCCGTCTCCGATTTCCGGGACGACTATCCCGTCTTTCTCCCGGAGATGAAGAAAACGCACACGATTCTCGTGCCCGACATGCTCCCGTGGCATTTCGACCTGCTCGCCTACATCATGGAGCGGGAGGGCTACCATGTGGAAGTTCTGAAAAACGAGGGGCGCTCCGTCATCGACGAGGGACTCAAACACGTCCACAACGACGCCTGTTTCCCTGCGCTCTGCGTGATCGGGCAATTTCTCGACGCGCTCAAAAGCGGGAAATACGACGTGGATCATGTCGCCGTTTTAATCACCCAGACGGGCGGCGGATGCCGCGCCAGCAACTATCTTCCGCTCATCCGGAAGGCGCTCAGGGCGCAGTTCCCGCAGGTTCCCGTCATGTCGCTCAACTTCTCGGGGCTCGAAAGGGGAAACGGGCTCGGAATTACGCTCGGATTTCTGCTCCGCCTTGCGTACGGAATCTTTTACGGCGATCTCATCATGAGCGTCTATAACCAGACCAAGCCGTACGAGACCGAGGAGGGCGCGAGCGCGCGGGCGCGGAAGGAATGCGTCGGAAAGATCAGGCGCACATTCGACGGCAAGGGTTACCGCAAGTTTGCGCGGAACGTAAAGATCATTCTCGACGAATTTTCCAAAGTGCCCGTCAAGAGAGAGAAAAAGA
Organism: uncultured Clostridia bacterium; assembly: GCA_947630245.1. GTDB lineage: Bacteria > Bacillota > Clostridia > Christensenellales > Borkfalkiaceae > Gallimonas. The sequence continues at coordinate 16,048 of CANRGR010000021.1, read as the reverse complement.
TCAAGGTCGGCATCGTCGGGGAGATCTACGTCAAATATTCCCCGCTCGGCAATTCCCATCTCGAAGAGTTCCTGCTCTCGGAGAACTGCGAGCCCGTCGTGCCCGCGCTCATGGATTTCATTCTCTACTGCGTCGTCAACAATCTCAACGACGCCCGTCTCTACGGCAAGAAGGGGAAGGAGACCCCGCTCTTCCGCCTCGCTTACCGCTGGCTGTACGCCAAGCAGAAGAAGCTCATCCGCCTCACGAAGAAATACAGCCGCTATGAGCCGATGCACGATTTCGAATTGCTCCGCCGCTGTGCGGACGACGTCATCAACCAGGGCGTGAAGATGGGGGAGGGCTGGCTCATTCCCGCCGAGATGGCCGCGCTTGCCGAATCGGGGACGAAGAACATCGTCTGCGCCCAGCCCTTCGGGTGCCTTCCCAACCATATCGCGGGCAAGGGCGCGGCGCGCGCCGTGAAGAAGCGCTGCCCGGACGTCAACATCGTCCCCGTGGACTACGACCCGTCGGCGACGAAGGTCAACCAGGAGAACCGCATCAAACTCATGCTCTCGACGGCGAGAGAGAACTTGTGAGAAAGACCGCCCGCCGCGCTTTCAAAAAGCGCGGCGGGCGGCGGTTTCAGAAGATATTTTCGATGCCCGGCTTGTAGGTGTCGGGCAGACACTGCGTAAGATGAATGAGGATTTCGAGCTTTGCGAGCGCGAGCGGGATCTCCCCTTCTCCGATGAGCCGCACCGTCTCGGACATGTAATCGTCCATGCGCGAGATGTCGTTGTGGGGGATCCAGATGTGGAGATTCTTTTTTCTGCGCTCCCACGAAGCCTGCACCGCCTTTGCGTCCTCGACGTTTGCGTCGCCGCCGTCCGCCTTCCGGTAGAGGGAATGCAGTTCTTCCCCGTATTCGCGGAACTGCGTCCCCACGAATCCCCATTCGAAGAGCGCGGCGCCGAGCAGAAGCAGCGCGGCGACCCCGATCGCCGTCAGCGACTTTACCATGTCTTTCCTCCCGGATATTCCGCCTTGAACGTGCGGAATTTTTCTCCCTTCTGTTGCAGATAGCATTTCCCCGTGCCGTCCGCCGTGAGAACGAGCACCCGTTTCGTCTTTCTTACGCCCTGCTGTTCGAGGAGCTCTTCGAAGAATCCGCGTTCGAGCCCCGTGATCGCGAGATTGTTCTCGTCGAATTTCCCGTTGTCCACGATGACGAGGGGGAGCGACGTCTGCATGCTGTCGTAATCCTGTTTGGGGAGCGCGGAGAACGTGCCGTTCGATTCATACAGCGCATAGTCCACGCAGTCGAGGGAAAAATATCCCGCGGAGCGGAGCGATTCGATGAGATCGCTCACGTCGAGATTGTTCTTTTTGAGCTGATAATCGTCGATTCCGTTCTTGTTGACGACCACGGACGGCTTGCCGCTGATGAGCGATTTGAGCGGTTTGAGTTTGAGATCGAGAAGGGTCATGATCTCGTGCAAAATGAAGATCGTCACCACGGAGATGATTCCGTAGAGCAGGGGAATGGAGGCGTCCGCCATCGGAATGCAGGCGAGTTCGGCGATGAGCAGGGTGATGACGAGTTCGAAGGGCTGCATCTCTCCGATCTGCCGTTTTCCCATGAGACGCATAATGATAAGCAGCACGACGAAGATGATCGCCGTGCGGATCATGACGAGGATCATGCTGTTAGTTTCGTACATTTGCGGAAATGTATGTAAAACGTTTGCGCTTTCCCGCGGAATATGCTATCATGTGAGCCGAAGAGTAGCCACGGCGCGTCAAGTGTTGCGAAACGGGACGTTGTTCGCAAACGAAAGGGCGGAGAAATCTCAGACGCTCCAAGTCCTGCGGTGCCGCGGCGCGTCCGCTCGTCGGCGCACGCCCGGCGTACTTTTCCCCGTGAAAAGCACCTCCGGAGGCGCCTCTTCGCAGAAAAGCCCGCCCTTTTTTGCGAGTTCTTTGGTATTTTCGGATACCGACGACGGACCTCTCCTTCCGGGAGGTTTCTTTTTTATGTTTACCCTGTTTTTCCGAAAGCTGTCGCCCGCGGGAAAGATTGCCCTGATCGCCGTCTTTATCGCGCTCTCGATCGTCGCCAATACCGTGCTCGACATCGACATTCCGCCCAAGAACAAGATCACGGTCACCTACTTCATCGGATTTGCCTCCGCGTATCTTCTCGGCGCCGTTCCCGCCGCCGCCATCGCGTTTGTCGGAGACGGGCTGGGCTGGATCATTATGCCGGACGGTCCCTATTGGCTGTACGGACTGACCAACGCGATCTTTGCCTTCCTCACCGCCGTCATTCTTCATCTTCTTCCGCTCGGCGGAAAGCGGGCGATCTACATCAAGGCGGCGATCGCCTTTGCCGTCTGCTATCTTGTTTGCACGGTCTGCATCAATTCCTGCGTCGATTATACCTACGCCCTCGTCTATCTCTGGGGCGGCAGCGCGCAGAAGGGGCTGTTCGCCTATCTTGCGGGCTATTTCCCGCCGCGGATCGCCATTCAATCCGCCGTCTATGCGGGGAATGTCGCTTTGAGCTTTGCGGCGCTTCCCTTCCTCGAACGGCTCGCGCGCACCCGCCCGCATGCAAAGGAATCGGAAACATGATATTTTTGCGAAAGTCAACCCATTGCGGTTGACTTTTCTTTTCCCGCAGTGTTATAATGGACGCAGACGTTTAAGAGGAAAAAAATGACATCGTTACTTCTTGCCGATCTTCCCCTGTTCGGCGCGAACGACAGGGGGATCATCATCTTCGGATTTGAGATCTATTACTATGCCATCTGCATCGTGACGGGGATTGTGCTCGCCACATGTCTCTCCGCATTGCTCATGAAGCGGCGGAACATGTCGCCCGATTTCATTTTTACGCTGTTTGTGTTCTGCATTCCCGCCGCACTCATCTGCACCCGTCTCTTTTACTGCTTCACCAAGCCGCTTCCCATCAGCCAATGGTTTAATTGGGAGAGCATCCGCAACGGCGGGCTGTCCGTCATCGGCGGCGTCATCGGCGGCGTGGGGACGGGACTGATCGTCTGCCTTGTCAAGAAGGTGAACTTCTTCCGCGCGGCGGACTGCGTCGTCGTCACCATTCTCGTGGCACAGGCGATCGGACGGTGGGGGAATTTCTTCAACCGGGAAGTCTACGGGCTCGAAATCACCGATCCTTCGCAGCAGTGGTTCCCGTGGGCGGTCGAAGTGGGCGGCAGATATTACCATGCGTTCTTCTTCTATGAGAGCGTCATCAATCTCATCGGCTTTGCGCTGCTCTTCACTGCGGCGTGGAAGTGGACGAAGAAGCCCAACGGCGTGCTCTCGTGCGCCTACTTCGTCTGGTATGGGATCGTGCGCTCGGTCATGGAGCCCCTCCGCAACCAGGGCGACATCCTGCAAGGCGGCGGGATCTATTGGTCGCAGCTCTTTTCCATTCTCATGATCGTCGGCGGGGTCGTCGGAATCGGCACCCTGCTCATTCTCAACTATCGGAAGGAGGGCTCGCTCTTCGGCAGCAAGAGAGGGGATCCCTGCGGCATCACGGAATATCTCACCCCCTACAAGGACGATCCGCCCTATTTCAGCAAGATCAATATCCTCGGCGCGAATTATCCCGAGCGCCCGCCAAAAGAGCCCGATCCCCGCACGCTGCGGGAGAAGGCGTCCGACGGCTGGCAGAAGTTCAGGCGGAAATTCGGGAAGAAGGACGCCGCGGAGCAGAGCGACGAAACACAAGCGCAAAACGATAAACCCGATGACAGGGAATCCGAAATGAACGGGGAACCGGAGCAGACCGCCCCTGCGGGCGAGCCGGAGGAAAAGGAGACCCCCGGGGAAAAGGAGAAAAAATGAGAAATCTGACGCTTCTTACCGACTTGTATCAACTTACGATGGGACAGGGATATTTTGCGGAGGGCAGGCATGAACAGATTGCCGCCTTCGATATCTTCTTCCGTCCCAATCATCTCATCACCTATTCGGTCGCCGCGGGCATGGAGCAGGCGGCGGAATATCTCGAAGGGCTCTCCTTCGACAGCGGAGACATCGCCTATCTGCGCTCGCTCGGCATCTTCACCGAGGAGTTCCTCGCCTATCTCGGGAATCTGCGCTTCACGGGGGATGTCGACTCGGTCAAAGAGGGGGAGATCGTCTTTCCCTACGAGCCCATTCTCACCGTCAAGGCGCCCATGATCGAGGCGCAGCTCGTCGAGACCGCGCTCTTGACGTTTGTCAATCATCAGACGCTCATCGCCTCCAAATCGGCGAAGATCTGCGCCGCGGCGGGCGGGGGCGTCATGGAATTCGGTCTGCGCCGCGCGCAGGGACCGGACGCGGGCATTTACGGCGCGCGCGCCGCGATCATCGGCGGATGCGTGGGAACGTCCAACGTCTATGCGGGCAAACTCTTCAATGTGCCCGTCTCGGGGACGATGGCGCACAGCTGGGTGATGAATTTCCCCTCCGAGCTCGAAGCGTTCCGCGCCTATGCGCGCAGTTTCCCCGACGGATGTCTCCTGCTCGTGGATACTTACGATACGTTGAAGAGCGGGGTGCCCAACGCGATCAAAGTGTTCGGGGAGCTCCGCGCGGCGGGGCATGAACCGAAGGGCATCCGCCTCGATTCGGGCGATCTCGCGTATCTCTCCAAAGAGGCGCGGAAGATGCTCGACGAAGCGGGATATCCGAACGCAATCATCTGCGCGTCGGGGGATCTCGACGAGAACAGCGTGCGCTCGCTCAAAGAGCAGGGCGCGAAGATCGACTCGTGGGGGATCGGCACCAAGCTCATCACGAGCGCGGACATGCCCGCGCTCGGCGGGGTGTACAAGCTCGCCGCGGTGTTCGAGGACGGCAGGGAGATCCCCAAGATCAAACTGTCCGACACGACGGAGAAGATCACCAATCCCGGCATGAAGGACGTGTTCCGCATCTACGACAAAAAGACGGACAAGGCGGTTGCCGATCTCATCACCCGCGCGGGGGAGACGGTCGACGAGGGGAAGCCTCTCGAACTGTTCCACCCCGTGGAGACATGGAAGCGCATGACGGTGGAAAATTACCGCGTCCGCAACATCCGCGAGCCGCTCATCCGCAACGGCAAACGGGTGCAGAAGAGCCGCCCGCTTTCGGAGATCCATGCCGCGTTTGCCGCGGAATACGCGCGGTTCTGGGAGGAATACACCCGTCTCGACCTGCCGCATATCTATAAAGTGGATCTGTCCCCCGCGCTCTGTTCGCTCAAAGACGAGATGGTGCGCCATTACAAGAAGGGAGAATAACATGTTCGGCAAATATTCGGAAAAAGACGTAAAAGCCCTTGTCGCCCGTCTCAAAGAGGAATACGACGGGATCGTCAAACGCCAGCGCGAGGCATACGAGGAACTCAAAGAGGAGAACCGCCAGCTGCGCGCCCGCCTCTCCGTGCTCGAAGGACAGCGGAGCGAAGTCTCCGCCGCGCTCATGCGCGCCGTCGCGGAGGGAGAACGCATCAAGCAGGAGAGCTCTGCCGTCGCGGACAGCGAGAGGCGGGAACTCATGCTTCTTGCGGAGAAGTGCCGCCTGCTTTCGGAACAGCTCTCTCTCAAATATCCCGACGCCGAGGACGTGGGGGATTTCAAGACCTTTGTCGGCGCGCTCCGTTCCCGCCTCGGCGAGGAAGAGGAGACGGAGGAAGAGGAGGACACGGGGTTCGATCTCGATGAAGTGCTCAACCCGAAGGAACCCCTCGATTTGGGGGATCTGTGCAAGGAACTCGGACTGATGGAGGAGGAGAACGAATGATCGTCACGCTCATCGGCGGGATCGTCATGTTCTCCCTTCTCGCCCTCGATCTCATCCTGAAAGCATGGGCGTATGCCTATGAGGTCAGCCAGCCGAATTTCTTTTTGGGATTTATCCGCATCAACTATCTTCCGGGCGGCAACCCGGGAATCGCATGGGGAATGTTCGGCGATTCCAAAGGCGCCATGATCGCCGTCACAATCTTTACCTGCGTCATGATCGTCGGAATTGCGGCGCTGTTTCTGTTCATGTTCAAAAAGAATGCCCCCGCGAGGATCTGCCTTGCGGTCATCGAAGCGGGCGCGGTGGGGAATCTGGTCGACCGTCTCTGCCTCGGCTATGTGCGGGACTTTGTCGACGTCTCCCGCCTCGGCTTCAACATCTGCAACTTTGCCGATTTTTACATCACGTTCGGCGCGGTCGCCCTGCTCATCGTCATTCTGTTCATCGGAAAAGACGCCGTGATCCCGATCGGGAAATGGAGAAGAGAACTGCGGCGCGAGCGGGAGGCGGAGCGCGCGAAAGAGCAGGCGAAAGAGACGTCTGACGGGACGGAGCCGCCCTCCGAGCCGCCCTCCGAACACAATGGAACGGAATGAGTTCGTCGCGGAGAGCGGTCTCCGCGTCGACGTTTTTTTGAGCGAGAGGAGCAAACTCACGCGCTCTGCGGTCAAGAAACTTGCGGACGAAGGACATGTTTTTGTCAACGGCGCGCCCGCAAAGGCGGGTGTTGTGCTCCGCGGCGGGGAGACCGTTCTGCTGGAACAGCCCGACCCCGTGCCGATCGAGGCAAAGCCCGAGGACATTCCGCTCGAAATCGTCTATGAGGACGCGGATCTCGCCGTCGTCAACAAGCCGCAGGGAATGACCGTCCACGCGGGCGCGGGAAACTACGAGGGGACCCTCGTCAACGCCCTTTTGTACCGATTGGACAGCCTGAGCGGCATCAACGGCGCGCTCCGTCCCGGGATCGTCCACCGCATCGACAAAGACACGACGGGGCTCCTCGTCGTCGCCAAGAACGACAGGGCGCATACCGCGCTCTCGGCGCAGATCGCCGACAAGACCTGCCGCCGGGAATATCTCGCGCTTCTCGAAGGGGTTCTCAAAGAGGACTCGGGGCGCATCGTCACCCAAATCGGGCGCAGCCCGAAGGACAGGAGGAAGATGGCGGTCCTTCCCGAGGGACAGGGCAGACGGGCGGAGACCGAATTTACCGTGGCGGAGCGGTTTGAAAGGAACACGCTCGTTAGGTTTTCCCTCAAAACGGGCAGGACGCACCAGATCCGCGTCCACGCGAAGCATATCGGGCATCCCGTCGTGGGAGACCCGCTCTATGGGTACGAAAAACAGCGGTTCGAGCTCGGCGGACAGCTCCTGCACGCATGGCGTCTCGAATTTATCCACCCCGCGAGCGGGGAACGGATGGAGTTCACCGCGCCGCTGCCCGAACAGTTCGAGCGCGTGCTCGCTGTTTTGAGAAGGGAGCGCCGCTGACGCCTTTTCCGCGCAGAAAATGTTTTGAAAATACCCGCCGCGGCGCGAATTTTTCGCGCCGCGGCGCCCTTTTCGGGGGAGGGAAAGGCGGAATCAATCAAGAAAAAAGCAAAAATTTTTTCATGCGGAAACATATCGACCCCGAATTTGTTGACAGGCGCTATAAAATATAGTATAATCTCTATGACAATGTCTAACTATGCCCTTTTGAGGGCGTTTTGCGAAGATAAGTCAAAAACACATTAAGGAGGCTTATGATGTCCAACATGATCAGCCTGCTCCTTGATGTTTCCACAGGGGTTGCCGTAGCGCTCTTTGTCGTATTGCCCATTCTCGGCTTGGCGATCGGCGGTGCGGTCATGTGGTTCGTTCTGAAACAAGTTTCCAGGAAAAAGTCCGAGCAGAAGCTCGACGAAACGTCGAAGAAAGTCGAAGACATGCTTGAAACGGCAAAAGCCGAGTGCAAGCAACTCAAAAAGGAAGCGATTTTAGAATCGAAGGAGCAGGATCTCAAACGAAGAAACGAATTTGAACAGGAGATGAAGGAGAAGCGCGCCGAACAGCAGCGCGTCGAATCCCGTCTCAACAGGCAGGAAGATCTTCTCGAAAAGCGGGAGAGTGAGATCGCCCGCAAGGAGCAGTCCATCGAGGACCAGAAGAAGAACCTCGCGAGAAAGACCGAGGAAGTCGAGAAGGCGCAGGAACAGGTTTCGCACCAGCAGGAACTCATGGTTCAGGAGCTCGAACGCATCGCCCAGCTCACCAAAGAGGAGGCGAAGAAGCAGCTCACCGACGAGATTCTCGACGAAACGAGGCGGGATTGCGCCATGCAGGTACGGAATCTCGAACAGGAGGCGAAGGAGGAGGCGGACATCAACGCCAAGAACATCATTTCCCTTGCCATCCAGCGTTGTGCGTCCGATCACGCCTCGGAGACGACCGTCTCCGTCGTCCCTCTTCCCAACGACGACATGAAGGCGCGCATCATCGGCAGAGAGGGCAGGAACATCCGCGCCATCGAGAACGCGACGGGCATCGAGCTCGTCATCGACGATACGCCCGAAGTCGTCCTTCTCTCCGGATTCGACCCCGTGAGACGGGAAATCGCCCGCCTCACGCTCGAACGCCTCATCTCCGACGGCAGAATCCACCCCGCCCGCATCGAGGAGACGGTGGAAAAGGTCACGAAGGAGCTCGACCAGCAGATCAAGGCGGCGGGCGAGAACGCCATGTTCGAAGTCGGCATCTTCGGGCTCCATCCCGAACTCATCAAACTCATCGGGCGGCTTAAATTCCGCACGAGCTACGGACAGAACGTCTACCGCCATTCGATCGAAGTCGCCCAGCTTGCGGGGCTCATGGCACAGGAGCTCGGGCTCGACGTCAACTTTGCAAAGCGCGCGGGACTTCTGCACGACATCGGCAAGGCGGTCGACCACGAGCAGGAGGGCACGCACATTCAGATCGGTGCGGATCTCGCCAAGAAGTACAAGGAAAATGCCATGATCGTCAACGCCATCATGGCGCACCACGGCGACGTGGAGCCCAAGACGATCGAGGCGGTCCTCGTACAGGCGGCGGACGGGATCTCGGGCGCACGCCCCGGCGCACGGCGCGAGACGGGCGCGGGATACGTCAAGCGGCTCGAAAAGCTCGAAACGATCGCGTCGGGATTCCACGGCGTCGAGCGCAGTTATGCGATTCAGGCGGGCAGAGAAGTGCGCGTCATCGTCAAACCCGACGTCATCGACGACGCAAAGGCGCTCTTCCTCGCGAAGGACATCGCCAAAAAGATCGAGACGGAGCTCGAATATCCGGGACAGATCAAAGTCAACGTCATCCGAGAATTCCGCAGCGTGGAATACGCAAAATAATTTCAAACCGAAGGAAGGCGGCGCGTACCGGTCGGAACGCGCCGCCGATTTTTTTTATTTCCGCGCCCGCCGATCCTCCGCCCCGCGGGGCATTTCGGGCGGCGTCTCGGCTGGATAAAAATTCGGGAAAACAGGTCGCTTTGCTTGACATACAGGGAACTATTGTGTAAAATTAACGTATAAAATTACAAAAAATTCATATTGTGCCGCGGGGCGGCACGGGAGGAAATATGAAATCCGTTTTCGTCAAAATCATTCCCTTTGCGGCGGTTTTGCTTGCGCTTTGCGGCGGGATTCTGGCCGCCTGCGGCGAACAGAGCACGGGAAGCGCGCATACGGAGCACGAGTACGTCTGGTCCGTCGAAACGGAAGCCGGCTGCACCGAGGCGGGAACAAGGCGGGGCGTCTGTTCCTGCGGCGCAACCGTCACCGAACCCATTCCCGCAAAGGGACATCATTGGGACGGCGGACGCATCGTCTCGGAAGCGGGTTGCGAGGCGGCGGGCACAAAGGAATTTATCTGCACGCGCTGCGGGGAGAAGAATTCCGAACCGATCGCCGCGCTCGGGCATTTCTGGGGCGCGGAATACGTCTCGAAACCCGCGGGTTGCGAGGAGGCGGGCGAAATGTCCTCAAATTGTCTCCGCTGTGAGGCGGTTCATACGCGCCCGATCGAAGCGCCCGGTCATACCTTCGTGCGGAAGAGACTCATCAAAATGGCGACCTGCACCGACGACGGCTCCTTCGAGACGGCTTGCGGGATTTGCGGCGCAAAGGGTGTGGAGCGCGTTCCCGCCCTCGGGCACAGCTGGGTGAAGGATGCGGAGGAGACGGTTCCCGCAACCTGCGAGCGCGAAGGGGAGACCTATAAACAGTGCAAGCGCTGCTCCGTGACGGAGACGACATCCACCCCCGCGCTCGGGCACGATTGGCAGACGGTCTACACCGTGGACGTCGAGCCCACCTTCGAGTCGGCGGGGAGCAAGTCCGTGCACTGCAACCGCTGCGACAAGCGCCGCGAGTCCGTTCCCATCGACCGCCTCGACCCGGACGTGGAGATCGAGTACGAATTCCGCGTCGTGCGGAACAGCGGAGAACTGCTCAATTCCCCGAGCACGCGGATCTCCGTGTACGACGGGGAGGAGTTGGTCACCGAAGGCACCCCGACGGACGGCGTGTTCAAGACGAGCCTCCTTCCCAAGACCTATACGGTCCGCACGACGGGCTTCCCCAAGGGCTACACCGCGGAGGAGAGCTACACTGTGCGCCCGGGCAATCCCTATTGCGACATCCGCATGACCGCCTCCGTCCTCTCCGAGCAAATGCCGGACGGGATGCGCTATACGGTCGGTTCCGCGATGTACGATTTCACGCTGACGACGGTCGACGGCGGGCAGATCACTCTCTCCTCCCTTCTCAAAGCGAAGAAGATCGTCGTGCTCAATTTCTGGTACACGGACTGCGGGTGGTGCGTCACCGAATTTCCCGGGCTCGAAGCCGCCTATGAGGACTACTCCGACGACGTCGCGGTGATCGCGATCGACGTCATGGAATACGAGACCGTCCCCATGATCAAGGAATTTATCTCGCGGATGAAACTGTCGTTCTATGTCGCAAAGGGACCGCACGAGCTCTACGACGCATTCGGAACCGGCGGATTCCCGACGACCGTGGTGATCGACCGCGAGGGCGCGGTTGCCTATATTCACGACGGCGCTCTCGTCGAGAATTTCCCCGACGGCACGTCGGGAAACAGCGACAAGCTCTTCCGCGCGCTGTTTGCAAAACATCTTGCCGCAGACTTCGGCGCTGCCGCGGATTTCGGCGCTGCCGCGGACGCGGCGCTCTTGAAACTTCCCGAATGCACCCTTCCCGCCAAGCGGGAGGACTGATCCCGAAGAAAGGAGAAAGGATATGAACACACCCAAAAACCGGTTTCTCATTCTGCTTGCGGCGGTTCTGACCCTTGCCGCGGGAATCGTCGCCGCGGCATGCGGCGGCAAGGTGACGCTCACCTTCGTGACCAACGGCGGCACGCCGGTCGACGCGCTCGAAGGCTCCCCCGGTGAGGCGTTTCTCTTTCCCGAGACGTCCCGCGGGGAGGAATTTCTCTTCGACGGCTGGTACACCGAGGCGGATTTCGGTGGAACGGCGCATGAAGATTCCGCCGTCGTGCCCGATTCGGATACCACCTACTATGCCAAATGGACGCCCGCCTATCTTCTCACGCTCGATCCTTCGGGCGGGTATCTTCCCGAAACCGCTCTCCGCCTGAAAGAGGGGGAGAACATCTCCCGCGCGGTCAAAGATCTCGTTCCCCAAAAGAGCGGGCTCGATTTCGGCGCATGGTTCGACGGCGGGAGCGAACTCAGCGAGCAAAAGACCATGCCTGCGGGACCGCTCACGCTCACCGCGAAATACACGGTCGGCTACACGGTTGAAGTCTGGTTGGAAACGCTTCTGCCGGGCTCCTTCACGGCGGGGGAGACGGTGACGGGACGGGGATACGAGGGCGAGGAGCTCACCCTCCACGCACCCTCCGTTTCGGGCTTCACCGCCGATCTCTCCGCCCAAAATACCTGCGACACGCTCGTTCTCTCGGCGGCGGGCAACGTGTTCCGCTTCTTCTATACCCGCAATCTCTGCCTCGTGACGTACGAGGCGGACGCCCCCGCGGGAGCCGTTGTCCGCGGCTCGGTTGCGGAGACGGAGGCGCGTTACGGATCGGAAATCACCGTGGCGCAAAACGGATTCCGCATGGACGGCTACCGCTTTGCGGGCTGGACGAGCGTCCGCGGCGGCGAGCCCGAATACCGTCCCGGGGACGCGCTTCCCGTCTTTGGCAACGTCCGTCTCTATGCCGTATGGGACAGGGGCTATTCCGACCGCTTCGGCGGCGGGGACGTCGTCTATCTCCCCCGCGGCAGGGAGGGCGTCGCGCTCCTCGACCGGGGCGGCGTGGAGTTCGAGGGGACGGTGAACGGTACGGACGTCTCGTTTCCGCTTGCGAAGGAGGAGCTCCGCGCCCGCCTTTTCCCCGAGACCCATCTCTTTGCCTTCCGCAATGAACAGCTGGCGGGCTCCTATTCCTTCTTCAACAGCTATTACGATCCCTCGATCGCCTCGGAGCGCGATCGGCTCGATCCCTCCCACACGCTGACGGTGGACGAATACGGAAATGCGGTTCACGTCTATTCGGACGAGGAGGGGAATGCCGTCCGCGAGATCGGCGAAGTGTTCTACAATCCCGCGCTCGACGACTACTTTTTCACGGTCGTCTCGGGCGGCGAGGCGGGCGACGGGTTCGAATATTTCCTCTCCGCATATCGGGACGGGAGCGGCGCGGTCACGCCCGTCTTTTCGATCAGCTACGGCGAGGCGGGCAGCTATTACCAGTTCATCACGGCGAACGGCATGAACGGCTCGATCGGCAGTTACGACGTCATTCTCGACGGCTACGGCGGAATCGGCTTCCTCTATTCCATGATCGAAGGCGGCTACTACATCGAGAACATCTATTCCAACGGCGAAGGACAGTATATCTATAAGATCGTCTCGATTCTCACCGATACTTACGGCGTCATGTACTCCGCGGGAACGGTATTCGAGCTCTCGTTCTATACGATTCCGCTCGACGATTCGACGAACGGCTTCGTTTTGCCCAATTCCTATCGGGGCGAGTATGTCGGGGAAGGGGGCAAGACGCTCTCCCTCGACGGCTACGGCTATTTTGCGGACAGCGCGGTCTACTTTGACGGCGCCGAAACGCACACGGGACAGTATTCGATCGAAGATTCTCCACTCGACGGCGTCTTTGTCACGGTTACGGAAGGAGGAGAGAGCCTGCTCTTCCGTCTCGGCGGGAACGGGTTCGAGACGGCGGTCCGCGAGGAAGCGGCGGAGATCTACTATCTGCTTGACGGAGGATACCTTCTCACGCCGTTGATCGCCGTCTACGGTACGCCCTCGGAGGGCGGCGCCCGCGCCGTGCTCTACGAACGGGAGGACGACCGTCTCGTCTCCGTTGCGGAGGGCGTCGTCACGACCGAACTGTTCGGCGGCAGAGTGCTCCTTTACACCTTTGCGTCCGACGGGCGGACGTTCCGCTATCTCACGGGATCCGTCTACGACACCGATAACGTCCCCCGCAGCGTCTACTATCTCTACGATCCCGACGACGCCGATCTCTTCACGCTCGTGCGGGAAAACGGCGGCGACGGCACGCTCTGTTACAGCGACGTCGGCATGACGGGCATGGGAACGGTCTACACGGACGGCAAGGGAGAGGCGTACGAGGGGAGCCTCTCGATCGAAAACACCGAGCTCGGCTGGGTCGGCACGTTCTATTGGGTGGATTATGCCGCCGGGACGGGGAGCTATTTCTATTTTGCGCTCACGATGGACGACTTCGGCGCGCCGCTCTCCTACGAACTGCTTCCGGGACCCAACGTCCAATACTTCGGCTTTGACGGAGACGGGGAATTTTCCGCGCTCATCGCCTTTGTCACCAACGCAAAGGGGGATGCGGCGACCATCGACGGAAACGGGAACGTGACCGTCCGCGGGACTTACGAAGCGGTCGGGACGACCGTGTTCGGCGAGACCGTCTATTCCTTCCGCTCCGCGGGCGGCGTTGCGATGTTCGACTTTGTGCTGACGAAATATCTCTACAACGATCTCGGAACGCTGCTCAATCTCGACGTCATCTACCGCGGACAGGGCGGCGCGCGCTCCTATGCGGCGGCGGACGGCTCCTTTACGATCGAAACGGACGGCTTCTACCGCGCGGAGCTTGTAAGCGAGGCGGGAATGCGCGAGGGGACGTACCGCGTCTCTTCCGCGGGCGACGCGCTCTACTTCACCGCGTCGGACGGGGACGTCTTAATGTACGAGATCGAGGGCGGCAAGCTCTCTCTCCTCGACGGAACGTTCGGAACATGGACGATCGGCGTCATGACGGGGAATACGCTCACCTATTACGACGCGACGTTCGACGGGAAGGGGGTTGTCACCTTCGAAAACGCCTTCATCAAACCCACCGACGGATTCTATGAGATCATTGATTCCGACACGCTCGAATGTTTCGTCTACATCCTTCTCAACCGGCAGAGCATCACCCTGCGCGTCTCCTTCCGCGTCGAGCGGAACGATCTCATCGGAATCGAGATCCGCGAGTGTATCGTCTATGAAGAGGGAATCGAAGGTGTGTATATCGGCGAGAATTGGGACGTGCTGCGGATCGACGGCTACGGCGCTGTCTCCTACTATGGGGCGGACGGCTCCCGTCTCACGGGAACGATGCGCACGGTGGATGCTCTTGAACATTTCGTCGAGCTCCGCCTGTCGAATTTCGAACGGGTCTACGTTCTCCTCGATTCGGAAAACGGCACCTTTGCCTTCCCTCGGCTCGTCAAGAGCGACCTGGTCTACTATTCTCCCGCGTTCTCGGGCATTCGGTTCGACGACGACGGGTTCCTCTATCTCGACAACTTCTCCGGTCCCTACTTTGTCGGAGCAGACGGCGTCAAGGGCTATCTCGAAGGAGACGACGGGTTCCGCTCCGTCTCTCTCGGCGTGCCCGGCGGGGACGTCTATCAATACGGCGGCACGGCGTACTATCTCTGGAAGGGGGAACAGGTCACCGTCTCCGGCAAGATCCGCTTCGGCACCGACCGCTATCCCGATCTCGACGCAACTCTCTCCTTCACGCCCGACGGCTCCGCCTCGCTCGACAGCGTCTATGGCGTTCTCTCCGCGGGCGGGAAGAGCTACTCCGTCGGCTTTACCAACCGCTATCTTCTCGAAGGCGGAGGCGGGCTGAAATCCGGTCCCGCGATCTACGATTCGAACTATCTCTATTATCCCCTCGCCCTGATGCGGTACGTCCCCGGCGCGGCGGACAACACCTTCCTCGCGGACGGCGGCAGCACCGAGATCACCATGTACGATTACAACGACGCGGGCAGTTTTATCGTCAAGACCTATGTCGGATTCGGACCCGTTCATCTCACCGAGCCCGCTCTTTCGGGGACGGTCTACTGCGGGAAGGACGCGCCTCTCGTCTTTTCCGGAGCGCCCGTCTATGAGATCGCGGGCGACGCCGAGAGCGGATACCGCTACTTTACCGTCTTTACGGCGGGCGGCAAGACCTATTCGATGAGCTACTATGAGGAGACGGGATTCTACGAACTGTACCTGCTCTCGACCTACACGCTTCTCGACGGCGGCTTGTTCGACGTCGGAATCTCGGGGTATCTGTATTCCAACTCCGCGTTCGATTTTTACGACACGTACGCCGCCGGCGACATCTGCGACGTCACGCTTTTCGGCAAGGAGGACGGAGCGCCCGTATTCATCTTCAACGCGCGGGTCAACTACCGTCTCGGCAACGCGTGGATCGTCCCGGAAGATCCGCAGGGGAAGTACGAAACGGGCTATCTCGTCGAGTACGTCCTCGACGGCGGCACGCCGCAATCCGCCGCGGTCACCGCGTACGCATTCCGTCAGGCGCTCTCCGCAGACGGCGCGTACTTTATCAATCTCTTCCTCGGGGAGGACGGGGAACTGCTCGTCGCGATGGCGATCTTCGACGGCGAACTCGGAGGATACCGCTTCCTTTCGCTCACGTCGGCGGAGGCGACGGAAAACGGCTATCTTGTCCACACGGCGGAGGGGTATGACTTTGCGGTCTCCTTCGAGCTTGGTGAAGAGGGCGAACGGACGGAGACGGACGGCGCGTGGGTGATCGAAGTCACGCCGATCGCAAACTGAGAGAATTTGGGAACTTCGGAACGGAGCGGGCGTCCCGCTCCGTTTTTGTCTAAAAGAAAACCACGCGATAGTCGCGTGGTTCAAGAGAGGCTTTGCCGATGAGGTAGACAAAAGGACTC
>CANRGR010000020.1 GCA_947630245.1 uncultured Clostridia bacterium | reverse complement strand
CGCGTTTTGGACTGAATGGCACAGAAGAAGAAATCAATAAATTTCAATTTACCAAAACGGACGACGGGCATCTATACATAGGGATAGCACACTATATCTTGCAAGCAAGGTGTGTCCTGCGGGGTTTTTAGTCCACGCAAGGAATTCAACCCTGTTTTCAGACGGTGCACAGGCGAAGCGGGAGAGACGTTTGTCTCTCCCGCTTCGCTGTATTTTTATACCACTACTTGACTACCCGCAAAGCCTTTTTCCGTTACGCCGAAATATCACAGGAGGATAAATTACGGCGCGTTAAGAAAGGAAATCGGAAAAAACCATACAAGAATAACATAACTCTTTTTTTCAACGCTCCGTGCATGCGGCGTCATTGCAATCCATGTTTATTCCTCGGCGAATTTGATGACGTCCACGGGGAGTTTTTTTGCCTCGTGCAGGACGGGGAAGAGCGCGGAAAGGAGGGAAACGGCAACACACATCGCAAAGACGCCGATGAACACGAGCGGCTGGTAGGCGATGATCGCAATGTTCATTCCGACCGTAGAGGAAATGAGAGTATTGCAAAACGGCGCGATTCCCGCGGTAAGAGCGAGGGCGAGCGCGCCCGAGAGGATCCCCAAAAATCCGCTCTCGATGAGGAAGATCTTCAAAACGTCTGCGCTTCTTCCCCCCAGCGCGCGCAAAATGCCGATCATCTGGCGCTTTCCGTCGATGGAGAGATTGATAAACTGAAAGATCATGAGGACGGAGAAAGCGGCAAGCGCGCCGCCGGCCGTTCCGAACGCGCTCGTAATCTTTTCGATTCTTTCGCGGAGCTCCGTAAACGGCTGAAACAGTTCGCTGTGGTATTCGGGGTGAGAATCGAAAAAGTCGCGCACCTTTTCGCCCGTCGCGGCGGAGCCGTCCCCCGCAAAATAGCCGATGTCCACATAATTTGTGAGTGTTTGAAAGAAGTCTCTGCTCACAAACAGCGCGCCTGTGTACGACTCTCCCGCGCACAGGCTGTCGTAAGAGATAAATACCCCATCCGTCGCGGCATACTCCCTGGCGTAGACGCAGCTGTCGTTTTGATAAACCCCCGCGATGACAACTGCGGTCGGCGACGGAACGACTGCGGTCGGCGACGGAACGACAAGCTCGATCTCTTGCCCGATGAGCCCTTCCGCGCTCTCGGCAAGCCCGCAGGAGAGCAAACCGTTTGCAAAGCAGGACGAAATGAGAACTTCATGCCCCGCAAGTCCGCCTTTCCCCGCGAGAAGTTCGATCCCCGCGCCGGAAAGGACTTCTTCGTCAAAACAACCGACTGCATCAACCTGCACGACCGCGTGCACACGGTGTTGTTGCATGTAGGTGTGCATCTCGTTTACCGCCTCCTCACTGCAATTGTAGAACGCGTGTGCGAAAGAGAGCGAGCCGCAGGGCAGTCCCCATTCTAAGGAGAGCTGCGTTACGTCGTCGTAGGTCAGCAGTTCGGTTGAATTGAGGGAAATGGCATCGCCGAACTGCACATAAGTTTGCACTTTGGCACGGGCTTCGTCGTAGCTACCCAAGAGAATGGCAAGCCCCGTCATCCCGAAGGCGGCCGCCGCGAGCAGTACGGTGATGCCGAACCGCACCGGTTTTTTGATGGAAAGCCCCATTTTGAGAGCCGCTTTCAGCGGCAATTTATGTTTTTTCTTTGCCATTTTTTTCCTCCGACCCCTTGATCATCTCGACACAAGAATACTTCAAAAATTTGCGGACGGACAGCGCCGCGCAGAGCAAGGGCAGTCCCACGCTCACAAGCAAGATGCACAAAATTTGCAAGATGCCGAAATCGAACAGCGGAATGCCCCGCACTTCAAGTCCAATGGGATACATCCAACCCCAACACAGCGCGGCGACGCACGCCGTAGCAAGCAAAAAGATCGCAAGCCCGAGCAACAAACTCTCTGACAAATAAATTTTGTAGATGTCCCGATCGCGCGCACCGAGTGCCTTCATTACCCCCATCTGCTTGCGTTTCCCCTCCACCGAGGCGGAGATGAGGGTGAAACAGAGCAACGCGCCGAAGATGGCGAAGAGCGCCCCGCCCGACGCGCCGAATGTCTGCGCAATGCGGAAGCTCCCCGCGATGTTGTCGAGCAGGCTCGTCAGTTCGTTCTCTCCGGCGATCAAAATAAGGTCGGAGGGGTACGGCTCTCCCGCTTCGGTGGAGCGGTATCGCTCGATGTTCTCCCCGTGGAGCGCAAGCACGCGTTTCACCGTCTTATTGTCCGTCGGACGGGGAGAGACGATCGCAAACGCCTCCCCTTCGGGATAGAAACGCTCCGCCCACGCTTTGCTCACAAAGATGTTGTGCTGCAAAAAGAGCTTGCGGTTGAGATAATTGACGTTTTCAAGATACCACGCCGCGTTGCACCCCGTGTCCACAACGCCCGTGATCGTCACCGCGAAGAACATGCCCTTTGGAACGCCGAAATTCTCGCTGTCGTACGTTCCGAACCGCTCCCCCGTTTGAAGGTTGCCGTAGAGGGCAAGTTTCTTGCCGATAAGGTCCTCCGCGCTCCTCACGTTGACAATTTTTTCTTTCTCGATCGCGGGAAACTCCTCCTCGTTTAAGATCACGCCGTCGTACTCTTCGGGGTCGTACCACGGCTCTTCGGGAAGGTTGTATTTGGGAGCGATCATCTCCCCCTCCGCGATGTCCTCATAGAGATAGTAGCCCCGCGCCATGAACTCGTGAAGGAAGCAAGCGTCGATCGCGACCTCGTCCGCCTGTTGCGGCATATGACCCGCAAGAAGGGAAAAGCCGAGCCCTTCAAGCAGTTCTTCGGGAAGATAGGCGAGATTCTGTCTCAGCTGTGTGTCGTCATGCGCCGCAAAACGCGTCGCCACGCGGTGTTCGGAAAGGAGCGGTCCCTCCTCGTTGAAAAAATCGTTGTTGTATTTTCTCTGATATTCCGCCGAATAGGGCGTTCGCTGCGCGAGCGCGTCCATTTGCGCGAGAAAACCGTCCTTTTGCCCGTCGTCCATTTGCGAAATCCGCCCTTCCAACGCCCGCATCCGCTCGTTGTAGGAATGCACGGAGGCGCGGCGGTCGAAATCGCCGTAAAATAGATTCCATTCGGAACGCTCACCCGAGGCGATGAGACCCATGTCGCAGCCGTCCTCGGGAAAGTTGTAAAAAGTATCCGATCTGTGCCCGTAGGCGATCGGGGCATAGAGCTTGGCGAAGGAAAGCCCCGTCCGCGCGGAAATTTCGCCGATCTCTTCCCCGCTCAGATATTCCCGCACCGCGCTCTGCTCCGCATATGGGAAACTCTCGGAATGCAGAAACCCTTGCGAAAGCGCGCTGTTCTCACTGAAATCGCCTTTGAGGAGAGTTAAGGCGGTGAGCGGCGAGGAGTTGAAAATTTCCGCCTGCTTGCCCGTGTAGTCGACGATGAACATGGTGGAAGTAAACCCGAACGCCGCGGCGCAAAAGGTGAGAAGCAGCACGGTGATCGACGCGCGGAACCAAGTTCCTTTCAACGCACTCACGGCGAGCGTCAATGCGGTTTTGAAAGGAAGGTTATTTTTCATCAACCTGTTCCGTATCGGAGACCACCTTGCCGTCCGCAAGTTCGATGATACGGTCGCCGAACGCTTCCGCAAAATCGCGGTCGTGCGTGACGACGATGACGAGTTTTTTCTCGGAGAGTTCTTTGAGAAGGGTCAGAATGTTTTTGCCCGTCTCCTCGTCGAGTGCGCCCGTGGGCTCGTCGGCAAAGATGATCTGCGGATCCTTCATGAGGGCGCGGGCGATCGCTACCCGCTGCCGCTGTCCGCCCGAGAGCTCCATAGGCTTGCGCTTTGCCATGCCTTCGAGCCCCACGAGGGTGAGCATTTCCTCTACGTTTTCCGCCTTTCTCCCGATGAGTTCGAGCCCCAAAGCGACGTTCTCCTCCACCGAAAATTCGGGCAGGAGATTGTACTCCTGAAAGACGAACCCGAGATATTCGCCGCGGTAGTTGTCGTAGTCGGCGGCTTTGAAGTTCTTCGACGAGACGCCGTTCAAGATCAGCTCCCCTTCGGTGGGCGTATCGAGCCCGCCCATGAGATGCAAGAGGGTGCTCTTGCCCGAGCCGCTCTTGCCGAGGATAAAGACGATCCCGCGTTCGCCGAATCGAAGGTCGATTCCTTTGAGCGCCTCGACGGGCACTCCCTTTTTGGGATAGTAAGTTTTTTTGAGATTTTTTACTTCAAACATGATTATTTTTCCTTCCCTTTTTGCTTTGTATCTTTCATCATCTCCACGCAGGAGCGGCGCATGAAGAGATTCAACGGGAGAAGCACCGACAGAACGGGTACGGTAAAGCAAATTCCCGCCAAAATGAGCGCCGTCCAACCGTTGTAGACGAAATAGCACACTCCGTAGTTTGCATATGTAAAGGCGGGACTCATCCAACAGTAATAGAGGATGAGGCTCATCGTAAGCGCCGTGATAAAAATGATTGTCGCAAGCAACAGCGTTCCGATGAAAAAGTATGAGGAGACTTTTCGGCTCGGTGCGCCCAAAGAGCGGAGAATGCCGATCTGTTTTTGCTTCATTCTCAACATCGCCGTCATGAGAGAGACATTCAGCGCAACGGAGAAGATCAAGAAAACGATCCCCATCAAACAGAGCAGAAGCGCAGTCTCTTCAACATCAACAGAAGAACCCGGCGATATCAATATATCATAGCCGTATGCGCCGATGCGAGGGAGCTCGGGGAACTTGTAGTCATGAAAAATCCCCTCATAATAATGATAATACTGCACCCCATTCTTTTCGGCGGCGCGCGCAGACAGCTCTTCGGTGACGTTCATGACTTCTTTGATTTGCCCGTCGGTCAAGGGAGACGGTGCGAGCATCGCCTCCGTTTGAAGTTTCCCTGCCGCGATCTGTTTCTGCCGCCATGCTTCCGATCGGAGGATGACGTTGGTAAAAAATCCTCTGTCCGAACGGTAAGGATAGTCCCATTCGCCCACGCCGCTTGTATCCACAATGCCTGTGATCACGACTTGCTTCGGGATTCTTTCGCTCGCATAGCCGCCCGTTTCGGCAAGCTCCTCGGCGGACAGCGTTTTTCCGATCAAGTCGGAATAAGAAGTTATCTCTTCCCGCTCGTTCGGCGGGGTCTCGTTGTCGTAATAGTACTCGATCAGGGTGACCGGTCCGTCCTTGCCCATGCGCTCAACGGTCCGTTCGCGGAAGTGGTCGAAATTGTCGCAATACCCTCCCCAGACGAACAGATCGTAATATTCTTTTCCCAAAGCGATCTCATTTTCGGCTTCGGGATATTTCCCCGCCAGCAACGCTACGCCGTTCTCTTTGAGTGCCTTCTCTTCGCCGATCAGCACGCAGGTAGCGGAAAAAAGATAATGTTCCCTTTTTTCCTCCTCAAATTTGAGATACTCTTCGCTTTGGGTATAATTCCCGATCTTTTCTCCGTCATAAAAATACGACCGCACATAGCGGTCTATGTGTGCCCCGCCGATGCAAGCGGAAATCAAGTTCAAACTTGTATTCTCCGTTATGAAAGCGACGTCGTCTTGACTGAGACCGTCAGTGGATGAATCATTGCCGAAAAACAAGTAGGAATGATTTTGGAGATAATTGCGATACGCTCTGAACACAAAGTCGCTTTTGTCGAACGTGAACCCCGCCGAGGCGAGCGCAAAGAGCGTAAACCCGAACGCGGAGAGCAGGATGGTGAAGAATTTCATCATCCACTTCCCGCGAAGGGTGAGTTTGAGAGACGTAGTAAAGGAATTCAGTTTCATGACGACCTCGCGCAAAGTTTTTTTTACTTTTTGTGCCTTTGGGGAGAGTTTGCGAACATGGCAAAGCCAAAGATGTTGCATTGCATTCCCCAAGAAACTTGTATCACAAAAAGCGAATCTTTACAATAGCTTTTCCGTATCCCGCATTCCTCACGGCGTAACCTGCACAATTTTACTGCGGTAGAGATTTCTCGACTTCGCCACTTCGTCGCTATCGCTATGACGGTTTGGGAATGTCATGTCGACCCCTTGCTGTTCCTGAAAGGGTGGAGCATTGCATCCTGCCAACAGTTGATAACTGTTGGCAGGATGCGACATGAGTGAGCGCATTTGCCGCGCGAACGGTGCCCGAATGCGGGATTCTACCCGCATGAGAAAGTACCCGAACGAAGTGAGGGGGAAAGGGTTCTCTTAAACCCCTCAGTCACTTCGTGACAGCTCCCCTATAAGGGGCGCCAAGCGTTCCCTGCGAATTCGATTTTGTTTTCGGGAATTCAGGATTTTTCCCGACGGGCGCGCTTTTTCTTTCCCTTTGTGCTGTCTTTCATCATCTCCACGCAGGAACGGCGCATGGAGAGCGTCAGCGGGACAAGCACCGACAGAACGGGTATGACAAAGCAAATCCCCGCCAAAATGAGCACCGTCCAGCCGTTGAAAATAAATTGGGGCACGTCGAACCATTTATTCGTCGTGAGCGGTACGACATAACTGTAATAGAGCCCCAAACTCATCGCAAGCGCGATCAAAAAGATGACGACCGACTGTATGAGCGTACCGATCAAAAAGTAGCCCGAAACCTGCCTTCGGCTCGTGCCCAAAGAGCGCAGAATCCCGATCTGCTTATGTTTCTTGTTCACCATGGCGGTCATGAGATAGCCCATCAAAGAGATTGCAAAGACGCAGAAAATTACCCCCTCGACGCCCCATATCAACGCGCGTCTGGTTTTACCGCCCAATCCCGTAAAAAAATTGGGGTTGGTTATGTCACCTATCTCCAAAATATAATCCATATCAGCCAGACCCACCGCGGGAACCTGGGAAGCATTGGGATGTTGATGATAATATTCCTCAACGAAATCTTTGGTCAGTGAGACACTTTTGCGCAATTGGGCATCACTGGGACGTTCGGGCGAAATCATACAGCCGCAGCCCTCGTGATCTTTATGAAAGATCTCTTCCCACTCCTGCGACAGAAAGAGGCTTTCGTCGGGATAGGGACGGTATCGCCTTTTGTTGACTTGTCTCTCGTTCGTCTGAATGATTCCGACAATTTCCACTTCGTAGATCCCGTTCCGGTCTACTTCGTAGATATCTCTCCAGACTTCATCGCCCGTTTCAAGATTTCCAAGCAAGACGAGTTTTTTGCCGAGAATGTCCGAATATTCATTGATCTTTTCGACCGGAGCCGCCGCAGCATTGGGCTGCCACCTGTCTTGATACCATTCGAAATGATCGGTAAGATTGTGAAATCCGTAATTTTTATACATGTCGAACTGTCCCGTGCTGATTGCGATCTCATGAACGTTCTCGGGATATCTTCCCGCAACGGGTTGGAGTCCAAACTCTTCGTAGACCTCCTCGCTGCCTACAATGGCCATGTCATTTACTTTGTTGCTTAGGTTGGCGTAAATCTTTTCCTTCTCGGGGGTATTATAATCGGAAGGTTGAGAGTATTGGTAATGCGAAAAGGCACTCTTCCCAGTCATATCGTCATAAATATAGGCATAGGGCAGCTCCGTTGTCTCCTGAATGCGTGCAACTTCCTCGCTCGTCCACCCCTTATTTTCCAGCATGGTGGTGAAATTCACATAGGGGTAGATGTTTTCCAGGTAATGACGATAGCCGCGCGCATAGTATTCGTCTTCGTTGTATGTATAAGCCATGGAAGCAATCGTAAAGAGCGTAAAAGCAAAGGCAGAGAGGAGGATCGTAATCCCCCTCGTAATCCACCTTCCGTGAAAAAACAACTCCCAACTTAATTTGATTTTGTTGCGAAATTTCATCACTCCCTCCGTTCTCTAAAACCCCTCAGTCACTTCGTGACAGCTCCCCTATGAGGGGCGCCAAGCGCTCCCGCGAATTCGATTTTGTTCTCCGTTACGGTTTGGGGATATTCCCATATCCGTCAACAACTTGGTCTTTATATTATAACAGATTTTCTGTCGACCGTGTGTAAAAAAACTGTAACTTTTTGTATCAAGACTTGCTACTTTTGCGACAAATTTGCTATTCGTGCTGTTCCTTTGCCCTGTTCCGCACTCCGTTGTTTCTTCCGTCTCTTCCATCGCAGAAAAAGCATGATCGCAACGGCAATCACTACGGCGCAGAGAAGGATCACCAAAAACCAGAATAAGGCGGCATAGTCCATATGCCATTCCGATATATACACAGTCCCATGCCCTTTATTGGAAGTAAAGGCAATTTCGCCGCAGATATACAGCGACAGGGCGAGAACGGGCACAAGACAGCAGAGCGCGATCAGCGCAATCCGCCTTCTCTTTTTCTTCTTTTGCTCGGCTTGCTTTTGCAGGAACATTTGCAGGAACAGTTGCATAGAGGCTTGTTCGTTTGTTTGCGCAGGCGATTGCCCGGAAGTTCTCTCCGCAGTTTCGGCGACGGACGCCTCTTCGGCAAGTTCGGCATAGTCCACGCCGAGCGCATGGCAAATGTTTTCCACGTCCTCTTGGCTTGGGACGGCGTGACCGCTCTCCCAACGGTACACCGTCTGCCGCGAAACGCCGATCTCTTCCGCCAATCTTTCCTGCGAAATGCCGCGGAGTTTCCGCAGATGCTTTAACATTTCGATGTCCATAAATATATTGTAGCACATCTTTTGCGCGATTGCAAGAGTTTCACCAAAAACGGCGCTGCCCTGAGAGACAAAATTTTTTTGACTTTTTTGCGCCCTTTGTGGGAGCGTTTTCGTACATGGACAAGCGAAAGATGTTGCCGAGGGAAAAACAGCCCGCCCGCGGCATTTTTCAAATGCCGCGGGCGGGCTATATAGACGATAAAAATTTCATTTCAGTCCTCTTTCCCAAAATGCAAGGCAGTGCGGGAACTTCCACAAGAGCGCCCAGCGATAGTGCAAAAAGAACCGCTGCGGAAGTTGGGAGAGTGCCTCCTTCATCTCCCTCTTGAACACTTCGTCCTCCCGCTCCTCCCCGGTGCGCTTTGCAAACTCTTCCTCCTTCGCGCGCAGTTCGGAGAAGAAGTTCACCGTCTGCACACTGCTCCGCACGAGATCGAACAAAAGTCCCAAGAGGGCGCCCCCGCCGACAATCCACTCCGCAACAAGCGGCAATTCGAGGGAATACCGCGAGCCGAGAAACATGAGAAGCAATGCGAGCGCAAGCGTAAAGAGCGTCCTGCCGAAGTCCCAGACGATCTCTCTCGCCCTCCGCTTGCACAGAATCGCTTTCCCCGTCGTCCAGACAAGGGGACAGGCGCAATAGACGATCGCCGTGCAGAGATAGAGATGATCGCTGAAAGCGGGAACGACGCGTTCCGACAGATAAATCAAATACCCGACCGCCACGAGCAACACGACGTGCAGGGCGACGGGAAACACGCCGAAGGAATTGAGGCGGAAAGACTTGTGCCGCACGCAGTCGAAAAGGGAATGCAAAGTCCAATCTGCAATGCCGAGAACGGCAAACATCCACAAATATCCGGGCAAATATCGGTTGTATCCCCATTGTGTATCCGTCAAGAAGAACTGCGCACTCTTGGGCACGTCCCGCTCATAGAGGGCTTGGAAGAAGATCATCGCAAGCAGCACGAGCGCCGCAAAGAGAAAGAAGGAAAACACCGTCGTGTAGGACGGGAGCCTGACGCCCCGCTTTCCGTCCCGTATGCGCGAAAGGAGCACGCGGGAAAGAAGGAGACGGTAGCCATAACACGCCCCCGCGCCGAGGAGGAGAACGCCGAAGAAGGATAAGACTAAGATCCCCATTACGCTCATATGCCGAACCTCCTCTTGAATTCCGCATAATAGGAGCGTGAGACGGACGTGCGGATGCCGCCTTCCAACGTGAGTTCGAAACGGCTCCCGAGCGCGGGGACGATCTTGACGAGCTTTTTGCGGTTGACGATCGCCGAGTGGTTGACCCGCACGAAATCGTCTGCGGGGAGCTCTCCCTCGATGACGTAGAGGCGTTCGCGCAGGCGGAATTCCTTCCCCCCGCTGTGAAAGATGAGATCGTGGTTGAAGCTCTCGACCATGACGATCTCTTCGCGGTCGAGAAGCACGTTTTCCCCGCGCCGATTCTGCACGAGAAAGCGGTCGGGAAAGAAATTCTCCTCCGTGAGGACGAGCTCGCCGTCGGCGGACACGGTAAAACCGCCCGCACGCAACATGCGTTCGAGCTCCTCCCGCTTTTCTTCTCTGCAACAGAGCCTGACTTTTACGCCCATGATCTGATCCCGTTTCTTTTCGGATGGCTGATAGGATAGCGATCTTAGCATAGCACAAAACCGCAAATTCCGCAACTTCTCCGTCGTAAGCGGACGAAATTTTGCCGTAAGCGGACTTTTTTGAGAAACCATTTGCCGCGGTCGGTATCGGAACGACTCAACCAAGAGGGAGACAAGGCGTTCCTTGCGCCCTTTCCCACGCAAGGAGCGCCGCAGATTTTTATTTATGAGCCACCCGCTTGCGTTTTGTCTGTTTATATGGTATAATTGTAGCGATAAACGGGAATTCAGCCGAGGAGCGTATGAGGAAAATATTATCTGCCATGCTGATCCAATACAATTATTGATTTATCAATTTCAATTTAACGGAGAGTTCGATGGACAAAATGAAACAATTCTTGATGGTTTTGACAATCAGCATGGCGCTGGCGGGCTCGGCCGTCTTACTATACCTTCTCGACCCGGCTTTTGTTCCCGACGCGTATCGGATTGCGTCAATGGTAATTGTCGTTTCCTGGGCGTTTTTTATCATTCCTTCCATACTTTTTGACGTGCAACTTGCAATAAAATATTTCGGAAGCAAATCCCCCGAACATGCTTTTCGGGACGGAGTACGCATCGGCGTCATTGCGGGCTTCGGCGGAATCCTGATATCGAGTCTGCTCGTCTCCCCTATCACGGGAATATTGTGGTATATCCATACCGTCAAAAAAATCGTCTTGTCGAAAAAGAATCAATATCCCGACAACCCGAACGAAAAAGATATTTTCAATATCTGAAAGTACTTAAAACAAAACGATAAATTTAGCGGAGGGAACTGATATGAAAGAAGTAAAGATTGATATATGCCCGTTTTGCGGCGGAGAGGAATTGATAGAAAGCCATGTATCCTCTATGGCCGGCGGAGTATGTGTTGCCAACGGCATAGCGTCGCGCAACGCCATTCTTTTTGCAACGGTATGCCGTGATTGCGGAAGCGTCGTCCGATTTTTCTGTAAAACGCCCGAAAACCTGTATCCGAAGAAAGAACGCAGGAAGTAAAACAAAACTTTCGACCGAGCGGAGAGTGACACGATGGAAAAGTCACAGCTGTTTCAATTTATCTCCCAACAAGATCAAACAGTTTTTGGCAAACAATAAGGCTTGCGTCTATTTTTATCAGCGCGGGAGATTCAGGTATCGGGGCGTTTGTATGATCGGTGAAATGCAAGTCTGCACCGATCAAGCGACGAAAGACGAGATTTGGCGTTTCGGCGACAAGATGTTTTATCGGCAAGGCGTCGCCAATCCCGACTACTGCGTATTGAAATTTCATGGGATTTCAGCCGAATATTATTGCGATTTTAAGACCGAAACGATCATCTTATAGAGGACCTGCGGAATGACAACAGACGCCGCGCGGCAATCGTTCTAAGACGTCCACATACGAAAAAAGCGCCCCGAAGGGCGCTTTTTCGGTTTCCGAAATCAAATTACGAATTCTGTTCGGTTTCGAAGGAGGCATTCTGCTCCTCTTCCGCCTGCTTCTGAGCCTTGCGCAAATCTTTCTGCGCCTGCCACTCGTCGTATTTCGGAAGGAGCACATGATCCGTAATCCCGACGCCCATTGCAAGCGCGCAGAGCACGCTGGCGACGATTGCGGGAACAATGGACACGGGGATGAATCCTTCGCCGTACCCGTTTGCGAAGAGGTAACCGATCACGGTGACGATGATCGCGAACACAAACAGAGCGATCGTCGAGCCCATGAAGGTCGCCTTCTTGCGCTTCATTTCGCCGATGAGAAGGTTCTGGATTGCGCTGTAAAACAGACTGTGGATGACAATCATCGAGATTGTGCCGAGGATCGAGTATGCGACGAACTGTCCGAAGAAACTGCTTCCGCTGATGATTGCCGTCAGCGCATCGCCCGCGACGTGTCCGATGAAGGGGAAGAAGTTATACATCTCCTCTTCATAGCCGAAGATCGCGCCCGAGAAGAGCGTCCATGCGACGAGCATGAGCACCGCCGTCACGCCGCGAAGCAACGTGGGCAGCCAGACGTTGATGTGAAGGAACTCGCCGCCGCGGACGGCAACGCGGGTCGCGATAACATAGAGCGTGAGGATTCCGGAGAACACAAGCCCGAGCACCGTCGTCGTGCTGAAATGATAGCCGTTTTCGGTCGAAGCCCACAGCGACAGAATGAAGAGTTCCACAAAGAGATACATCAAAAAGACCGTGATTGTGAGACGTTCCGCGCTCTTCTTCTGAGGGTTGCCGCGGAGAAGATTGACATAGCGGATGATCGTCAGAATGAAGTAGACGAAGAACGTGATTGTCATCACGACGTAGACAAGCATCGTGATCATGAACACGATACCCTTGAAGCTTGTGAAGAAGCGGAAGAGGTTCATGAAGAAGAGGACGAAGCCGGTCTGATCGCCGCTCGCGATGGAAGAAGCGAGCTGATCATAGATGTTCTTGAAGGAGGTCAATCCGATTTCGGGGAATGCCGCGGAATAACTTTCCGTGATAAGCCCGGACAGGAAGAAGAACAAAATCGCGAGGAGCGCCGCGACGAGACCCGCGATGGAGCCGGAGAGGTAGATCCACTTTTTCCAGCCGGTGAGCGTCTTTGCAAGCGGCGGTTCGGCGGGCTTGGGAGCCTGCGGAACGGGTTGAGGGGCGGGCACATAGACGGGTTGCTGGACATAGACAGGCTGTTGCACATAGACGGGCTGCTGGGGAGCCTGTGCGGGTGCGATCTGTTTGCCGCATTTCGGACAGAAGGAAGTTCCCGGCTCGACCGACGCCCCGCAGGACGGGCAGAACAGCGCAAACTTCTTGCCGCAATTTGTGCAGAAGGACGCATTGTTTGCGTTCTCCGTGCCGCAATTAGGACATTTCATGTTTTCAAAATTCTCCTTATATTTCTCGAACCGACCTTTTGTCGGTTCTTGTTAAAGTATAATGGATAATTTGACATTTGTCAAGTGCGGAAACGGCAATTTATCACATTTTATACAAAAAAAGACCGTCCCCCAAAGGGACGGCGCAAAGGGCATTCAGAAACATTTTTCTCTTCGCTCCTTCATACAGGTCTCCACATTGCCGCACCGGTAGCAGAGCTCGTTTTCGCAGATTCCCCCGCCGAAGAAGGTGGCAAGATTTTGCACCGTCGTCTCGGCGATGTTTCCGAGCGCCTCCTCCGTGAGGAATGCCTGATGGGAAGTCACGATAACGTTCGGCATGGAGATGAGCCGCGCGAGGACGTCGTCCTCCAAGATATGTCCCGAAAAGTCGCGGAAGAACAGATCGGATTCCTCCTCATAGACGTCGAGGCATGCCGCGCCGATCTTGCGCTGTTTGATTCCGTCGAGAAGCGCCTCGGCGTCGATGAGCGCCCCGCGGGACGTGTTGAGGAGAATCACGCCCTTTTTGAGCTTTTCAATCGCTTCGGCGCCGATGAGATGGTACGTCTCCTCGGTGAGCGGACAATGGAGCGAGATGATGTCGCTCTTGCCCAAGAGTTCGTCGAGCGGAACATAGTCAACCCCCTCCGCCGAGGGAAATTTGTCGTAGGCGAGGATGTTCATGCCGAATCCCCTGCACAGGTCGATGAAGATCTTACCGATCTTCCCCGTCCCGACGACCCCTACCGTCTTGCCGTGCAGGTCGAATCCCGTGAGCCCGCTGAGGGAAAAGTTGAAGTCCTTCGTGCGGTTGTACGCCTTATGGATTCTTCTGACGGACGTGAGCAGGAGCGCCATCGTGTGTTCCGCCACGGCATAGGGAGAATAGGCGGGAACGCGGACGACGTGGATCCTTCCGAAGCAGTAGGAAAGATCGACATTGTTGTACCCCGCACAGCGGAGTGCGATGACGCGGATCCCCGCATCATACAGAATGTCGATGACAGGGCGGTCCACGGTATCATTGACGAATACGCAGACGCCGTCGAACCCGCGGGCGAGCCCCGCAGTATCCGCCGAGAGCTTTGTCTCGAAGTATTTGAACTCAATCCCCTTCTCCTTTCCGTATTTCTCAAAGGACGGTATATCGTAGTCCTTTGCGTCAAAAAATGCGATCTTCATACAATTCCCCCTTTTCTCCGCCGGCGGAGCCGTCTTTTATAGTTTTCGGAAAAAAGCGAGAATCATGCAAAGAGCGACCCGCCGCGCCGCACAAAACGGCAAATCAGTAGTCGCTCTTTCGTTTCAGATAGAATCCGCGTCTCCGCGTTTCGATGACGTGAAATTCCTGTTCGCGTTCGAGATCGTATATACATGGGCTCTCGGGAGAGGAAAAGCGGAGTTTTCCGCTTCCGTCGGCGGCCTGCGCATAGCCGCACGCGCACATGCAGACGGGCACCCCGAAAAAAAACGCGCCCGCACGGATGAGGGTCTGTTCGAGGGATTCGTTGAGTTCTTCAAAGATACAGAGCGCGACGTCCGCGCCGCAGACGGAGAGCGTTTCGAGCACCTGCGGGAAGTAGAGATCCTCCGCGACAACAATTCCGAGCTTTCCGACTTTGGTGTCGAAGATCTTGATCCCCGCGCCGCTGCGGTACTCCCCGCCGTCGATCCGGTTGACCATGTCGGAAACGCCGAGAATGCGCCCCCGCTCTGCGACGACGACCGATTTTCTGCGCAGTCCACGCGCGTCGGTATAACAGCCGCAGACCGCGATGTTCTTCTCTTCACGAGAGAGGATCGCAACGTCCTCGAAGAGATTCGTCTCCCCTTTCAGCTCGCGTTCATAGCTCACTTCCCCGAGCGCGCGGAACGGGAAGCAGACGATGTCCGCCTGCACGCGTTCGGTTTTCTCCCCGTAATCGTTCAAACTCCCGCTCGTCACAAAACAGATCCGCATGATTACTCCCCGATCATTATATCCGCGCGCCGAAAAAGATGTGAAAAGCTCCGAACAGAGTTCGGAGCTTTTCACGGCATTTGAAATTATTCCTTGTTTTCGGGCTTCTCGCCGTCCTTTTTGACGGCATCGGAGACCTTTTCGCCGACCGACTTGATCTTCATCACAACTTTGACGAAACAGAACACGACAAACGCGATGATGATGAAGTTGATGATCGCTTGAAGGAAATTCCCGTAGTTCCAAGTAAGGGCGTCCTTGACAACTTCCACGCCGTCCACGAGGACGACCGTTGCGGGTCTGAGCTCAACGGAGAGCTCCGCAAGGCTGTTCACGCCGCCCGCCCAGGTGATGAGGGGCATGATGATGTCGTTGACGAGGCTCGTGACGATTGCGCCGAACGCAGCGCCGATGATGACCGCAACGGCGAGATCGAGCACGTTCCCTCTTGCAAGGAATTCTTTGAATTCCCGGAAGAAGCCCTTTTTCTTGGGTTTTTCTTCGTTTGCCATAATAAAGTTACCTCCGATAAATTTTTATCAATTTATTCAATCTGCGCATGACATTCGCAGAAGGAAACCTTGTGAGGCGGAACTGCCAGTTTCCGCTCTCCGTGCCGGGAAGATTCATGCGGCAGGAGTTGTCCGCGGCGATGAGATCCTGCACGGGAAGGACGGCGAGACGGGACTTCGAAGCGAGCGCAAGACAGATGAGCGCATTGGCAAAGGACGACGGCCGCTCGTTGAGAGGCACATTCAGCTTGCACGCTTTGAGTTCCGCGGCGACGCGGGACCGGAACAGAATAAATTCCTCCGACGAAAGCGATTTGAGATAGCCGACGACGGTGTCGTTGTCGTGCGTGCCCGTGTAGCAGACGCTGTTTTCGGGGATTCTGTGCGGCAGGAAGGGATTTTCGGGATTCCCGTCGAAGGCGAAGAGCAGGACTTTCATGCCCGGGAAGCCCGTTTTCCGGATGAGCGCGCGGACGCCCTCGTCCGTCACGCCGAGATCCTCGGCGATGATGTTCTGCCGCTCCGCCGCGGTCAGCCCCGAAAAGAGCTTTTCCTTCGGACCGTCCGCCCATTCGCCCGCCTGCGCCGTTACCGCGTCCGCGTCGATCTCATAGTAGCGGTCCACGCCGCGGAAATGGTCGATCCGCACGCAGTCGTACGTTGCGAGCGCGCGCTTCAAACGCTCCGTCCACCATCGGAAGCCCTCGCGTTCATGCGCCTTCCATGCATACACGGGATTGCCCCAGAGCTGCCCGTCCTCGGAGAAATAATCGGGCGGGACGCCCGCCACTTTGACGGGACAGAGATTTTCGTCGAGTTTGAAGAGCCCGGGATGCGCCCAGACGTCCGCGCTGTCGTATGCGACATAGAGCGGAATGTCCCCGATCAATTTGAGCCCGCAGGAGACGCAGACGGCTTTGAGTTCCGCCCACTGCGTCCAGAAGATATATTGCAGAAATTGCCAGAAGAGATATTCCTCGTGATAGTCGCTTCTGAGCTGTTCAAGCGCGGCGGGAGTATGCCGCATCAGAGGCTCCTCCCAATCGCAGAAACTGCCGCCGTACACCGTCTTTGCGGTCATGAACAGCGCGTAATCCTCGAATCTCCCCTCATTGACGAACGCGCGGAAGTTCTCGTCGTCGAAATGGAAACGGGAAAAGGCGAGACGGAGCGTCGTATAGCGCTCCCCGTAGAGGGCGCCGTAGTCCGCCCGCGCCGCATTCTTGTAGCGCGCACGCAGTTCTTTGAGCTCCTTTTGGCGGAGCAATCCCGCCTCTCCCAACTTGTCAAGGTCGATAAAATAGGGATTGCCGGACGCGCAGGAGACCGATTGATAGGGAGAATCCCCATAGCTCGTCTGCACGAGCGGAAGCACCTGCCAGCAGGATACGCCGCTCTTTGCGATGAGCCGCGCAAAGCGGCAGGCGTCCGACAGGTTGCCGATCCCGTATTTTCCGGGCAGGGAAGAAATGTGGCACAGAATGCCGGTCTCTCGTTTCATCGCTCACCCCCGGTGCGCAAGGAGACATTCCATGCGGCGGCACGCCTCCTCCGTATTTTCTTTGGTCCCGAACGCGGTGAGACGGAAGAAGCCTTCGCCGTTTCTGCCGAAGCCGCTCCCGGGCGTTCCCACGACGTTTGCGTGTTCGAGAAGATAGTCGAAAAACTGCCAGCTGTCCATGCCGGAGGGACACTTCATCCAGATATAGGGGGAATTTTTTCCGCCCGTATAGCGGATTCCGAGACGGTCGAGACACTCCGAGATCAGCCGCGCGTTTTCACGGTAGTAGTCGAGATTTTCGCGGATCTGCCGTTCCCCTTCCTCGGTAAAGACCGCCGCGGCGCCCATTTGCGTGATGTAGCTCACGCCGTTGAACTTCGTCGACTGTCTGCGCGCCCACAGTTTATTGAGGGAAACGCCTTCCCGCGCCAGCCGTGCGGGCACGACCGTATAGCCGCACCGTACGCCGGTGAATCCCGCCGTCTTGGAATAGGAACAGAATTCGATCGCGCATTCCTTCGCGCCGTCCACTTCATAGACGGAGCGCGCGAGCGCGGGATCGGTGACAAAATATTCGTAGGCGGCGTCATAGAGCAGCACGGCGTCTTTTTCGAGCGCATAGCGGACCCATTCGCCGAGCTGTTCGCGCGTATATGCCGCGCCCGTGGGATTGTTGGGCGAACAGAGATAGATGATGTCGGCGTCCACGCTGAAATCCGGCATGGGCAGAAATCCGTTCTCCTCCGTTGCGTCGGCAAAGAGAATCTTCCGCCCCGCCATGATGTTGGTATCCACATAGACGGGATAGACGGGATCGGGAACGAGCACGGTGTTGTCCGCCGAAAACAGGTCGAGAATGTTGCCGAGATCGGACTTCGCGCCGTCCGAAATGAAGATTTCGCCGCGGTCGAGAAGGATTCCCTTGCGGGAATAGGAGCCGCGGATCGAGTCGATGAGCGATTCGTAGCCGTAGCAATAGCGGTCGGGACCGTAGCCTTTGAAGCTCTCCTTGTGCGACATGTCGTCTACGGCGCGGTGCATCGCTTCGATCACCGCGGGCGCGAGCGGACGGGTGACATCTCCGATCGAAAGGCGGATGACGTCTTTGTCGGGATGCGCGCTCTTATATTCCGCCGTCTTTCTGCCGACCGTGGAAAACAGGTAGCTTTCTTTCAGATCCAAAAAATGCGAATTGATTTTCATGATTGTTTTTTTGCCGCATGGCGGATAAATTCACGGAAGAGCGGGTGCGCACAGTTCGGGCGCGACTTGAATTCGGGGTGGAACTGCACGGCGACGAAGAAGTCGTTGGGCTCATATTCGATCGCCTCGACGAGGGAGCCGTCGGGGGAAGTCCCCGCGATCTTCATGCCGTTTGCCTCGAAGGCGTCGCGATACTCGTTATTGAATTCGAACCGATGGCGGTGACGTTCCCGGATGAGATCGCATCCGTACGCCGCCTTCATCTGCTCTCCGATGACCTTGCAGGGGTATGCGCCGAGACGCATTGTCCCCCCCATCTTCACGCCGTATTGGTCGGGCATGAGGTCGATGACGGAATGGTTGCCCTCCGGACAGAATTCGGAGGAGTTGGCGTCGGCGATTCCGAGGACATTGCGCGCGAACTCGATCGCCGCGATGTGCATGCCGAGGCAGAGCCCGAGATAGGGAATGTTATGCTCCCGCGCATAGCGGCAGGCGACGATCTTCCCCTCGATCCCGCGTCCGCCGAATCCGCCCGGCACGAGAATGCCGTCCGCGCCGCCGAGCCGTTCCTCAACGTTGCGGGACGTGAGCGATTCGGTGTCCACCCATTCGATCTCCACCTTTGCGCCCGTCTCGTATCCGCCGTGGGCGAGCGCCTCGGCGACCGAGAGATATGCGTCATGGAGCTGGACGTATTTCCCACAGAGAGCGATACGCACCGTCTTTTTGCGGGCGTGGATCCTGCCGAGCATCGCCTCCCATTCGCTCAAGTCGATTTCGCGGGGTTCGAGATGCAGAATCTTGCAGACAATGGTGGAAAGATTGCTCCGTTCGAGCATCATGGGCGCCTCATAGAGGACGGGCACCGTGAGATTTTCGATACAGCATTCGGGCGCGACGTTGCAGAACATCGCGATCTTCTCGATGATGGAGCGGGGCATGGGCGCGTCCACGCGCGCGACGATGACGTCGGGGAAGATTCCCATTCCCTGCAATTCCTTGACGGAATGCTGCGTCGGCTTGCTCTTGAATTCGCAGGAGCCAGAGATATACGGAACGAGCGTGACGTGGATGAAACAGCAGTTGTCCCTGCCGACTTCGCGCGCGACCTGACGGATCGCTTCGAGGAAGGGCTGGCTTTCGATGTCGCCCGTCGTCCCGCCGATTTCGGTGATCACAACGTCCGCGTCCGTGATCTTCCCGACCTGATAGATAAAGGATTTGATTTCGTTTGTGACATGCGGAATGACCTGCACGGTCTGTCCGAGATATTCTCCGTTCCGCTCCTTGTTCAGAACGTTCCAATAGACTTTTCCCGTCGTCAGATTGGAGAATTTATTGAGATTTTCGTCGATGAAGCGCTCATAGTGCCCGAGATCGAGATCGGTCTCCGCGCCGTCCTCGGTGACAAACACTTCCCCGTGCTGATACGGGCTCATGGTTCCGGGGTCGATGTTGATATAGGGGTCAAGTTTCTGGGACGCGACCTTATACCCCCGCATTTTGAGCAGACGCCCGAGGGACGCGGCGGTGATTCCCTTCCCGAGACCGGATACGACGCCTCCCGTCACGAAAATATACTTCGTAGCCATAGTTCCACCTCTCATGGATTCCGTTTTCAAATCGCAACCGTGCCGACAAAGGCAAGCGCGGCGGGTCCCGTCAGAAAGACGGTGTCCCCGGTGTACCGCACGGTGAGCGCGCCGCCCCGAAGATTGACGAGGATGTCCTCGTTTTGTTCACAGGCGCCGCAAAGCACCGACGCGACCGCCGCGGCGCATGCGCCCGTTCCGCACGCGAGCGTCTCGCCGCTTCCGCGCTCCCATACCCGCATTTGCAGTTCGTTCCGTCCCAAAACGCGGACAAACTCCGTGTTCACCCGTTCGGGGAATGCGGGATGATGTTCGAAGAGCGGTCCGAGGGCGGGAAGATCGACCGAATCCGGGGCGTTGGCAAAGACGACGCAGTGCGGGTTGCCCATCGAGACGCAGGTGACGCGGTACGTCTTTCCCCCGACGATGAGCGGAGCGTTCACAATCCGGTCTCCCTCGAAGAGAGCGGGAATTTTCCGCGGCGCGAGGACCGCCCTTCCCATATCCACGCGGAGCGCCTCCGCGCGCGTCCCCTTTCCGCTCTTCTTTACGACGCTCAGCGTCTTGATTCCCGATTTCGTCTCGACAGTGAGCGTATCTTTTCGGATCCCCTTCACGTCATAGAGAAATTTCCCGACGCAGCGGACGCCGTTTCCGCACATCTTTCCCTCGCTGCCGTCCGCATTGAACATCCGCATTCTGCCGTCCGCGACGCCGCTGCGTTCGACAAGGATAATCCCGTCGCCGCCCACCGAGAAATGGCGGTCGGAGAGCTTCACCGCGAGCCGCTTCGGATTTCGGATCGGCTCGTCGAAACAATCGAAATAGAGATAGTCGTTGCCGATGCCGTGCATCTTATAAAATGTACGTTCCATATTTTTGTCCCACAACCGATCGCCGCACCCCGCGGACAAGCCGCGCCGAGTGCGGAAAGACGTTATTTCAGTTTGATGACGGCGTCGCGCTCCGCGCCGACCGCCACATAGGTGATTTTACAGTCGCATGCCCGTTCGAGGAAGGCGATATAGTCGAGCGCCTCCCGGGGGAGATCCTCTTTCTTTCGGCACGCCGAGATATCGCAGTGCCACCCTTTCAGGGTCTCAAAGACGGGTTTGCAGTCGCCGAGCACATCGGGATAGGGAAAATCGTGCAAAATCTTTCCGTTCAGCTCGTACGCCGTGCACACTTCGATTTCCTCATAGATGGAGAGAATGTCGAGCTTGGTGAGCACGACTTCGTCTGCGCCCTGACAGCGGATTCCATAGCTCGATGCGACGACGTCGAAGGGTCCGACCCTGCGCGGTCTGCCCGTCGCGGCGCCGTACTCCCCGCCCGCCGCGCGAAGCGTCTCCGCCTTTTCGCCGAAGTATTCCGCCGTGAACGGTCCCTCGCCCACACAGGTCGAATACGCCTTCATGACGCCGATCGAACGGTCGAGTTTGAGATTGGGCACGCCCGCGCCGATGGGAGCGTACGCCGCAATCGTCAGCGAGCTCGAAGTATAGGGAAGGATGCCGTAATCCACGTCGCGGAGCGCGCCGAGCTGCGCTTCGAACAAGATCTTCTTTCCCGCCTTTGCGGCATTGTTGAGGAGAAGCCCCGTATCGCAGATATATTCTTTGAGAGGCTCTCCGTATGTTTTCAGATATTCGATCGTCTCCTCCGCCGTGATGGGAGCATGACCGTATCCCTTTTCGACCGTGAGATTTTTCCAATCCACGATCTCCTTGACGCGCGCATACATCCGCTCGGGGTCGAGCAACTCGCCCATGCGGAATGCTTTTTTCATATAGCGGTCGGCATAGACGGGCGCGATGCCGCGGCGGGTCGAGCCGAACTTCTTCCCCGCGAGGCGATCCTCTTCGAGGCAGTCGAGAAGGACATGATAGGGCATGGTGATGACCGCGCGGTCGCTGATTTTGAGATTCTCGGGCGTGATCTTCACTCCCTTCGCGCGCAGGCGCTCCGCCTCCTCCGTCAGATGTTTGATGTCGATGACCATTCCGAGCCCGAGGACGTTGACGACGTTCTCGCGCAGGATTCCCGAGGGAAGCAGATTGAGAATAAACTTCCCCCGCTCGTTGATCACGGTATGCCCCGCGTTGTTTCCGCCCTGATAGCGGCAGACGATATCATAATCACGGGAGAGAAGATCGACCATCTTCCCCTTTCCCTCGTCTCCCCAGTTGATTCCGCAGATGGATGTCAGCATTGCATTCTCCCTTGTCTTTTGCCGCAGACGCCCAAAAAGACCGCATACAAAATACATATAATTATATAATAAGGTATGCCCGATTGTCAAGCGCTAACGCTCATTTTCCGCGCCAAAATTCTCTTTTCTCCGATTTTGCGGACTTCTTCCCCATTTGATTCGGTATAAAATATATTCCGTCTCATTTCTTGCGAAATTTTACCAAAAATTTGCACTTAATTTACAAAAAACGATTGACAAACTCTTTTCAAGGTAGTAAAATAAGTGAAGTAAATTTTTTGAGGGAGGAAAAGAGATGTTTTGCAGAGACTGCGGCACGAAGCTCGCGCTCCGTTTTCTCGAAAACGAAGGGCTTGTTCCCTATTGTCCGCAATGCGAAAAATTCAAGTTTCCCTTCTTCCCCGTGGCAGTCTCCATGACGGTCGTGAACCGCAGTGAGACAAAAATACTGCTCGCCAAGCATACGGGCGACAAGGACTATAAATTGTTTGCGGGGTATATCAAGAAGGGAGAGAGCGCGGAGAAAGCCATTCCGCGCGAGCTCCGGGAGGAAACCCGCCTGAATGCGATCAAGTGGCGGTACTTCTGTTCCCGCTATCACGACGCGAAGGATCTTCTGATGCTGAACTTCATCGTCACCGTCGACGAAGAAGCGGAAATCGTTCCGGGCGAAGAGATCGAGGAGGCGCGCTGGTGCGACCCCGAGGAGGCAAAACA
>CANRGR010000019.1 GCA_947630245.1 uncultured Clostridia bacterium | reverse complement strand
GAAAAAGCACCCGACTTGAACCGCTTGGGTTCAAATTGGGTGCTAATGGCGGAAGGTGAGGGATTCGAACCCCCGGAAACTCGCGCTTCAACGGTTTTCAAGACCGCCGCATTCGACCGCTCTGCCAACCTTCCGTAATTCATTTGTTTCAAAACGACAAGACTCTCCCCCTCTTTCTGCCCGCAGAACAGAAAACGGCGCCGTATCTTCCGCCGAAAAAGCGGTCCGACAACAACGCCGAACCGCGGCCGTCCTTCGTTTTTCGGAAATTTACCGATGTTTCCCGCGGAAGAATACCGCGAGCGTTCCCGCGCCCGAATGGGTTCCGATCACGCTTCCGATCTCGTTGACAAAGATCTCGCGCTCGCCGAAACTCTCTTTGAGTAGCCCGATGAGATAATTCACGTCCTCGATGCAATCCCCGTGGCTGATAAAAATCGGCTCGCCCTTCTCCAAAATCTGCAATTCCTTCATGTGATCGACGAGCGCGGAGATGGATTTCTTTCTCCCCATCGCCTTTCCGATTGCAATCAGATGTCCCTCGTGGTCGACGTACAGCACGGGCTTGATTTTCAGCATGGATCCGATCACCGCCGTCGTTGCGGAAACTCTTCCGCCCCGCTTCAAATGGAAGAGATTATCCACGGTGAAATAGTGGCAGATATGCTGTTTCAGATCCTCGGCATAGTCGCGCGTCTCCTCAATGGTCGCGCCCGAATCCGCCTTTTTTACGACATAATCGACAAACAGCCCTTCGCCCAGAGAGGCGCAGAGCGAATCGACGACAAAGATTTTCCGATCGGGATAGAGTTCGGCTACATCCCGCGCGGCAACGGCGAAGCTGTTTGCCGTGCCCGAAAGTCCGGAGGAAAAGGCGAGCACCAGAATATCTTTCCCCGCCGCGGCAAGGGGTTCGATGTGCTTTCTCGCCTGTTCGGGGGAGATCTGATAGGTCGTGGGCATGGAGCCGCCCCGCAGCCGCTCGTAAAATTCGCTCACATCGAGATGTTCTCCCTCTTCTCCTTCGTAGCTGACGCCGTCCATCGTGAACCCGAGGCGGACAAATTCAACTTCATGTTCCGCATAGTATGAGTCGGGAAGATCGGAAGCGGTATCCGTCATGATCGAAAAATTTCTCATAGAAAAACCTGCCGTTACGGGATTTTCCATAAGTATACACGCTAATCGGAAATTTGTCAAGATTATTTTGCGGTTATTTGATCAACGTGAAATTTTTGATCCGCGTTGCGCGGAAAGTGACGCTGACGTCCGTTCCGTTTTTGAGTTTTTTCATGTTGAAGGCGACGTCGTCGGTCTCGAAATATTCGTGTGCGACGCGG
Organism: uncultured Clostridia bacterium; assembly: GCA_947630245.1. Classification (GTDB taxonomy): domain Bacteria; phylum Bacillota; class Clostridia; order Christensenellales; family Borkfalkiaceae; genus Gallimonas. The sequence continues at coordinate 23,167 of CANRGR010000019.1, read as the reverse complement.
GAAAATTCCGCGATTGCGGCGGCGCGCGTCGCCTCGTTCATCTCTTCGCAGTCCTCGTTGATCAGTTTGTCGATTCTCTGTTTTGTGGTCTCTCTTCTCATCTTTTCCTCTCCTCGGTCATTTGCGGATCGCCCCGCGTCTGAGCCCGCCCCAGAATCCTGTCTTCTTTTTCTCTTCCTGCTGTTCCATCGGCCGTACGTTCGTATAAAATCCCGCGAGGAGGCGGAACGCACGGAAGCGGTCCGCCACGTTGTCGAGAAAGATCTTGTCCTCCTCCGGCACAATGGCGGTGAGCGGCAGATGCATCGCCTCGGAGATCTCCTCGGGCGTGAGAATCTCCCCTTTCTTCACGAGATCGCTCCGCACCATGTTGACGACGAGCCCCACCCGCTGCAAGCGGTAGCTTTTCAGCATGCCCGCCACGCGCGCGCCGTCCCGCATGGCGGAGATGTGCGGGGTCGTGACGAGGAGCGCCTCCTCGGCGCAGGCAACGGCGCGGTGAAAGCCCTCGTCGATGCCGGCGGGCGAATCGAGAAGAATAAAGTCGAACTGCGGGGAGAGCGTGTCCACGATCAGCCGCACCGCCTGCGGCGAGACGTAGCGGTCGGAGATCTTGTTGCTCGCAAGGGAATAGAGCGTGGGATAATGCGGATGTCTCACAAGAGCCTGTTTGGGACGGCAGCGCCCCTCGATCGCGTCGACGACGTCGAACGTCGCAAGGTTTTCCACCCCGAGAACGACGTCGATATTATTGAGCCCGAAGTCGAGATCGCAGACGACGACGCGGTATCCGCTCTTGGCGAGCTGTACGCCGAGATTGGCGGTGACCGTCGTCTTTCCGACTCCCCCCTTCCCCGAAGTGATTACGATTTTCCTTGCCATTCTCCTCTCCCCCGCGCTTCCCGCGCGCAACCTTTTTCAAAAATGATACAATAAAGCGAGGGGAATATTTCTTGTCATTTTGTCGAACGGACTCCTTCCGGGCAGAATCCGCGGGAGAAGAAAACGCCCCGCGCCGCGGCGGCACGGGGAAGAAATTTCAAAGTCCGAAGAGAAACGCGTTGAGTTCCGGGTACCCGCCGTGCGGGAAGCCGGCAAGATCCCGATGTCCGGAATTGATGAGGCAATCGGTGAGGAGAAAGACCTGCATGCCCGCGTCGGCCGCGGCGGCGTCCTCCTTTGCGTCGTTTCCGACCATGAGGCACTGCCCGGGGTCAAGCCCCCACCGCTCCGAAATCTCGGTGTAGTACAAGGGATTCGGCTTGCAATAGCGAGAATTTTCGTAGGAGGTGATCTCCGTGAATGCGGTTGGATCGACGCCCGCCCAGCGCATGCGGTTCTCCTGCGCGATGCGCGGAAAGAGCGGATTGGAGGCGAGGATCAGCTGCGTCCCGCACGCGCGCAGACGGGAAACCGTGTCCGCCGCGGCAGGTTGGAATCCGCACACGTCCTTTGCGCGGTTGAAATCGGTGCGGTAAAATTCTTCGAAAACGGGAAAATCGCCGTACACCCGTTCCCCGAACAGGGAGGCGAATTTGTCCCAGAACGCCTCCTCGTTGGTACGCGAGCCGTCGTTGCGCACCATCGCCGCCGTGCCCGCCCAGATGCCGTCGACAAACGACTTTGCCTCATATCCGCGCGGCGCGAGCTTTGCGGCGAGCAGGCGGAAATACGCCTTTGTGAACACGTCCTGATCCATCGGGAGGAGGGTTCCGTCGAGATCGAAGAGGACGGTACGAAAGCGCGGCGTTGCGGCGGGAATCCCGGCGTCCTTCATGATCTTTTCGAGGATGCCCTTGTCCGCGGGACAGAAGGAATACGCGCCGAGCTCCGAGGGTGCGACCCAGCGGAGATCCCGATGTTCGAGCTTCTGCGGTTCCCCCTCCGCCGTGCAGCGGTAGAGGGTCAGATGGACGGCAAGATCGGGATAACGGTGGAATACGTCCATGTAGACGTCCCCCGCCTCGATCTCCATTCCGAGCTCCTCCCGCACTTCGCGTTTGAGCGCCTGTCTGCCCGTCTCGCCCGCCTCGACCTTTCCGCCGACAAATTCCCACAACAGCCCGCGCGCCTTTTCGCGCGGACGTTGGCAGATGAGGATTTTCCCCTCCCGTTCGATCAATGCGGCGACGACTTCCACCGCTCCCGTTCCGTTTTCCATACAATTCTTCCTTTCAGACGGATTCCCGCTCTCTTCGCTCCGGATCGGCGGGGGTGAGATCCTCGCGAAACCGCCTGTTCCACAAATACCAGATGAGATAGATGATCGGCATGCCGAGGTTGGTTTCGAGGCAGGAATTGACGATGAGCGTGCGGATACTCGCCCCGTTCATCGGACGGATCCCGTTCACGAGCAAAGAGAACTCCCAGCCGAATTGGACGGCAATCCCGATCGCACACAGCCGCAGAATGCTGACAAACGCCTCTTTGGGGTCCTTCCTCAAAAGCGCGACCGTCAGGATGAGGTATCCGACGACGAGCACGGCGCCCATCCAACCGTGATAGGCGCCCGTCGTGCGGGAGGTCGTGATCGTCGCCTCGCCACCGAGCTCGCTGATCGAGGGACAGATCATCCACCACATCACGATGAGAAAGACCCAATATTTCGCATATTTATCCTTTGCGACGAGCGTCCAGATGAAGGCGAAATTCGTGAACCCGTAGCTCACGGACATCCAGAGGAGCACGAGGAAGGTGCCGCCCGCGCCCTGCAATTCGCCGTTGATGAAAACGGTGCGGGTATGGCTCAACAGATAGAACCCGCCAAAGTCAACGAGGGTGTATAAAACGCCGCCGAAGAGCGCAAACAGGACGGTGGAGTAGCGCTTCTTCCAGAGAAGAAGTCCGAGCAGGACGGCGAGAAAGACGCAGTCGAGAATGACATAGAGCAGATTGAAATTCCGCGTGGGAACGATGTCGCTCTCCGCGGCGAGCAAAAAATCCATCTTTGGTAGTTCTCCTATTTCTCTGCGGATAGTTTAGCGCAAACGCGCGGACTTGTCAAGCATGCGCGGAATCCGCCGTCCGAAAAAAATCGCTGGCGCGCCGCAAAGCGGAAAAAATTGCCTTTCTGCTTCGAAAACTTCCGCCCAGCGCTTGAAAATCCCAACGGTTTGATGTATAATATCCCCGAAATCCAATCGAAAAGGTAGCAATATGAAAAAAATCCCCTATGCGATTATCATCATGGACGGTTACGGGCTCAATCCCGCGCAGGAAGGCAACGCCATCTACATGGACGGAAGCAAGAACGTGACCGCGCTGCGCAAAGAATACCCTTCCGCAACGCTCGGCGCGAGCGGGCTCTCCGTCGGGCTCCCCGACGGACAGATGGGCAACTCGGAAGTCGGACATCTCAACATGGGCGCGGGACGCATCGTCTATCAGGATCTCACCAAGATCACAAAGGCGATCGAGGACGGCGACTTCTTTGAAAATCCCGCCCTCATCAAGGCGATGGACAGCGCCAAAGAACACAAAAAACAGCTTCATCTCTGGGGACTGCTCTCGGACGGCGGCGTGCATTCCCATATCACCCATCTCTTCGCCCTCCTCGAAATGGCAAAGAGACGCGGCGTGCCCAAGACGTTCGTCCACGGCTTTATGGACGGCAGAGACGTCTCCCCCACTTCGGGCGTCGAATATGTGAAGCAGCTCCTCGCCTTTATGGAGAAGCTCGGCTACGGAACCTTAGCCTCCCTCTCGGGCAGATATTACTCGATGGACCGCGACAACAACTGGGACCGCGAGGAAAAATCTTACGACATGCTCACCCTCGGCACGGGCATTCACGCCGAGGATCCCGTCAAGGCGCTCGAAGAGAGCTACGCGCGCGGCGTGACGGACGAGTTCGTCCTTCCCACCAACATCTGCAAAGACGGCAAGCCTTTGGCGCTCGTCGAAGAGGGCGACTCCGTCATCTTCTTCAATTTCCGTCCCGACCGGGCGAGAGAGATTACGCGGGCGTTCTCGCAGGATCCCTTCGTCGTCCCGAAGGGCACGGCGTTTGAGAGAAAGACGGGATTCCTGCACCCCGTGTACGTCTGTTTCACCGTGTATGACGCAGAGTATAAGAACGTCGAAATCGCCTTCCCGAAGCAGAGCCTTGAAAATACGCTCGGCGAATACCTTGCAAAATGCGGCAAAAAACAGCTCCGCATCGCGGAGACCGAAAAATACGCGCATGTCACGTTCTTCTTCAACGGCGGCGTGGAGGCGCCCAACGAAAACGAGGTGCGCGTGCTCATCAATTCGCCGAAGGTGGCGACGTACGACCTGCAACCCGAGATGTCCGCGCCCGAAGTCACCGAGCGCGCGCTCAAAGAACTTTCGAGCGGGGAATACGACGCGATGATCTTAAACTTCGCGAACTGCGACATGGTCGGGCATACGGGGGTCATTCCCGCGGCGGTCAAGGCAGTGCACACGGTGGACGAATGCGTGAAGAAGGTCGTCGACAAGATCCTTTCGATGGGCGGAAGCGTCCTGCTCACCGCCGATCACGGCAATGCCGACAAGATGCTCGACACGGACGGCTCTCCCTTCACGGCGCACACCACCAATCCCGTGCCCGTCGTGCTCATTTCCGAACAATACAAGAACGTCGAGCTCAGAAAGGACGGCATTCTCGCCGACCTTGCGCCCACGCTCCTCGAAGTGATGGGGCTCCCCATTCCGCCCGAAATGACGGGCAAGAGCCTCATCGTCCACTGAACGCATAAACGAAAAGTTCAGAGCCGCCCGCGGTGTTCCGCGGGCGGCTCCTTTTCTTTCTATTTCGAAATTTATCGAATCAACTTTTTTGGAATTTCGACGTCTGTCTAAGAAAGAGTCTCCTTCAAGCGCAGTTTACAGCATTCGGGGAGGGCGGAGCCGTCGACGATCTCGCGGTATTGCTCCGCGTTTTCGGCGGCGTTCAATGCGATCCACGCACTTACCTTCGCGTCGTTGCTCCCCTCCGCGCGGGTGAGGACTTCCCTCGCGCGGCGCAAAAGCTCCTTCATTTCGTCCCGCTCTTCCCTTGTCAGCTCGATCCGATATTCGGCGCCCGCCGCAAAGGGAAATTTCACGGTCACGCAGCCGCCGCGGATCAATTCCGCGGTCTGCCGCTTCCCGTTCACAAAGAGAACGGCGTTCCCGCCGCGGATGTTGCGGAAATGCACTTCGATTGTCCGCTCTGCGGGAATGACGCTCCCCTCCCCTTCCGAAGAGATTTCGAGAATCTGCATCTTTCCCTCCTCGCGCGCGGTGAAATGGGTGAAGAACTCGCCCGCCGCGCCGTCCTCATACATCGTGAAACTGCCGTCGCCCGCATACACCCATACGCAGAGACGGACGGGATTCAAAGCGCCATCGCCCTCGTCGTCGGACAGGGGCAGAATCGCGCCCCTTCCCGCAAAGACGGGGAATTCTTCGAGCTCGCGGAGCAGTACCTTTTCCGCGCCGCCCGCGGGGATGTCGTACTCGTCCTCCGTGAAGAGATCCGTCCAGTGTCCCTCGGGGAACCAGAGCGGAACCCGCGCAAAGCCGTCCCTTTGGCGGCGGCGGGTCACGGGGGCGACGAAGAGTTCGCTTCCGAAAAAGAAATTCCGGGGGTAGCGGTAGGCGTTTTTCTGTCCGCCGCAGCGGTAATAGACCGGCTCCACGAGCGCCAATCCCTCTCGGTGAGTGCGGTATGCGCAGGTGTACAGATAGGGAATGAGACGGTGGCGGAAGCGGAGATATTCCGCGGCGATCAGCCCCGTGCCGTTGCCGTAAGCCCACGGCTCCTTTGTCATGACTTCGAAATTGCAGCAGTGCAGACGGTTTATGGGACTGAACACGCCGAGCTGGACAAAGCGGGCATACAGTTCCCCGCTCATCTCTCCGCCGACGTGTCCGCCGATGTCGTGGCTCCACCAGGTATAGCCGACGTTGCTCGCCGTCGCGGTGAAGTACGGCAGGAATCCGAGCGTCTCCCATGTCGTAAAGGTATCCCCCGAGAACCCGACGGGATAGCGGTGAGAGCCGATCCCTCCGTAGCGGGAGAGAATCAGCGGGCGCTCGTGGTTGAGGGCGGAATCGAGATAGTGGTAATGGTTGAGCGACCAGAGCGGGTCGAGCCCTTCGATCGCGGACTGCGTGCCCTGCTGCCAGTCGATCCACCAGAACCCGACGCCGTCCCGTTCATAGGGCTTATGGAGCACCTTGAAATAGGCGTTGAGGAAGTCCGGATCGGCGATGTCGAAGGAGACGGGCGTCCCGTCCGCCTCCCGTCCGAGGGCGGCGCACATGGCGGGATATGCCTCCTCCCAAGCGCGGACGCCGCATGCGGGATGGAGATTCAGCGTCACTTTGAGCCCTCTGCCGTTGACGTCGCGAAGGAATGCCCGATAGTCGGGAAAGAGATTGCGGTTCCAGGTGTAGCCCGTCCAGCCGAGCATGTCTCCGCCGACGACACCCGCCACCTTCTCCCCTTCGGGAATGCCGAGCTCCCGTTCGAGGAAGCAAGAATAATGCCAATCCATATCGACGGTGGCGACGGCGAGCGGGATCCGTTCGCGGCGGAACCGATCGAGCAGGGTGAGATACTCCTCCGCGGTGTAGATGTGATAGCGGCTCCACCAATTTCCGAGCGCATAGCGCGGGAGCATGGGGACATCGCCCGTGATGAGATAGAGCGCCTTGACCGCGGCGCGGAAGTCCCGCCCATAGGCAAAGACGTACTCGTCCGTGCCGAGCCCGCGCTCGGGCTTGACTTCGCCGTCCTCGCCGAGGGTGAGGGAAGCGGCGTCGTCGAAGAGGGCGATTCCCGTCTTGGAGCAGACGCCCATGCCGAGCTTTGTCCTCTCCTGCGTATTTCGGTTGTAGTCGCCGTCGAATCCGTCCAGCGTGCGGTACGTTCCGAGCAGATTCCCGCGGTTGTCGATCTTCCGCATTTTGCCGCCGAGAAGGATTCTGCAATCGGCACGGGCGGGACGGAGAATGAGCCTGCATTCCTCCGTTTCGATCACGGCGCTGCCGCGTCTTTGTTCGAACCGCGCCTGTTGGGGAGGCATGTCGCGGAACCAGACGGTCTGCGTCGCTCCGTCTCGGAACTTCCGTTCCTTGTTCTGTTCGATCCGGAAGAGACGGGGTTGGAGAACGGTCACCCGATAATCTTCCCAATAAAAGATGTTTTCCTCCCGCGCTTTGGGACGCGTCTTTGCAATGAGATGTTTGTCAAGCATAATCGAATACACTCCGTACGCTTGATTGTATCAGAAACTGCCGGAAAAGTCAAGCCGTATCGTCCCCGCCTTGTGCGTCCCAAAACAATTCCATGTCAAAGCGGGATTGTCCGCCGTCGAACCCCGCCGAACCCCGCAATGCAACGTAAAAGAACAACGGGAAGGCGGGTTTCGATAGGGATTTTTTGAGCGGCGGGGAAACCCGTTGCTTTTTTTGCAAGAAATTTACGCATAGCGTGCTCCTTGCGAAAGAACCTGTGGTATAATAGAATTAAGAATACGGCGCGCGTATTTGAATTTCGCAAAACAAAGGAGAAATGATGGGAGGCGGAGGAGCAACAAGCGGCGGAACGTATGTAATTTTCGGGAAAAGGATTCCCAAAGAGGATCTAAAACCAAATGCAAGGTACGATTTGTTCCCGGATAAAAATACGCCGCTAAAACAAAGCAGATGGACGAATGCGGAGGCTAAGCCGATGTTTAATGTTGATTATTATCATGCGGCAAAACCGGAGACAAAGTTTCCCCATGGGCACAGGTGGGGTTGGGTCAACGGAAAATGGGAAAGAGGCAAAGAGCATATTTATCCCGTAACAGGGAGTGACATTTATGGAGCGAAGGAGAGATCCGATGGAGAATAAAATGCAAAATATCGAAACCTGTTGCGTTTGCGGCAAACCGGCGTTTGTAGACGGATGCAAATTCATAAAATGTCCGCACTGCAATTTTGAGATCGAACAAAATTGGGATAAAGCACATCCCGAGAAGATCACCTACCCCTCGCTCGTTTCGGTATCCCGTGCAAAAGAGCAATATCGTGCGGGAAAACCCTTTCAGGCGTCTTTTGAGGAATTTCTCAAGGGGCTTGAATTTTACGCCGAAATGTCGTTCCGACATGGAGGGTCCCTATATTACGTCATGTTTTCGGAAGGGAAAATCTGCGTCGGGCATGACGATGTCTATCAATTGTATGATACCGTCGAAGAGTTTGCGGAAAAGGCAAACATTGACGGACGGCTCTTGAAAGACATCTGGGACGAAGTGGAAAACCCGAGCTATATGTTCGATTAAAGGAGAGATATGCAGGAAGAACTTACGGAATACGAAAAACAGAAAGCACAAAAGAAGCGCGAACTCGTGCGGAACGAGCGCACACAAGAAATCAACTCTGATTCCATGCAGTGGCACACCGCTTATGCAATAAGCGTAGTGTGCTATACTTTATTTCGATATAAATTTAAGGGAGACGACAAGCGTCTCCCTTGTTTTTCTCTATGACACACACCCCGAGGCAAGTTTGCCTCCCTATCGTTTTCGAAGATCGCGCCTGTCGTTACAGACGTCATTCGTCGGTCGAGACGATCCGGCGGATTTTCCCGAGCAGGGCGTCCTTGCCCTCCCCCGTCACGCCGGACACGGCGATCACGTTCCCCTCGCCGAGCCCGCAGGCGTTCGCAACCGCCCGCACGCGCTCCTTCGCCTTCATGCGGGAGAGCTTGTCGCTCTTTGTGGCGATCACGGTAAAGGGAATGATATGAAAATTGAGAAACGAGATCATCTGCAAATCGTCCGCGGACGGGTCGCGGCGGAGATCGGAGAGGAGAAACACATGCGCGATCTCCTCCTTCCGCTCGAAGAAACGGTCGAGCGTCTCCGCCCATTTCGCCTTTTCCTCCCGCGAGACGGCGGCGTAGCCGTAGCCGGGGAGATCGGCGAGCAGAAACTCACCGAAGTCGAAATAGTTGACGAGGCGGGTTCTCCCGGGCTCGGCGCTCGTCTTGGCAAGTCCCTTGCGGTTTGCGAGCATGTTGATGAGCGTGCTCTTGCCCGAATTGGACTTTCCGCACACGGCGATCATCGGCTTTTCGGGTTTGAGAAATTGATCGGCGCGCGCCGCCGACGTGAGAAATACGGCTCCTTTAATGTCCATTCGAAAGCCCCGTGACCGCATTCTCAAACACTTCGTCGACGTTGTTCACGCAAATGAAATTGAGCTCCTTGCGGATGTTCTCGGGAATGTCCTCCACATCTTTTTTGTTCTCTTCGGGAATGATGATGTCGTGAATGCCGATACGGTTCGCGGCGAGCGCCTTTTCTTTGAGCCCGCCGATGGGAAGGACCTTCCCGCGGAGGGTGATTTCGCCCGTCATGGCGACGTCTCTGCGCACGGGCTGTCCCGTAAAGGCGGAGAGAATGGCGGTCGCCATCGTGATGCCCGCCGAAGGTCCGTCCTTCGGCGTCGCGCCCTCGGGAATGTGGATATGAATATCCTTTTTCTCGAAGTCCTCCACGTCGATCCCGTACTTGACGGCGTGGGCGCGGATGTAGCTGATCGCGGCGCGGGCGGATTCCTTCATGACGTCGCCGAGTTTGCCCGTGAGGAGAATGTCTCCTTTGCCCTGCATGGCGGACACTTCGATCGTGAGGGTCGCGCCGCCCACGGCAGTCCACGCAAGCCCCGTTGCCGCGCCGACTTCATCCGTCTCGCGCATGTCCTCGTCGCGGGTGAACCGTCTCGCGCCGAGATATTTTTCCAAATTCTGTTTGGTGACGGTGAGCGATCTCCCCTTCTCGTCTTTGGCGATCCTGACCGCCGCCTTTCTGCAAACGGTGCCGATCGTGCGTTCGAGGGAACGGACGCCCGCCTCCATCGTGTAGCCGTCGATCATCTCGCCGATCGCGCCCTCCGTGATGTGCAAATTCTCCTCCGTGAGCCCGTTTTCCTTGCGCTTTTTGGGCACGAGATAGCGCTTTGCGATCTCCTCCTTCTCCTGCGGGGTGTACCCCGAGAGCTCGATGATCTCCATTCTGTCGCGCAAGGGCGTGGGAATGGTGTCGAGGGTGTTCGCAGTTGCAATGAACATGACCTTGCTCAGATCGTACGGCACTTCGAGATAGCGGTCGCGGAAGGTGGAATTTTGCTCGGGATCGAGCACTTCGAGGAGGGCGGAGGCGGGATCGCCGCGGAGATCCGCAGAGATTTTATCCACTTCGTCGAGGAGGAACACGGGGTTGACGGAGCCCGCGTTCTTCATCTCATATAGAATGCGCCCGGGCATTGCGCCGATGTAAGTTCTCCTGTGTCCCCTGATCTCCGCCTCATCTTTGAGTCCGCCGAGGCTCATGCGGACAAACTTGCGTTTGAGCGCGCGGGCGATGGACATGGCGACGCTCGTCTTGCCTACGCCGGGGGGACCGACGAGGCAGAGAATGGGCGCTTTCAGCTCGCCCGTGAGTTTGAGCACGGCGAGATACTCCACGATCCGCTCCTTGATCTTTTCGAGCCCGTAATGATCGTCGTCGAGCACTTTTTCGACTTCGGCAAGCGATTCGGTATCCTCGGTCTCCTCGTGCCAGGGGAGATCGATGAGCCAGTCCGCGTAATTGCGCAGGACGGTGTATTCGGGAGACGAGGGCGGCATCTTATCCATGCGGGAGAGCTCCGCAAGCGCCTTTTCCTCCACTTCGGGCGGGAGACGCTTGGCGAGGATCTTCTCGCGGAGCATGGCGTTCTCCTCCACGTCGTCCCCGAGCTCCGCATGAATGGCTTTGAGCTGTTCGCGCAGAAAATATTCCTTCTGCGACTGGTCAATGTTCTTTCTGACGTCCTGCGCGATTTTGCGTTCGAGGCGGGAGATTTCGAGCTCGTCGTTGAGACAGCGTTCGAACAGTTTCAGGCGGCGGACCAGATTCTCCTCTTCGAGAAGCTGCTGTTTGACATCCTCGCGGATGCGCATGTTATAGGCGCAGACGTTGATGTACTCGTCGATGTTGCCGATCGTGGAAAGAGTTGCGTCGAGATCCTTCGAGATCTTTCCGTCGAGCGCGACGATGTCCTTGACGAGCTCCCGCGCCGTACGGAAATACGCCTCTTCGAGAGTGGGATCGCCGTGCTGGGTGCGGATCTCGTCGGTGACGGCGTATATGTATCCGTTTTCCACGCGGAAATCGCGGGCGCGGGCGCGATAGAGCGCCTCGACGAAGAGGCGGATGCGCTCGCCCGGAAGGCGGGTGGACTGACGGATCCGCACAACCGTGCCGACCTGATAGAGATCGGTTTCGGAGGGAAAGTCGAGCTTGGCGTCCTTCTGGCGGACGAGAAAGACGAGCTTATCGTTGAAATCGGCGCGCTCGATGGCGGCGAGAGAGAGACTTCTGCCCGCGTCGAACGCGATGTTGGTATTGGGGAATATGACCTGCGTCCGCATGGGAATGACGGACAGGATTCTGGTTTGGATCGGTTTTTCTGCCATATGATTCTCCGGGGCGGCGCCGTCCGCGGCGCGGACGGCGCATAAAATATCGCCGAATTTCAAGATACATTTAATATATCACACAAAAACCCGAAAATCAAACAAATTCGACCGCATAATTTTTGGTATTTGAGATACTTTCATCCGACGTTCACAGAGCTGTCAAAGACGGGCGCTTCCCCCGCCTGCGGCGGGATTTGAAAATTCTTTTGCGAAATTTTTTCACGGGACTTGACATTGTGCGCGAATCGGGCTAAAATGTTTTTTGATAAAAAATCGGAGGAAAGAATTACCATGAGATTGACGGACGAACTCCGGAAACAACTGCGTATCACGGTGGACTACACCAACATGACGGACAAGTATCTCGGCGAGAAGGGAATCTCGAAAAGAGTTCTCGACGCGCACAAAAAACTCGCGAAGCAAGCGCACGCCTATGTGAGCGAAAACCGCGGCAAAGACGAACTGTTCATGGGCTGGACGGAACTCCCCTACAACCAGAGCGAGATCGTAGAGGACATTCTCGCGACCGCAAAGGACGTAAGGAAGAAGTTCGACTATTTCGTCGTGCTCGGCATCGGCGGCTCCGCGCTCGGTCCCACAATGGCGTTCAACGCGCTCTGCCATCTGCACTACAACGATCTGCCCAAGTCCAAGCGGAAGGGTCCCAAGTTCTATGTGGAGGACAACGTGGATCCCGTCCGCATGAAGGAACTTCTGGACGTGATCGACATCGAAAAGACGTGCTTCAACGTGATCTCGAAATCGGGCGCAACGAGCGAGACCATGACGCAATATCTCATCGTCTCCGACCTTCTCAAAAAGGCGGGCAGGAACGTGAAAGATCATGTCATCTTTACGACGGACGCCCAAAGGGGCAACCTCGTCAAGATTTCGAAGGAACTCGGCGGGGTGAAATCGTTCGTGCTCGGCGACGGCGTGGGCGGAAGATTCTCGGAGCTCTCCCCCGTGGGACTTCTCCCCGCGGCGGTCTTGGGAATCGACATCAAACTGCTCCTCAAAGGCGCGGCATATATGGATAAGCTCTGCAAGAGTTCGGATCTCAACAGGAATCCCGCGCTTCTGTCCGCGACGTTGCAATATATCGCCATGAAGGACGGAAAGAACATCGGCGTGCTCATGCCCTATTCGGACAATTTGCGCTATGTCTCCGATTGGTACGCGCAGCTTTGGGCGGAATCGCTCGGCAAGAACGTCACCTTAGGCGGCGAGGCGTGCAACGTGGGACAGACGCCCGTCAAGGCGCTCGGCGTCACCGACCAGCACTCGCAGGTCCAGCTCTACACCGAAGGTCCGTTCGACAAAGTCGTCACCTTCCTCTCCGTGGGATCCTATAAGGAGAAATCCCCCATTCCGCACGGCTGTGAGAGCATTCCCGACGTCTCCTTCCTCGGCGGACACACGATGGAGGAACTCATCCGCGCGGAAAACAAGGCGACCGCGTACGCGCTCACGAAAGCGGGACGGCTCAACTACACCGTCTGCCTTCCCGAAGTGAACGAATTTACGCTGGGGCAGCTTCTCTACTATTTCGAACTTCAAACGGCGTATGCCGGCGCGATGCTCAACATCAACACCTTCAACCAGCCCGGCGTGGAGGCGGGAAAGAAGGCGACGTTCGCCCTGCTCGGAAAACCCGGCTACGAGAGCCAGCGCGCCGAGCTCGACAAAGCCGCGCCCGACGAAGCCTATATCGTCTGATCTGAGACAGCATAAATCCCGCGCCGCACGGCGCGGGATTTTTTCGTTCGTTGTAAAATTTATAGAGATTTTCCCATCCGGTAGGCTTCTTCGAGCTTTTTGTTCCCTTCGATGTCGCCGACGTCGTTTACGCCACCGCAGAACACATAGCCTTTCAGATGCGCCTTGTCATAACAGACGACCCAGCCGTCGAACCCCGCGAGCGTCCTTTGCTCGGCGTCGTCGCCGTCCTCTGCCGCCGCAAAGAGCAGATAAATTTCACGGAACCGATACTCCGAAGCATACAGCGGGTTGCAGCGGTCGAGCAAGGTTTTGAGCTGTCCGCTGATCCCATAGTAATAGACGGGCGTTGCAAATACCAACACGTCCGCGTGGAGCATTTTCTCGCGGAGGACGTCGGCGTCGTCGGAAATGGCGCATTTTTTCGTCTTTTGGCAGGTAAGACACCCGCGGCAAAAGGCGATCTTCTTGTCATGCAGGGAGATAAACTCCACTTCGTTTCCCGCGTCCTTTGCGCCCTTCGAAAACTCCTCGGCAAGCCTTGCCGAATTGCCCTTCGTCCTGTAACTCGACGATATTACCAAAACGTTCTTCATAAGTTCTCCTTAAATTTTATTGCAGACAAATCGTCACCGTGACGGGATTGCTCTCCGTGAGAATTTCTTTCAGCTCCGCCGCGGATCCCTGCATTGTGCCGAGTTTTGTGTAGCTCCATGAATTGCTGCCGTAGAACAGGACGATTTGATCGCCCGAATAGAGAATCACGTCGCCCGCCTCCGCCGTCATTTGCCGATCTTCGCGGGGAAGAGATTGCCCCAATGCCCCTACTTTTTCGAATCCGCCGTAGTCGTTTGCGGTATAGGTAATCTCGCCCTCATTCAGAAGTCCGGCGAGTGCCTCTGCCGCAACATTTTTTTCGAGCGTTACGGAAATTTTATGGGTTCCGATTTTCAGAAAGATCGTGTCCGTCATCTCGCTCTCCCTGTCGCCGTCCGTCGTTTCCTGTTCATTCGGCGCCTCGGACGGAGTCCCGCAAGAAACAAGCGGGAACACAAGACAGCCCATGACCGCGATCAAGAAGAACCAAAACTTTCCCCGCTTATTGACCACTGTAAGCGCCATATTTCGCCTCACGGGAGCTTGTCGTATTCTTCGCTTGATACGGGTTCCAGCCACTCGTTCGAGCCGTTTTCGCCGGGGACTTCGATCGCAAGGTGAGAGAACCAGCTGTCCTTTGCCGCGCCGTGCCAATGCTTCACGCCCGCGGGAATGTTGATACAGTCGCCCGGGTTCATCTCCACAGCTTCTTTGCCCCACTCTTGATACCAGCCTCTACCCGCGACGCAGATAAGAATTTGTCCGCCGCCCTTCGTCGCATGGTGGATATGCCAATTGTTGCGGCAACCCGGCTCGAACGTGACGTTGAAGATGCCGACCTGTTCCTTGGAGACGGGCGCAAGGTAGCTCCTTCCGCTGAAATACTGTTTGAACCCGTCGTTGGGCGCGCCGATCGGGAAGATCATCGAATTTTCGTGCGCCGCCATTTCGCCTTCGGCGTTTTCTTCCGCCCAAACGTCCTTCGCCATATTGAATACCGCCCACGCTTTGGGCCAGCCCGCATAAAAGCCGACGTGCGTGACCACGGCGGCGATCTCCTTTCTCGTCACCCCCGCCTTTTTGGCATTCTCCAAATGATATTTGAGGGAACTGTCGGTAATGCCCGACGACATGAGCGCGACGACCGTAATGATACACCTCGTCTTGTGATCGATATCTTGGTTGTCCCAATTCTCGCCGAAGAGAATATCGTCGTTGTAGTGCGCGAAATCGGGAGCAAACTGACCGAGCGCCTTTCTTCCCGCGTCCTGTGTGATCTTCTTCATCTCAACTCCTTTTTATTGAATATTCAAACTCTCCACCCAAGATCTGAGGGAGCCTTCGCTTGCGCCGTTCAAAAGTTTTCCGCCCTGAAAGACGGCGTTCGGCGCACAGGGCTTCAAGGCGCTCTCCGTCTTGCCGAGTCCGCTCCCGCCGCTCGTCGCGAAGAGAACGATCTGTTTCCCCGAAAAGTCGTGCGCTTCGAGGAAGGTCTTGATAATCGTCGGCGCGGTGTACCACCACACGGGGAAGCCGAGGAATACGACGTCGTATTCCGCCATGTTTTCGACGCGGCTCTTGATTGCGGGACGGGAAGAAGGGTCGTTCATCTCCAAAGAAGAGCGGCTCTTCTTGTTCGTCCAATCGAGGTCGGCGCGCGTGTAGGGCGTTTCGGGCTCGATCTCAAAGAGATCCGCATTTGCCGCTTTTGCAAGGAGACTTGCAATCCGTTTCGTCGTTCCGCCTGCCGAAAAATACGCTACCAACATTTTTTTACTCATATTTTATCTCCTTTTTGCAATTTTTCCGATTTATTTGCGGCGGACGAGGGCGACGATCTGTTTCACCGCGGCGTCAATGTCGTCCCCGACGTTGATCTCCGCGTCGCAGACTTCGCTGTTTCGGTACTCGAAATCGAGCGACATGATCCGCCTCGTCTTGTCGTCGAGGTCAATGTCCCGCATGATGATGCTCTTGATCGCCTCGGCGCGGTCACGGCGCGTAAAGACGAGCATGGCGCGGCTGCGATACAAATTTTTCAGGGTGATCGCGCCGCAGATGTCGATCGGAATCACGGCAACGTTCCCCCGTTCGACGATGGGCGAGATATCCTTCTCCGACGTGCCGAAATGATAGCCGCTGTACACCGTCGTTTCGATATAGCTCCCCTCCTTCATCTCGCGGATGAACTGCGCTTCGCTGATGAAGCGGTACGACTCCTTCCCCTCCGTTTTGCGGCGCGGGCGGGTCGTGGACGTCAGCGGCTTTTCGAAGCCGTCGAGCGCGGTGAGCCCGTTTGCGATCTCCGTCTTGGAGGAGCCGGACGGTCCCACGAGACAGAGGACGCCCCCGTCGCGGAGCTTGGGGAAATTTTCGGAAAACGAATTTCTCACCATCTCGCAGAAGTGCAGAAAGTCGTCGTAACTGTTGACGGAGAGCAACCCCGAAAGTCCCGTGTTCCACGGCTTGCGGAACAGAACGGGATAGGCGGCGCGCGAGCTCGAAATGTTATGCGCCCCGTCGTCCAACATAATGTCGAGAGAGATCACGTCCTTCCGCGTCCCCATGATGATATTCTGGGCGGGGACTTCGGGAAAGTCCTTCACGAGCCGCTCCGCCCGTGCGCTCATACAGCGGGCGGGCACGGCGGTGATGAAGAATACGTCCGCGATTCCGGAGAGTTTTCTGACGAACTCCTGCGCGCCCTCGGTGATCGGCTGTGTGCGGACAAATTCGGGATCGGAATACAGCGCAATGCGCTCGTCCCCGTGCCGTTCGTTTCCGCCCCAGCTCTTGATCTCCTCGATTTTCAAAGGTTCTTCGTCGGGATGGCGGCTGTTGATGATGGACACCGCATAAGAGTTGCATTCATAGAGCGTATCGTCCACGTCAAGTCCGACACGGATTCTGTATTTTCTCATAGACCTGCCTCGCGCTTGGGATTTCTTCCATTATACCCCGCTTGCGCCGCCTTGTCAAGCGAAGAAAAGATTGACAAGACGTTCGATCTGTGATATAATGTTCTACTTCATACATTGACAAAGGGAGAACGACCGCCATGTTCAAAGAAGCCTACCGCCTCATCAAGAAATATGACAGGATCATCATTCACCGCCACTCCCATCCCGACGGAGACGCGCTCGGCAGCCAGATGGGACTTGCCCGTCTCATCCGGGACAATTTTCCGAAGAAGGAAGTCTACATGGTCGGCGACGTTGCGACGCGCCTGCCCTTTGTGGACGTCAAAATGGACGAGATCGGGGACGAAGTCTACCGCGGCGCGCTGGCGGTCATTCTCGACTGCGGCTCGTCCCGTCTGATCTGCGACGAGAGATACCGCACCGCCGAACGGACGCTCCGCTTCGATCATCACATCTACTGCGAAAAGATCGCGGACGTCGACGTCGTAGACAGCACCTACGAGAGCGCGTGCGGGCTCGTTGCGATGTTCGCAAAGGAATGCGGGCTGCGCCTCTCCCCCGCCTCCGCAACTTCCCTCTACATGGGCATGGTGACGGACAGCGGCAGATTCGTGTTCGACTCCACTTCGGCGCGGACGTTCGAGCTTGCGGCGTTCCTTTTCTCCCAGCCGATCGACCTGAACACGCTCTACTACAATCTGTACGCCGAGGAGTTTGCGGACATCCTCGAAAAGGCGGACAATATGCACAAGATCCGCTTCACGCCGAACAACGTCGCCTACATCTACACGACGCGCGAAGAGCTGCCCGAGGGAAGCGACGCCGCGCCCGTCGTCTCGTCGGGGCTCGTGAGCCTCATGCACGACATCAAGGGCGTGTTCGTCTGGGTGAACTTCACCGAGGCGGACGACGGCGTGCATGCGGAGCTCCGCTCCAACAAATACAATATCAATCCGATCGCCGTCAAATACGGCGGAGGCGGGCATAAAAAGGCGAGCGGATGCACCGTTCCCGACCGTGAGACCGCCATGCGGCTGCTCTCCGATCTCGACGCGCTCGCCGCTTCGGAAGCGGAGGAATGAAGAGATGAACGAAGCAATCAAGCGTAACATTTTAGATAAGATCGAACAATACGATACGATCGTAATCTCCCGCCATATCCGTCCGGACGGCGACGCCGTCGGCTCCACAATGGGATTCGCCGGGATCCTGCGGGACACCTATCCCGAAAAGAAAATTTATCTCGCCGACGACGACTTTTCGGACTATCTCGCCTTTTGCGGGAGCGAGGACGACGTCCCCGCGGACGTCTACCGCGACGCGCTCCTCATCGTGATCGACACGGGCACGCGGAAGCGCATTTCCAACGCAAATTACGTCCTCGCAAAAGAGATCGTCAAGATCGACCATCACATCGAAGCCGATCCCTACGGGGATCTGAATTGGGTGGAAGATTTCCGCTCTTCCGCATGCGAGATGATCGCGGATTTTTACGTCTCCTTCCGCGACCGTCTCAAACTGTCGCCGCAATCCGCCACATATATCTATATGGGCATGGTGACGGACAGCGGCAGATTCCGTTTCGAAGGCGTGACGGGAGAGACCTTGCGGCTCGCGAGCGTCTTGCTCGACTGCGGCGTCGACTATGAGACGCTGTTCGCCAATCTCTATGTGGAGGCGCCCGAAAAACTCAAACTGAAATCCTTCATCTATGACAGCATCCAAATCACGAAGAACGGCGTTGCCTATCTCTACATGAACCGTGCGGTGCAGGAAAAATTTCATCTCACGCTCGAAGCCGCGAGCGATGTGGTGAGCGAATTGAGCAAGATCCGCGGGAGCCTCATCTGGGTTGCGTTCATTGAGAATACGGAAAAGAAAAACATCCGCGTGCGGCTCCGCTCCCGCTTCCTCGGGATCAACGATCTCGCGATCAAATATCACGGCGGCGGGCATAACATGGCGGCGGGCGCAACGGTCTACTCCGAGGAGGAGATGTACCGCCTGATCGACGAGGCGGATCAACTGCTCGGGGAGTACAAATCCACGCACGAGGGCTGGCTATGAAAATTCTGCTGACAAACGACGACGGCATCGAAGCCGAGGGCTTGAAATATCTCGTGGATTGGGCGAGAACGATCGGCGACGTGTGCGTGTTCGCGCCCAAAGTGCAACAGAGCGCCAAGAGTCATTCCATTCAGATCCACGACGGTTATGAAGTGAAACAAACAGATCTCTTTGACGGGATCGAGGCGTACAGCGTGGACTCCACTCCCGCGGACTGCGTGCGGGTCGCCGTGCTCGGCATGAAGAGGAAATTCGATCTCGTGATCTCGGGCATCAACAACGGTCCCAATCTCGGCGCGGACATTCACTATTCGGGGACGGTTGCGGCGTGTCTCGAAGCCGCTCTCCTCGGCGTGCGCGGTCTTGCGGTCTCCTCGGCGTTTCATTCCTTCGACAACGCGGTGAAGAATCTCGGACGGGTCTATGCGGAGATCGAGCGGCGCGGAATGTTCGGCTTTGCCGAAGTTCTCAACGTCAACTTCCCCGAGGCGGGAGACGAAATTGCGCTCACGCGGATGGGACCCGCGATTTACAGCGATGAATTCGAATTTCTGCCGGACGGCACGGTGAAGCCGAAACTCGTCTGCCTCTATCGCGGCACGCGGGATCCCGGGCTCGACACCGACGCCGTGATGACGGGACACATCTCCGTCACTCCCCTCTCCAACAACTTAACCGATTTCTCCGCGCTCGAAGCAATCGGCAAAAAAGTGGGCTGACGGCGATTCCGAATGGGTTTTTCCGTCATTCCGAGCAGGCGCGCCGCGGCAAATTCCGCGGCGCGCCGTCGCCGAGGAATCTGCCCTGTTTTTCTCCATACAAAGAGAGCAACGGTTCGTGCCGTTGCTCTCTTTGCGTTTTTAAGAAATTTTTTACTTGGTGTGCACGCGGATGACAGTGACGCTGAGACCGGGAAGCTCGTAGCCGAGTTCCTCTCCGATGTCGCCGATCGTGAACGATCTCGGTTTCACCTGCGTATCGGTGAGCGAATTGATGCTGAGATATCCCTTTTCGCCGCCTTCGATGATAGTCGCGTCCGCAATGGCGTTGACCTTGTTCCCGCCGAGATTGATATTCGCCGTGATGGGATCTTTGCCGACGTTGACGAGCTTGACGATGATGTCCCCCGTCGCCTCGTCGTAAGTGACCGCCTGATAGAACTTATCGAACTTCATGCCGTCGATCGACGTCTCCTTCTCGTACCAATCCTCTGCCTTTGTCTCGGAGTTGAGGAAATGGCTGCCCGAGTTCTTCATGAAGATCTGCTGGACATAGTAGTTCGCGGAGAGCAGCAGTTCGGTGTTCGTATAGTACATCATATCGACCGCCCACTGGTTGGCAAACTTTGCCGCGCCGAACATGGGCGCGTATGCCGCGAGCGAGACGACGTCGCCGTTGCGTTCGAGTCCCGTCATATAGGCAGCCTCGGAGAGCGCGGTAATCCAGGTGTTGTTTCTCGAAGCGTCCTGCGCGGTTCTCGACTGTGATTTCCTTCTGAAAAATTTCGGATATGACAAGAAAGAGATATAAAAGCAGCGCATCGGAGGAGCTGAAGATAACCGGTATGGTTTTGTCGGTCGCGCCGTTTGCGGAATATTCCCCGACAAAGACGTTGTAGCGGGTATCTTCGTCGCGGCTGTACTTATCGTAGATACACGCGCTCGGCGTCGCATAGTGCAGGAAGTCCGCAAAGCCCATATAGTAGTGATGGTCCACCACGCCGTATTCGGAGATCTTCGTGATCCCGCCCCTGGATTGGAACGTTGTCGCCCAGCCGTTCGCAAGGTTGGCGGAATTGGGCGCATATTGGCAATCGGTGAATACGAGACCGTTCCCGACGATGAGCTGTACGTTGCCGTAAAGCGCGGGATTGTCCTTTTTCGCCTTCTGGAACGCATCGACAAACTGCTCGTAGCAAAGAACATAAGAGCCCCCGAATTGTTCGTTCCCGATGCCGATGTACTTCATACCGAAGGGCTCCGCATGCCCCATATTCGTGCGGATCTGCGCCCAATACTTTTCATGCTCGTCCGAAGAAGTTACGCTGCCGTTTGCAAAGGCGATCAGGTCCATTGCGTCGGCGATATAGTCGTTGACCTTCGCGCCGTGTCTGCCGTTGAGGAAGATGCCTCTCCCCGCCGCGGGCGTTGCGCCGCCGAGATCGGAAAGTCCGCAGTTGACGATCGGAACCGGGCTCGCGCCGATGGAATCGCAGAGCAGGAAGTATTCATAGAATCCGAGACCGTATTCCATGTTGTAGCCCCAGAGGTCGTAGTTGTTCGTGCGCGTCTCCCATTCGCCGTAGGTCGTCACCGAGGAGATATTTCCGTCCTCGCTGACTTTGTAAGTGAAGGCGGGAACGGTGTCGTCCCCCGCGTTGGGACCGTTCTGCACCGCGCCGATGGAGTTCTTCCAATCGTAAACTTCCACGCAGTCCTCTTTTCCGTTGGTCGCGTCGCCCTCGATGATACAGCCGCCGGGGAAGCGCATGAACTTCGGCGAGAGATCCTTGATCGCATTGTAGATGTAGTTCTTGATGCCGATCGTGGAATTTTGCGTTTCGAGCGCCACGGCGTCCACATAATAGGTGCCCTGCTCGCTGAATCTCATCTCGAAGCGGAGATTCGAAGTTCCCGTCTCGGTCGCGGTGAGGGTCGTCTTATACTTGATCCATTCGCCGCCGCTGTCGAGCGTGAACGAGCCCGTTGCGTACGTCTTGGTGCCGTCGGTGACGCTGACCGTCACCTGCGCCGGCATGGTGGAATTGATGAAGGCGGAGAAATTCAGTTTTTCGCCCGCCGTCACTGCCATCGGCACGGGTTCGTACCCCGAGTTGGACAGCCCGCCGTTCGCCTTCGAGACGTTCACTTCCATGTTGTTGGGATTGACGTATCTCTTCAACGCTTCGTTGTTGTACTCCGCGTGCTGTTCGAAGATGCCGTCGAAATCCTTCGCGACAAGCTCCGCGTCGATCCCCCTCCATCCGAGCATCGGATTGGTTTGCGCGTTGGTATCGGTGAGAGAGTCGAAATTCCCGTTCCGGAGCAGATTGTCGTCCATTGCATAGGACGCATAGTTGATGTCTTCGAGGAAGATCCCGAACAGATCGTCCGAAATTTTGGTTGCGTTCTCAATCGTCCCCGTCGAGACGGAAAGATCCGCTCCCTTGATCTTCTTTCCGCTCACATCCGCGGAACCGCCCGAAGAATCGCCGCAGGCCGTCACGCCGACGGTGAGCGCAAGCGCGAGCGCGCCGCCGAGACAAACCGATAATGCCTTTTTCATGTTATCCCCCTTTCTATTGATTTTTTCAATCGTTGAATTCATTATATCACATGAATTTGCCCTTTGCAAGAGCTTTGATTAAAATTTCGGAGAAAATGCGCCGCCGCGGACGGACGTCCGCGGCGGCGTAAAAGAGCAATCAACGGATAAAATTCGTACGGATCCTTGCCTCCTCTTGGGGACGCCCGATCCCCGCCTTCTTGCCCGCTTCGATACATTTGAGCAGCCAAGCCATCTCCCGCGCCAACGTGCGCATGGTCTGCAATCCCTCTCCGTCCTCCGCGACTTCCTCCGGAGTATTCCCGTGCACCTGATTCCAATACTGCGACGAGACAATGGGCATGCGGCTGATCGTAAAATATTTGTTGAGACGGTCGAACGCCGCGCTCGCGCCTCCCCTGCGGCAACTCACAACCGCCGCGCCCGGCTTTCCCGCAAATCCGCTCCCCGCATAGAACAGACGGTCCAAAAATGCGGTGATCTGACCGCTCGGTCCCCCATAGTAGACGGGCGCCCCGACGATCATTCCGTCAAATTCGTCAAGCCGTGCGAGAATCCGGTTGACCTGATCGTCAAAGACGCATTTCCCGTCGGTTCTGCAATGCCCGCAGGCGATACAGCCCGCAATCGGCTTCTTCCCGAGATAGACGATCTCGGAGTCCACGCCCTCCGTTTGGAGCGTGTCCGCAATCTCCTTCAACGCGGTGTATGTACATCCGTGTTCGTTCGGACTTCCGTTGATGAGCAAAACTTTCATATCGCACCTCCTTGTGCTATGAAAAATTATAACACAACTTCCGAAAAATGGCAAGCCCCTCCGAAACATTTCTTTTCGGGACGGCGGGAAAAGAAAAATCCGCCCGCACAAAAATTTTTCCGAAAATCGCCCAAAAACGCTTGATAATTTCTCCGTTATTTGATAGAATACTTGAATGTAAGAAACATTGGGGTGTCGCCAAGCGGTAAGGCAACGGACTCTGACTCCGTCATTCGTTGGTTCGAATCCAGCTACCCCAGCCATTTATGCACGATTTTAGCGTATAAAACGCCAAAACCGTGCATATTTTTATATTTTTCTCCTTCAATTTTTTGCGATTGGGGAGTAATTGGGGAG
>CANRGR010000018.1 GCA_947630245.1 uncultured Clostridia bacterium | reverse complement strand
CGTCTCCGTCTCGGGCACGACCGCAACGCTCGATCTCGATCCCGCTCTCGCCGCGCAGTACGGAAGTCCCTCCCTCTTTCAGGGGCTCGAACTCGCCCCGGGAGAATATACCTTCACGCCCGTCGTGACCTTGCAGGGCGGCGCTTCGGCAACCCTGTTTGTGCGCGAGGCGTCCTCGCAGAAACTCATCGCCTCCTCCGACGCGGGCGACGGCGCGCTCACCTTCACCGTTCCCTATCGGGGCGTGTACGACATCGGCGTCCTCGGCAGCGGAGACAAGGGAACCGTCGGACTTTCGGCGTTCACCCTCGGCGGCACGCCGTCCGCGGAGAGCGCATTCTTCACGCAGGATTTCGAGGACGGTAAGGAGTACTTCGAACTCTTCGATTGGGAATCCCGTAGCGGGGAGAACACCGCGCTCGCCCTCCGCGAGGGGAGCCTCTTCGGCGATCTCCTCCTCAAAGGCGTTTTCGACGATTTCGATCTCGCCTTCGACCTTTGTGCGGCGAACGACAACGGCACCGCGTATGTCCGCTACGGCAGCGGACAAAGGTATTACCGCCTCGTCTATGACAAGACGGCGGGGCTCGTCACGCTCTCCTTCACCGACTCGGGCGCGACGACCGTCCTCGCCGCCTCTCCCTTTGCGGCGGAGACGGGCGCGTGGATCCGCTTCGGACTGCGCGTCGAAAAGACGGGCGATACGCGCACCGTAACCGTCTACGCGGACGGGGAAACGCTTTTCGAATGCAAGGCGCAACCTGCCGCACAGGGCGCGATCCGCATCGGGGCGTGCGCGCTCGATCCGCTCCTCGACAACATTTCCGCGGCGCAGGCGGGCAGTCTCACCTTCGGGAAGTCCGAACTCTGGACGCCTCCCGTCTATTCCGTCGACGTCACCTGCGGCGAGGGCGGCAGTTACACCCTCTCGCAGAGCGAACCCGTCGAGGCGGGCACGCAGCTCACCCTCCGCGTCACGCCCGACGAGGGATACCGCGTCTCGTCCGTCACCGTGAACGGCGCCGCCGTGACCCTCACGGACGGAGCATATACCTTCACCGTCGAGGGCAAGACGCAGATTTCCGTCTCCTTCGAAAAAATCGAAGCGGAACAAAAACCCGACGACCCCGTAGGTCCCGATGACCCCGCGAAACCCGATGATCCCGCAAAACCCGATGACCCCGCGAATCCCGACGATCCCGCAAATCCGGACGATCCGAAGGATCCCGATTCGGATCGGAAGGGCTGCGGCACGGTCGCCTTCTCAAACAACCAATTCGGCACGCCGCTCGGACTGCTGATTCTCTCGGCGGCGGCTGTGGCGCTCTGTATCCATAAGAAAAAGGAGGGGACAAAAAAATGAAGAGAAAACTGTTTGCGCTCTTTCTGAGCCTCTGCATGGTGTTTTCCGTCGCGGCTTGCGGCGAGAATTCTTCGGATCCGAATCAGGGGAACAATCCGCCGATCGACAATCCGAACAATCCGGATAATCCGAACAACCCGGATAATCCGAACAATCCCGACAACCCCGACAATCCGGATAATCCCGACAATCCCGATAACCCGGATAACCCCGACAATCCCGACAACCCAGATAACCCCGACAACCCGGATAACCCCGATAATCCCGACAACCCGCCGAAGGAGAAGATTTCTTCTCTCTCCCTGAAAGAGGGGACGCACGAGGAGTACATTAACTGGTTCGGGCGGAATCTGTACGACGAGCGGGTCGGCAGTGTGGCGTGCAACAACACGGCGGCGGGGTTCGAAGTGAAATTCTACGGCACGGGGATCTCCTTCTCCTATCTCAGTGAGAAACAGACCCAGCTCCCCGGATTTTTGGCGGGGAATTGCTACGTCTGCGTCCAGATCGACGGCTCCGAGGACTATGTTTCGAGCCGCAAGATGCTCCGCGTCCGCTCCACGCCCACCGAGTTTTCCCTTGCGGAGGGGCTCGAAGAGGGCGAACATACGGTGGCGGTCTACAAGGCGACCGAGGCTTACTGCATCTCGCTCGAAGTCTACGGCGTCAAGACGGACGGATATTTCCTTGATCCGCCCGCAAAAAAAGCGCTCAAAGTGGAGGCGTACGGCGATTCCATCGTGGCGGGACGGGGCAGCAACCGCGAACCGGGCTCGACCGAGACCGATGAAAGCGAACAGGAAAACGGGCTCATGGCGTATGCCGCATGCACGGCGCGCGCGCTCGGCGCGCAGTATAACGCCTTCTGCGTGAGCGGTTCCTGCGTCGGAAACTATTACAACGGAACGGACGCGCAGGGCAACCCGTATTCCAACGAGGGCGCCGTCGTCATTCCGAAAATCTGCATGAGTTACTCGCCCACGGCGAGCGCGACTCAGCTGTGGGATTTCGCGAGCTGGCAACCCGACATCGTTTTAATCGAACTTGGAACGAACGACATCATCGGCAATTACACTTACCGATACGATCAATTCGAAGCGCAGCTCAAAGAGAATTACACGAATTTCATCAGCGAGCTCCGCGCGCGGTATCCCGATGCGGCGATCGTCGTCTGTTGCGGCGTTTTCTCCTATGCGAAGTATCCCGTAACGCCCTATAACCATCTCTTTACGGAGATCGTCGAGGGATTCAAGGAGGACGGAAACGTCTATTGCTACACCTTTGCAACGCCCTGCAAGAAGGGGCATCCCGCGCACAGCGAGGCGCAGAAGTACGGCGAAGATCTCGCTGCCTATCTTCGCACGGCTCTGTCCCTGTAAAAGAGAATGAAGACGAGATACGCCGCAATATTTTGCATCATTCTGCTCCTCTTCTCCTTCTGTTTCGGGTGCGGTGCGCCTGAGAATCCGCCCGCGGCAGAACCGGGCGGTTCGGAAGAGGGAGGTCCGGAAGGGAGCGGGAACGAGCCCGGCACGGAGCCGGGGGATCCGTCCGCAGGGGAGGAACCCGGCGGAACGCAAGAGGAAATCAAAGTGAGTCGACTGACGTTTGAGAGCTCTCTTCACGAGGAGCTGGTGAATTGGTACGGCAGAGTGCGCGCGGACGGAACCGCAACGGATTTTTCCAACGCGTCCGCGGGATTCGAAGTGACGTTTTCGGGGACTTCCCTGAAAGCGGTCATCCGCTCGCGGATGTCCGACTTCCCCGCCGAGGCGAAGGGTGCGCCCTATCTGTATGTCTTTGTGGACGGACAGAAGAATTACCGCCGCGCGACGAGGGTCGATCTCGACGGCAGCGGCGAGAAGGCGGAATACGTTCTCTTCGAGGGACTTGCGGAAGGGGAGCACACCGTGAAGGCGCTCAAATGCACGGAAGTCAAGTACGGCAACGCCGCACTCTTCGAACTCGAAACGGACGGAGCCTTTCTGCCGCCGCCCGAAAAGCCGAAGCTCCGCTTCGAGATCATCGGCGATTCGATCATGAGCGGCAGCGAGAGCATGCGCACGTCCACGCCGGACAGCCTGCTCGCGGAGAGCGAGAACACCCTTTCGAGCTACGGCTACGTCGCGGCGAAGGAGTTTGACGCGCAGGTCAACGCGATCACGCGTTCGGGCGGACTCATCAGCGGCTACAAGGGCTTTCCGAGCATTCCGGACTTCTATGACGCGTACAGCCAGATCGACGACACGCCGTGGGACTTCTCCCGCTACCAACCCGACGTTATCCTTCTCGATCTCGGCACGAACGATCTCGGGATTTCCACGCCGAAGGAACTTCTCACCGAGACTTACACCGCCTTCGTGCGGCATCTCCGCGAGAAAAATCCCTCCGCAACGATCATCTGCTGTACGGGCGCGCTCACGACGGGAATGGATGAGATCGTCCCCGAAATCGTTGCGGAATTGAACAGGGAGGGGGACGGCGCGATCTCGTGGTTCAAACTCCCGTATTTGCGCGAGCTCGGACATCCGCTTGAAACCGATCACCGCCACAACGGCTATGCGCTTGCGGAATTTATCCGCGATTCCCTAAAATTATTTGTCGAATAAAGTGAAAGTAGTTGCTTTTTCGGATAAAATCCATTAAAATTCGATCTGAATCGAATCGGGACAGGAAAGAAAAAGGAGAGAGAATATGCCCGTCAAACCGGACAGCCGAAAGAAGAGAGTCCGCCGAGAGGACGTCGCCCGCGAAGCGGGCGTGTCGTCCGCTACCGTTTCCTATGTCCTCAACGGGACGAAACGGCTCTCCCCGGAAGTGGAGCAGCGCGTGTGGGAGGCGACCAGAAGGCTCAACTACATGCCGGACTTCATCGCCCGCTCGCTTGCGGGCAGTAAGTCGTATACGCTCGCGCTCATGACGACGGATATCGCCAACGTCTACCAGCTCGAAGTCATCAAGGGCTTGCAGGCGGAGGCGTTGAAACACGATTACGTCGTTTTGATCTTCGACGCCTACGGCGACGCGGATAAGTACATCAACCGCCTCATCGCGCGCAGGGTGGACGGAATCTTCGTCTCCACCGCCCCCGACTTCATTTCGGACGAGCTTCTGTGCAAGCTGCGCGACGCGGACATCAAGGTTCTCACCGACTTTTCGCGCAATTCCTTCATGCCCGATATCTCCTATATGATGTCCGACCATTACGACGGATTCATGCAGGCGGTAGGGCACCTGAAAGAGCTCGGGCACACCCACATCGGCTATCTGAGCGCGTTCGACGAATCGTGCTATTACGACGTCCGTCTCGCGGCGTTCCGCATCGCAATGCGGAAACTCATGAACGAGACCGTCCCGCCCGTCGTCTGCGGCACTTGGCCCTATACGACGTCCGAGGAGCTCGGCATGTCGCTCATGTGGGAGATGATGGAGCGCTACCCCGACGTCACCGCCGTGATCGCGACGAACGACATCATGGCAATCGGCGCAATGAAGGCGATCCGCGAGGCGGGGAAGGAGATTCCGCTCGACTATTCGGTCGTCGGAATCGACAACATCGAGAAGAGCGCGACCTGCGTTCCGCCCCTCACGACCCTCGACCAGGACGGCAGAGAGTACGGCGCGCGGATCTTCCACATTCTTTACGACAATATCATGCACGACACCACGGGGAAGTACATCATTCCCATGCGGCTTGTCAAGCGCGAATCGACGGGACCTGCCCCGCGGGAGAGAGAACATGTCATTTCCGTCTCTGAAACGGTATTTGAATGAAATCATTGCCGACCGCAAGGCGGCGGGATGCTGCGCGGCGGTCTATGTGAACGGCGAGCGCCGCTTCCGCGCCTTTCTCGGCGAGAGCGGCGAGGGGAGGGCGGTGAACGAACATACTGCCTTCCGTCTCGCTTCGATGACGAAGCCGATCACCGCAGTCGCCGTCCTGCTTCTCGAACAGGACGGGCTTCTCCGCGTGACGGATCCCGTCTCCGCCTATCTTCCCGCATACGGCGAGTTGTATGTCGCGAAAAAGACGGACCGCGGGTTTGTCGCGGGAGAGCGCGCGGGCGAAGTGACGATCCGCATGCTTTTGACGCACTCTTCGGGAATCGGCTCGGGAGAGATCGGCGATGTTCAAAACGCCGCCATGCGCCCGCAAGGAAACGATACCCTCGCCTCCGCCGTGGATCGCTATGCCTCGGGACTTCTCGACTTCGCCCCCGGGACGGCGCAGATGTACAGTCCCGTGCTCGGGTTTGACGTTGCGGCGCGCATCGTCGAAATCGTATCCGGCATGCCCTACGGGAAATTTGTGAGGGAGCGGATCTTCCTTCCGCTCGGCATGCGGGAGACGTCCTACAATCTCACGGATTACGACAGGGACAATCTTGCCGTCACCTACCGGACGGAGAACGGCGAGCTCATTCCCGAACCGCTTCTGCACAACTTCGACGTGTTCCCCGCGGGGTACACGGGCGGCGGAGCGGGACTGATCTCCACCCTCGACGACTATTGCAAATTTGCCGAGAGCCTCCGCGTCTCGTACGAAGGGGGAGAGGGGATTTTGTCCTTTCGGCAGGCGCGCGAGATGGCAAAACCGCAACTCGACCTCACGATCGGCGGCGTCTCCCCCGAATTTAATTGGGGATACGGCGTGCGGGCGATCGCGCAAAGGAGCGCGGCGCAGAGGCTGAACGGCGGCTCCTTCGGATGGAGCGGCGCCTACGGCACGCACTTCTGGATCGACCCCGTCAACCGCATGACCGCGGTCTATATGCACAATTCCTCCACATACGGCGGCGCGGGCGCACCGCACACGGTCGCCTTCGAAAACGCGGTTCTCGACGACGTCGAAGGATAGGGGTTATCCACAAATCCGACGTTCGACAAAATTCGTCTATGTGGATGAAAGTGGGTGAAAATATGCGCAAATCGGAAAAGTTATCCACAAATTATCCACATTTTGCGTTTTTTCTCCACAATTCGACGAAAGAAACGAATGTTCTGCCGAAATTCGGCGAAATCCATTCCACAAAAAAATTTTTTCTGTGGATATGATTTTTTCGGACGCAAAAACCGTTGACAAACCGTCTCGGACAAGTTATAATATGGGGGTATTTCGGCGGGTAGCGATCCGCAACAAGTACATGCGCCATTAGCTCAATTGGATAGAGCGTCGGTCTACGGAACCGAAGGCTAGGGATTCGAGTTCCTTATGGCGCACCACGTCGCTGCAAGGCGCATTTTGCAAGAAGTTGTCCCAAGGGGGCAACTTCTTCGCTTTTTACGCCTGCGTCTCCTTTTCCCAAAAAATCTTGCTTTGCAATATTTTTTGGGAGCCCTGATAATGGTTTGAATTGGGTTGAGGTTGGCACCACTTGGAACGTAGGTTGAACCATTTCAGCTTGCGTTCTTTTTCTATGCAAAAAGCGAGGACAAACAGTCCTCGCCTTCATCACTTCGTGAAATTAAAATGCAATCGCTTTATTCCGCATTTTCAAATGCTCCCGTTTCCGTGGCAAGTGCAGTGACTTTTTCCGCAAGCTCGCTCGTTTGGAAGGAATAATAATATTCGCCCTCGGAAATAAAACGGTGACCGAGCGTATAAGTCTTTTCGCCTTGATAAATGGTGAGGAAAGTATTTCCCATAGGCGGAATTTCGTTCCATTTGCCGCCGTAGGCAACAGGAGTATTGAAAATGATCCGCATGATTTCGGCAATTTCCTCTTCATCGGTAATTGTAAATGAAAAGCCCTCCTGCGTGCCGTTATCAAACGTAACGTCGATTTTGTCCGCCCCGCTTTGCAGATCGGAAAAACGCTCTATATCCGTAATGGACGAAATTTTATCCGAACAGCCCGCAAAAGCCGCAAGAAAAATACAGCCCAAAACAACGGAAGCGATCACAGAAAGAACTTTTTTCATAAAAACCTCCTACTTATATAACGTTTGAACGTGGGAATTTTCTCGCTTCTCCGCGAAATTCCCGTTTAACGCCTTCATTATATCATAGCCGCACACGAAAATCAAGCGGTCAAAAGACACATTGGCATTTAGGCGTGAGCTTATCTAAGACAAGTCGGGTCCGGCTTTTCTATGCGAAAGGCGAGGGGAAACCGTTCTCGTTTTATATTCTATGGACTTGAAATTTATCTATATCTATAAATCACTTCACCCAACGTGAGATTGTCTGTCTTTGCCAATTCCGCGCAATAGGGGAAATAGATGATGTCCTCTGCGATCCCGCTCCCCGGACGAATTTTTACCCGCGAATAACAAGGGTATAATTTCCCGTCATAGGTCAGAATGTCAAGAAATTGCATTTTGTCGGACGAGCCGGCAATCGCCACAAACACAAGCAAATCGCTCTTCTCAAAAAATTCTTCGGTATAATCAAGTGGAAAATCATAATCCGCATAATCCGCGTAATCGCTGAAAATTTTTGCATTTTCCGTTGAAAAGGTCGAAGATAAGAATGACGAAATGCAACTTTCGTCTCCCTTCAATGAAAACTCTTTTGCTTTGAGCCCGGAAGGAACATAATCTTGATATGGGTCTGTGGCGCAAGAGGCGAAAATCACCATAATACCACATACAAAAAGCAACGCGGTAAAAATTCCCGATATTTTTTTCACGAAACACCTCCTGCTTTCAGAATGTTTGAAAAATGACGTCATGCGATAACGAATCTGTAAAACGTCTCTATTTTATCCGATGATGAGAGAAGTCATAATAGCTACCGAATAAGGTGATTTCCTCCGCCTCTTTGATATAATAGAGGGAAGCGCCGCCGCTCATCAAGGAATTCTGCGGGCTGTCGTTTGAGCGGATCGTGAGATCCCAACCGATCGCGCCCTCCTCTCCGAGAAACCACTCGCTCGGAATGATGACCGTTTCCGTTCCGTCGGCAGAATCCGACTCCCAATGATCCCGCTCCCAATGGCAAATCTCATCGAATTGCCAGAGAACCCGTTCGCCGAGATTTCCGAGGAGCAGTTCTCTCGAAAGACGCGCCTCGTTTCCTTCGTAGACCCACGATCGCATCGTAAATGTCGTCGTGACGCTCCCGTACGCATCAGGATGAGGCTCGCCCACCCAGCCGTAAAAGAGCTTGACCTTCAAATCGCTTCCGACGCGAAGTTTCGATTTTTCCGCCGTATACACAACTTTGATGGGGGAGGCGGGCTCCCCGTCCGAAGCAAACCCGCCGCTCAGCTCCGTTTCATACAAAAATCCGTATTCCGCCCTATGATTTTCCCTTACCGTTACAAGATCTTCATGCGTCAGAATCCCGCTCTCAAACGCCTCCTTTAAGGAATAAAACGTACCGCTTTGCCAAACGGTGAGGGGGTATGCGGCGCCGGTGTAATGAAAGTCCACGCCGTCGACCGTCTCCTCCCCGACCGCCCCGGTCGCGCCGCCGCAGATCGGCAAAACGACATGGACGTCCCCGAACTCGCCGTAGCACTTGACGGTGACGTCCTCCTTCCGGTTTTGTTGCTCCTTCCATTCGTCGCCGATTCTGTCGTGCACGGAATGACATGCGGAAAGGGAGAGGAAAGCGCAGATCGCAAACAGGGCAACAAATAAATTCGGTTTTTTCACAAAATATCTCCCGCGAAAACATCTTCTACCATTACAACGTTTGGAAGAGGAATTTGTCCCGCAAAAGCGGCGATTTTTTTATGATTTTTCTCATCACAGAGCACCGCGGACAAAATCGGAGCCTGAAAAAATCAAGACAAAATGTTCGCGCGTGCCGCTGACAATGTTCGCCCGCCTCCGACGGGATCTGTCCTTTTCCGCCGCCCGTTCTCTCGCTATAATTGAGGCGCGGAGGGGGATATGACCGTTTACATCGAGTACGCGTTTGCGGTGAATTTTCTGCTCGACGGACTGCTCGTCTTTCTCTCTTTGAAGTGCGCGCACGGAAGGGTCGGGCGGATCCGGTTGTTTCTTTCCGCGGCGGTCGGCGCGGGCGAGGCGATCGTCTTTCCCATGATTCCGCTCCCAAACTGGTGCGCGGTTCTTGTCAAACTGCTCGGCGGGATTCTGCTCGTTCTCATCGCCGTCGGGAAGGGGGGAAGAAGGACGTTTCTCGTCGCGGGAGTTGCCTTTTTCGCGCTCACGTTTGCGCTCGGCGGACTGCTCACCGCGGTCTATTCCTATTTCCGCATTCCCTACGCGCAGGAGGGGGGATATCTCGTCGAGAGCGCGCCCGTCGCGTTGGTGCTTGCGGTCGCCGCAATCTTTGCAATCTGCACGCTGCGCGCCGCAAAGGGATTCTACCGTTACCGCAATCTGAAACGAAATCTCTTTCCCTGCACCGTGGAGGCGGGCGGGAAGAAGGTGGAGTGGAGGGGACTTGCGGACAGCGGAAATCTTCTCTTCTTCCGCGGCGAGCCCGTCAACGTGATCTCCGCCGCCGCGGCGCTCGCCCTGTTCGGAAAGACCCCGCCGCTCGGCAGGATGCGGATCAATACGGCGGGCGGAAGCCGCGATTCGCCCGTGTTCCGCGCGCAGTCCCTCACGGTGGGAGCGGGAAAGCGGGCGCGGCGCTCGGAAGAGCCGTTATTTACCGTTGGAGAAGTGGACTCGGGGGAATATCGCATCATCTTACATACTTCTTTTTTGGAGGCGCACCGTGAAGATCCTCAACCTGTTGAGAACATGGCTGCAAAAGATAACGGGCGGTGAGAATGTTGTACACTATCTTTGCGGGAGCGAGGCGCTTCCGCTGCCCCTGTCCGTCGAGGAGGAGAGCGATATGCTCGGCAAACTCGAACGCGGGGAGAGCGTCGAGGAAGTCAAGACCAAGCTCATCGAGCACAATCTCCGCCTCGTCGTGTACATCTCGCATAAGTTCGAGAACACGGGCGTCGATTCCGACGATCTCATCTCGATCGGCACGATCGGGCTCATCAAAGCGGTAAATTCCTTCCGCAACGACAAGAACATCAAGCTCGCGACCTATGCGTCCCGCTGTATCGAGAACGAGATTCTCATGTATCTGCGGAGGACGGTCAGGCTCAGGAGCGAAGTTTCCTTCGACGAGCCCCTCAACACCGATTTCGAGGGGAACGAGCTCCTGCTTTCGGACATTCTCGGCACGGACAGCGACGTCGTGTACGGCGGCGTGGAGAGCGGCGTCGAAAAGGAACTGCTCAGCGAGGCGCTCGGCAAGCTCCCTGAGCGGGAGCGGAAGATCATGTACATGCGCTTCGGGCTCGGCGGACGGGAGGAGATGACCCAAAAGGACGTTGCGGACGAGCTCGGCATCTCGCAAAGTTACATCTCCCGCCTCGAAAAGAAGATCATCGAACGTCTGAAAAAAGAGATTTCCAAGATGGTCTGAATCGCCGCGGGCGCGGCAGTCAGCCCCCCGTTATCCTCTTCCGTGCGCTATAATGAAGGAAAAGGGGGAATCTCTATGAAATTATTGCAACTGTTCCGCCGCGTGCTCGGGGCGGAATATGTCAGTCTCGAAGAAACGGCGGCGTCTTTCCGGCTCGAACGAAAGGGGGAGACGCTCTTTATGCTCTTCGAAAAGAGCAACGGCGCGACGGATTGGAAGAACAATCTCGACTTTCCCGCAAAGCCGTACCGCAGAATGGACCGCCTCTGGTTTGTCCACCGCGGCTTTATGCGGGTTTTCCGCTCGATCGAGCCGCGGATCGAAGCGCGCGTAAGCGACGAACGGGTGAAGAAGATCATCGTCGCAGGCTATTCGCACGGCGCCGCGCTCGCACTTCTCGCCTATGAGTACTGCGTGTTTCACCGTCCCGACCTCGGCGGCGCAATCCACGGCTACGGCTTCGGATGCCCGCGCGTCATCTGGGGAGTGATGGGGCGCGAACTCAAAGAGCGGTTTCGCCATTTTTTGGTGATCCGCGACGGGAAAGACCTCGTCACGCATCTCCCGCCCGCGCTTTTCGGGTACCGCCATGCGGGGAATCTGCTCGAAATCGGGCGCTGGAACGGGAAGAATGCGATCGACGCGCACCGCGAGGAAAGCTATCTCGCCGCACTCGAAGAGGCGCTCGCATGAACGTCACGGCGGCGATCGTCACGAGCGCGGTCTCCTGCGCCGTCTCCTTCTTTTTGGGCGGCGCGCTGGCGGCGGTCGCGGGAAAGTGGAGATCGGTTCGCAAAAAAGAGGACGCACTGCGGGAGGGCGTCCTTTCTCTCTTGCGCAACCAGCTCATCGAGTATCACGACAAATACACCGAGCGGGGATGGTGTCCGATCTATGTCAAGGAATCCGCGCGCCGGAGCTACGAGGCATATCACGCGCTGGGTGGGAACGGCGTCGTGACCAAGCTCTACGACGATCTCATGTCCCTGCCCGAGACGCCGCGGACGGAGAGGGCGACCAAATGACGGAAATTCTCTGCCCGGGAGGGGGATTGCTGCTCTTGGCGGCGGCGAACATCGCGCTCGGCTCGATCCGCGCCGTCCTGCGGCGGGAATGGGATCGGAGCATATTCCTGCGCGGAATCTTCAAGAGCGCCGTCACGGTGGGCGCGCTTCTCGCGGTCTTTGCCGCGGGAATGCTCAATCCCGATCTGATCGTCATCGAGGCGGGCGGCAGATCGGTCGGGCTCGTCGAGGCGGTCCGCCTGCTCCTCATCGGCGGGTACGCCTATTACGCCAAAGAGACGCTCAAAAATCTGAAAGAGACGCTGCATACGGGCTCGCGCGGCGAAGAGGACGCGGAAAAGAAGGAGAGGGAGAAGAAGGACGGCTGACGGTTTGCCCGATTCTCTTGACAGGCGGCGTGCAATTTGATATACTGAACTTATGGAAGAACGGTACGACACCGCCGTCGTGGGCGGCGGAATCGCGGGGTTCGAGGCGGCGCTTGCGCTCAAAAATTTCAGGCGAAAGACGCTCTGGCTCGCCTCGGACGGATTCGGCGAAAAATTACAGCGGGCGGATACCGTGCGCAATTTTCCCTCCTTTACGGGGAGCGGAACAGAGCTCTCCGTACGGCTCGAAGCGCAGAGAGCGGCGCTCGGGCTCGAACGCACCGCTGCGCGGGTCGACGGGATCTATGCCGTAGCGGGCGGATTTCTGCTGACGGCGGGGGAGCGGACGTTTTCCGCGCAAACCGTGATTCTCGCGACGGGCGTGGAGACGGCGGGAAGCGTGCGGGGCGAAAAAGAGTTTCTCGGCAGGGGCGTGAGCTACTGCGCCGTGTGCGACGGCGCGCTCTACAAGGGCAAGACGGTCGCCGCGGTTCTTTCTTCGAAAAAGTTCGAAGAGGAGGCGGAGTATCTTGCGGGATTTGCAAAGAAAATGTACGCTTTCTGCCTCTATCCCGATCCCGCGCTCTCTGCCGAAAACATCGAAATCGTGACGGGCGCGCCGCTTGCGGTCGAAGGGGAGGGGCGCGTTCAACGGATTGTGACGAATACGGGCGCGCGTTCGGTGGACGGCGTATTCTTTCTGAAAAATTCCGCGCCGCCCTCGGCGCTCGTGGGCGGCTTAAAGACGACCGCGGACGGGCACGTCATGGTGGAGCGCGACATGTCGACCAATCTTGCGGGGCTGTTCGCGGCGGGCGACGTGACGGGCAGACCCTATCAGTATGTCAAAGCCGCGGGCGAGGGGCTCGTCGCGGCGTACTCGGTTCACAAATTTCTTTCCGTGCGAAAAGAAATTTCGTGAAAAAACGGGCTTTTGCGGTTCAATCCGGTGGCTCATTCGCGCCTACAAGAAGGCAAAAGTCCAAACGGAGTCACAGCCTTTATCCGAATATGCCGTAGAGGTAGACGTAGAGATAAAGACATTTGATTTCCCTCTCGCTCGTATTGTATCACAAAACGGCGCAAAATGCAATGCTCGCGCCCGTTACTTTTGGAACGCGGTCCGTTACTTTCACATTTTAAGGAGAAACTTCATGAAAAAACTGCTCTTTGTCGATTGCTGTCTCCGCGGCGACGTCTCGCGGACGAAAAAACTTGCCGACGCCTTCCTTGCGGCGCTTCCCGAAGGGGAATATGCGACAAATCGGATTGCCCTCGGCTCGCTCGGCATTTTGCCGCTCGAAACCGCCCGTTATTTCGCGCGGGAGACCCTTCTGGACGCAGGGAAGCTCGGCGATCCTCTGTTCGACCTTGCGCGGCAGTTTGCCGACGCCGATCTCGTGCTCGTCGCCGCTCCCTTCTGGGACATGGGGATTCCCGCAATCCTCAAAACCTATATCGAGCACGTCTCGATCTCGGGGATTACCTTCGGGTGCGACGATAAGGGTAACTTCGGCGGGCTCTGCAAGGCGGAGAAGATGATTCTCCTCACGACCCGCGGCATGGAGATTCCCGACGGCGACAGAATGGAACAAGCGTCGCCCTATCTCAAAGCGGTCTGCGCGTTCTTCGGGATCGGCGGATTCGTGCTCGTCTCGGCATGGGGGCTCGACGTAGTGTCCGCGGAGGAGGCGGAGCGCCGTCTCAACGCCGCAAGAGAGGAGTGCGCCGCGCTCGCCGCGGGGTGTTGAGCGGAAAAAATACGGAATTTCGTATGAATTTACTTGTTTTTTTGCGAAAAGTCGAGTATAATGAAATAAAGTGGCGGAAAGCCGCAAGAAGAAGGAGATTGTTTGTTTTTCAATGGACGCTGCCCCATCGGACGTTGTCCCATGTTTGCTTGCCGCCGAATTTGACGGCGTTACCGTAGTTCTTCTCATCGTACTGGCGATCCTCGTCGTGTTTTCGGGACTGTTCAGCGCGACGGAGACCGCTTATACCAGTTTTTCCACCGTCCGCATGCGCCGCTATGCCATCAAAAAGCGCACCGCACGGAAGGCGCTCAAAATCAGTGAGGATTATAATAAGGTTCTGACGACGCTCCTCATCGGCAATAACATCGTCAACATTGCCGCCGCGTCGATTGCGACCGTCATCTTTACGGATATGGTGGGGCATGAATTGGGTCCCACCCTCTCTACGATCGTCCTCACGGTCGTCATTCTCATTTTCGGGGAAGTGACGCCCAAGACGCTTGCTAAGGAGTCGCCCGAGAAGTTCGCCATGATGGCGGCGTATCCGCTCTATGCGTTTTCGTTGATCTGTCTGCCGTTGAATTGGGTATTCGGCGGCTGGAAGAAACTTGTATTTTTTGTATTCCGCCTCAACAAAAAGAAGCCGAAATACACCGAAGAAGAATTCAAGATGCTTGTCACGGACGTCCGGGAGGAGGGTGTGCTCAACGAGACCGAACACGATCTCATCACCCGTTCCCTCAGGTACGACGAGTTGCACGTCGGCTCGTGCATGATCCCGCTCGACCGCGTGGTGGCGGTGGAGATCCGCGACGATTCCCATCTCATCTTCCGCCTCTTCCGCGAGACGAATTTCTCGCGTATTCCCGTCTACAAGGGAACCAAACAGAATCTGATCGGCATACTCTATCGTGCGGATTTCTATGAAAACCTGCTCGCGGGACGGAAGAACATCGAAAATATCGTGCGCCCCGTCTCATGGACGACGGCGGATGAAAAATTGTCCGATCTCATGAAGCGCATGCAGAGCATGCGCGAACATATGGTGATGGTGGGGTCGAGCGGCAACGCGCTCGGGCTCATCACCCGCGAGGATATGATCGAGGAGCTCCTCGGCGACGTGGACGACAAGTACGATCTCACGCCCGTCACCGCGCCTCTGCAACCCTTCATTCCCGAGCCCGAAAAGCCCGAGACGGTGGACGAGACGGAGGAGTGACCGTCTCTGCGCCTCTTTTGTGCTTTGCGCCCGTTCTTCGCGGCGGGAAATCCGCGGCTTGAAACTTGAATCATACAGCGACCTGTCCGCCTCGGCGGGCGGGTTTTGTTCGGAAAAGAAGATGAAACTCTCGATCCCCTGTGCGGCGGGGCTGGAAGCCTCCGTCAAGCGGCAACTGAATCGGCTCGGGTACGGCGACTGTCCCGCGCACAACGGCAGAATCGCGCTCGAAGGCGGGTGGGAGGACGTCGCCCGTCTCAACGTCTTTCTGCGCTCGGGGGAGCGCGTTCTCGTCGTGCTCGGGGAATTTCCCGCGCCGACCTTCGACGCGCTCTTCGAGGGCGTCCGCTCCCTGCCGTGGGAGGAATTCTTCACTCTGCATACCCGCATTCTGATGGACGGAAAGAGCACGCGGAGCGCGCTGGCGGCGGTCAAGGCGGCGGGCGGCGTCGCGAAGAAGGCGATCGTGGAGCGTCTCAGAGAAAAGCTCGGCGCGCGCAGTCTCGACGAGAGGGGAGAGCGGGCGATCGTCGGGATTTCGATCGCGGACGATCTCGCCGAGATCACGCTCGACACGTCGGGCGAGGGACTGCACAAGCGCGGATACCGCACGCTCGGATATGACGCGCCTCTCAAAGAGACGGTGGCGGCGGCGATGATCGAGAGTTCCGTCTACTCTGCGGGGAAACCCTTTGCCGATCTCTTCTGCGGGAGCGGCACGCTGCCCATCGAAGCCGCGCTCTACGCGTTGAAGATCGCGCCGGGCGGAAACCGCGGGTTCGACTTCACCAAGTGGAAATGCGCGCCCGATGTTCTGCCCGCGGCGCGCGAAGAGGCGGCGGATCTGCGGGACAGGACGACAAAACTCATCCTCGACGCCTCCGATCTCTCCGAAAAGGCGATCAACATCGCGCGGTATCACGCAAAGCGCGCGGGCGTGGAGGAGCACATCCGCTTTTCGGTGGCGGATATGCGCCGCTTTCACTCGGAAGAGCGATACGGCGTGATCATCTCCAATCCGCCCTACGGCGAGCGGCTCGGAAAGGGGGAGGATCTCTTTTCGCTCTACCGTGATTTTGCGCGCGTCTATCGCTCGCTGCCCGATTGGAGCTGTTATTTTCTCTCGGCGTATCCCGAAGCGGAGCGCGCGTTCGGGCGGAAGGCGGATAAGCGCAGAAAGCTCACGAACGCCAATCTTTCCTGCGGGCTCTACGGCTATCTCGGCAGAAAACCGGAGAAAACACACCCCGAACTTTTATGATATATTTGTGAAAAATTGAAAAAAATACTTTCAAGAGGTTGACAACCGTTCCGATCGGCGCTTATAATGGGGAAAATTGTTCAGCTCCACACAAAAGGGCGGAACGGGAGGGAAAATATGGAACTCAACGAAAATGTGCTCAAACTCATCTGCGCGGGGAAAAAGCTCGAAAATGCGGACTTCTTCACGGGGTACGACAAGCTGTCCAAGACGGAATTCCGTCTCTTGCAGGAGATTATCGTCGCGGGAAAGAACGGGAAGAATATCATCTCGTCCCATCTCGCCAAGAAGTTGGGAATCACCCGTTCGGCGGTCTCCCAGATCGTCACCAAGCTCGAACGGGAGAACATCGTGAGGCGCGTGGCGTCTCCCACGGACAGGAAGATCGCCTATGTGCAGCTCTCCGATTATTCCCGGGAGCTGTATGAGGCACAGTGCGCGCGGGCGAACGCGCTCATGGAGCGGATTATCGCCGAATTCGGCGAAGAGGAGTTTTCGAATTTTATCGGGAACGCGGAACGGCTCGCCGGAATCATCGCCGCGGCGGGCAAGGAATGGCAGGAAGAGACAAAATCATGATCCGGCGCGGACCGGGGAGAGCAACATGCTGAAACTCATCGACATCAAAAAGGACTATAAGGTCGCGGACGGCTACGTTCACGCCCTCAGGGGAGTGACGCTCGCCTTCCGCCGCAGCGAATTTGTCTGCGTTCTCGGACAATCGGGCTGCGGAAAGACGACCCTGCTCAACATCATCGGCGGGCTCGACCACTATACGTCGGGCGATCTCGTCATACAGGGAAAATCCACGAAGGACTTCAAGGACCGCGATTGGGACGTCTACCGCAACCACCGCATCGGGTTCGTCTTTCAGACCTATAATCTCATTCCGCACCAGACGGTGCTCGGAAACGTCGAACTTGCGCTGACGATCGCGGGGCTCAGCCGTGAGGAGCGGCGGGAGAGGGCGAAACAGGCGCTCGAACGGGTCGGGCTCGGCGAGGAGCTCTCCAAGCGTCCCAACCAGCTCTCGGGCGGGCAGATGCAGCGCGTCGCGATTGCGCGTGCGCTCGTCAACAATCCCGACATTCTGCTCGCGGACGAACCGACGGGCGCGCTCGATTCCAAGACGAGCGTCCAGATCATGGATCTCATCAAGGAGATCGCGGGCGAACGGCTCGTCATCATGGTGACGCACAATCCCGAGCTTGCCGAAAAGTACGCGTCGAGGATCGTCCGTCTCAAAGACGGGCTCGTGGAATCGGATTCCGCTCCCTTCGACGACGGCGGCGAGGACGGCGAGGCGTGGGACGCATCGCGCGAAGAGAAGAGCGCGCGCTCCGCCCGCGAGAAGCAGAGGGAGAAGGGCGGCAAGGAGAAGAAACCGCGCGCCCGCATGAGTTTCCTCACATCCCTCGCCCTGTCCGCGCGGAACCTTCTCACCAAAAAGGGGAGAACGATTCTCACTTCCGTGGCGGGGAGCATCGGCATCATCAGCGTCTGCCTCGTGCTCGCCCTTTCGAGCGGGTTCGACAATTATATCAAAAAGACGGAAGAGGATATGCTCTCCTACTATCCGCTCCGCATTACGGAGTCGTCCTTCGACATGACGTCCGTCATGACGTCCTTCACCGCGCGCGGGGAGATGCCGCCGCTTTCCGAGCTGGAAAATAAGGTGTATATCGACTCCTTCCTGACGGGACTTGCGAACGGCATGGCGGTCAAGAACAATCTTTCCGGCGACTATCTCCGCTACATCGAGGACATGGACGAGAATTGGTACTCGGCGATCTCGTACAGCTACGGCGTTTCGCTCAGCGACAATCTCTTTACGTCGGTCCGGACGATGGAGGGAGACGACACGGAAGTCCTCACCCCCACGACGCGCTCGCTTTCCAATCTGAAAGATCACTATCTCGACGTGCTCAACCGCAAGGCGGAGAAATACAAACAGCTCAGCTCTATGGCGGATCTCTTCGGGAACATCGTGGGCAAAATGCCGGGGACGGAGGACGTGTCGGAGGAGCAGTTCGGCAAATATGTCCTCTCCCAATACGACGTGCTTGCGGGGAAGTTCCCCGAGAAGGAAACCGAAGCGGTGCTCGTCATCGGCGACAACAACCAGGTGACGGACCTGACGCTCGCCCAGCTCGGCTTCCTCGACGAGCAGAAATTCCTCTCGCTCTTCGAGCTTGGAGAGGAGAAGGGTGAGGCGGTCGCTTCCGACGGAAACGAGACGGGCTCGCAGCGCTATATGACCGTTCCGTTTGAGGAAATTCTGGGCAAACAATATACGTTCTTCTACAACGACGCGGTCTATACGCGGAACGAGAACTACCGTAAGCCGACGCTCCGCGACCCCGTCGTCAACTATCCCTTCACTTACGAAGGCAAACGGGATACGCTCACCGCGGCGGAGGGCGAGGGGATCAATCTCAACATCGTGGGCGTGCTGCGCTTGAAGGAGAGCCTCACCTACGGCTGTCTGCAACCGGGGCTCAATCTCACCGAGCAGACCGTGACTACCTACATCAAAAACAATTTGCAGTCTGAGATCGTCAAGTGGACGAAGGAAGATTCCCTCTTCGACGACGTAAAGACGCTGTTCGGCGCGGACATCTATTTGCAGCCCTCCGAACAACAGGACGACTATTACGCCGCGATCGGCACGATCATGCCCGAGGGCGGGACGCTCTTGCAGGGACTGAGCGGCGTGCGCGTGAGCAACGACTACACGGCGGCGGTCCGCCGCATGGGCGGGGACGATACCGTGAGTTCGGTCAGCATCTATGCGACCGATTTCGACGGGAAGGACGCCATTGTCGGCTATCTGAACGATTGGAACGACGCGCACGAAGAGGCGGATAAGGTCTCGTATACCGACACGGTGGGACTTCTCATGGACATGATGCAGACGATGCTCAACGTCATCACCTATGTGCTCGTCGCGTTCACGGCGATCTCCCTCGTCGTGAGTTCGGTCATGATCGGCATCATCACCTACGTCTCGGTCGTCGAGCGCGTGAAGGAGATCGGCGTTCTGCGCTCGCTCGGCGCGCGGAAGCGGGACATCAAGAACCTGTTCAATGCGGAGACCTTCATCATCGGGCTCGGCGCGGGCGTGATCGGTGTGCTCATCACCTATCTCCTCGAAATTCCCATCAACCTCATCATCAGTTCGCTGACGGGCATCTCCGGGATCGCCGCGCTCCCCGTGCTCACCGCCTGCATCATGATCGTCATCAGCGTCGCACTGACGTTGATCTCCGGGCTCATTCCCGCCTCGGCGGCGGCGAAGAAAGACCCCGTCATCGCCCTGAGAACAGAATAAAAGGGCGGCGGTTCGTCCATACTGACTGTAAACAGCACGGGAGGAGCCGGAAATGGCAAAGAAACGAAAACTTCCGAATCTCACGGACGAGGAATACGAAGAGTATCTCAGATCTCTCTTAAAGAAGTAGAAAAACCCGGGGCGGCACGCCCCGGGTTTTGCTTGGCGCCGCCCGCCGCGCAAACCCCCGCGGCGGGCGGCGCCATTCGTCGCGCGGAGCCGCGTCCGCTTCATATCGGCGCGGGACAAAGCATAGAATGGGGTGTGAAACGCTATCGCCGCCCCAAAAATAAATGGCGGCGGCGGATCATTCTCCTCTCCGCCGCGCTGCTTCTCGTCATTCTGATCGTTGTGGCGCACATCAACATCACCCGCGTGCTCGTGTCCGTCGCCGAGGCGTCGATGCGTTCGATCACGACCGTCGCCGTCAACGACGCCGTCTATTACACGCTCTCCGACCGCGTCCGATACGAGGAGCTCGTCACCGTTTCGCGGGACGGGGACGGGAACATCACGGCGATCACGTCCGACCCGTTCCAGATCAACCGCATCGCGCGGGATACCGCGTACATGTCCCAGCAGAATCTCACCAAGATGAGCGAGGACGGCGTGGAAGTGCCGCTCGGCGCGTTCTTCGGGATCGAAGCGTGGGCGGGGTTCGGTCCCCGCGTCCGCATGAAGATCCTGCCCATTTCCAATGTGGAGTGCCGCTTCTCCTCCGTGTTCGAGGATGCGGGCGTCAACCAGACGCGGCATTCCATCTATCTCGAAATCGTTGCGGACATCTCCATCATCATGCCCTCCGGGACGCGGAATTTCGCGTCGCTCACCGAAGTGCTCATCTGCGAGAGCGTACTCGTCGGGAAGGTGCCCGATACCTATCTTCAAACGGACATCTTCGGCGACCGTCCCTCTCTTTCGCCGGACGGAGGTTGAGCCCCCGTTTCCCGAAGGATCGAAAGAATCTTCTGCGTGCCGCTTTCGATTTCGCAGGCGGAGAGGGCGAAGCGGAGTGCGTCGTCCGTGCGGAGAGCGTCGAGCGCGGCGGGAAGAGCGGACAGCGATTCCTCCCGCACGATCCGGCACAGCCCCCTGCGCTGAAAATAGAGGGCGTTTTGCAGTTGGTCGCCCCGCGACGCCCGTTCGAGCGGGCAGAAGAGCGTCGGCTTTTTGAGCGCGAGCGCCTCGAACGCCGTATTGCTTCCCGCGCGGCAGAGGACGCAGTCGCATGCCGCGTAGGCGCTCCCCATGTCGTGTTCGAATTCGCGTTGGACATACCCCTCGGGCGGCGAGGCGAGCAGGTTTCCCTTTCCGCACAGGTGCAGAATCTGCCATGTCCCGAGGAGCTTGGGAAGATGCCGCCGTACCGCCTCGTTGATCGCACGGCTGCCGCTTCCGCCGCCGAGCACGAGCAGCACTGGTTTCCCCTCCGAGAGGGAGTACTTTTTCCGCGCGCGGGAGCGCTCCCCGCGGAAGAGTTCCTTGCGCATGGGGGAGCCCACGCACAGCCCGTTGGGGAAGAGTTTTGCCGTCTCGGGGAAGGAAGTGAGCACATATTTGCAGCGCTTGGCGAGCATCTTGGTCGCAAGCCCGGGGGAAAGATCGCTCTCATGGGTGAGGACGGGAATGCCGAGTTTCTGCGCTGCGCGGGCGGCGGGATAACTCGCAAAGCCGCCTTTGGAGAACACGAGATCGGGCTTTTCCCGTCCGAGAATCGCGGCGGCGGACTTCTCCGCGGCGGCAAGGCGGAAGGGAATCGTGAGATTTTTCGGCGAGAGAGAGCGGATGAGCTTGGGACAGTCCACTTCGAAAAAGGGGTATCCCGCCTCGGATACCAGACTGCGCTCGATACCGTTCGTGCCAATATAGGCGAGGCGGTGCGTGTAGCGGAGTTCGTTCATGACGGCGAGATTGGGCACGACATGCCCCGCGCTCCCGCCGCCGCAAAAGAGAATATATTTCAT
The DNA here is from genome assembly GCA_947630245.1 of uncultured Clostridia bacterium. Lineage (GTDB taxonomy): Bacteria > Bacillota > Clostridia > Christensenellales > Borkfalkiaceae > Gallimonas. The sequence continues at coordinate 3,052 of CANRGR010000018.1, read as the reverse complement.
AGAAACACCCTTCCGACAGTATATGCGAAGGGCGCATTTTTTTGCTAATTCCGATAGCCCGCGAGAATTCCCTCCGCCTCTTTTTTGACGCGCTCGGCGAGCGAGGCGGGCGAGACGACCTTGAATCCCGCGCCCGCGGAGAGCACGCGGTAGACGAGCGACTCGTCGTCGGGGAGCGTCACCTCCGCCGAATAGCGGTTGCCGTTTTTCCGCACGTTCTCGATGCCGAGCCATTCCTGCGCATAGGGGAGCGCCTCGGGCATGATCTCGAAGAGCGCATAGACGGCGTGGTCGGAGTCATGCCAGAAAGTGAGCGGAACGTCCTCGCGGCGGAAGGGGACGCGCTCGAACGTCTCCCCCGTTTTGAGCAGGGAGAAGATTCTGCCCAATTTGAAGAGACGGAAGGCGCCGCGCATCGTGCAGTAGGCATAGATGTACCAGATGTTCTGCTTATAGACGAGCAGATGGGGGAGGATCTTCCGCTGCGTGCGGTCTCCCTCGCGGGAGATATAGTCGATTTCGATCGCCTCCCGCTCGTCGATCGCCCGTTCGAGCAGGGCGAGTTTCTCGGAGAACCGTCCCGTGTCGCCCCAAGTGCCGCTGTCCACGAGAATGTTTCCCGACAGGCTCAGATCCTGCCGCTCCGACTTGACCTGCGCCGAGAGTTTTTCGATCGCCGAGCGGAGGGTGGGATCGTCGATCTGCTCGTTCATCGCGAGCATCGCCTCGATCGCCTTCGCGTACTCCTCCTTCGTGAGCAGTCCCTTCGGCAGTTTGAAGGCGTCCGAGATGTAGATCCCGCCCGCGGCGCCCCGTGCGACGTCGATGGGGATCCCCGCGACCGTCATCTCGTCCACATAGCGGTAGATCGTGCGCACCGAGACGTCGTATTTGCCCGCAAGTTCGCCCGCGCTCACCTTGCGTTTTGCGAGCAAAGTAAATAAAATTCCCGTCATAATCTGATATTTCATGTGTTTCTCCCGTAAAATTTTCTTTTTCGCAAAAAAATTTTACCATACATGACAATACTTGTCAAGTATCGTGGATATAATAGAGGACGAAAGGAGCAAAGAAAATGAAGTTCGACCCGGAGATTCTGATCGCGGAGGCAAGAAAGAGAGAGGCGGAGCGGCGCAACGAGGAATTGCGACGCCGTCTCATGCACAGGACGACCCTCGACGAGGATCTGTCATTCCTGTATTCGATGAAGGGGCTCAATGTCGGCGAGCGCGAGCGCAGAGAGCTTGTGTGCTGAATTTTTGCGTTTTCCTGTCCGATTCGTTGACAAAATCCGCGTCCGCGTGCTAAAATAGACGCTGACAACGAACAGGAGTACAAAATATGAAAAACGTGATGGACACCCTGCGCGCGCGGGGATTTATCAAACAGACCGTATACGAGGAGGAACTCTACGAGCTCTTGGGCAAGGAGAGCGTGCCGTTTTATATCGGGTTCGATCCGACCGCGGATTCTCTGCACGTCGGGCACTTCATGCAGCTTGTCATCATGAAGCACATGCAGGACGCGGGACACAAGCCCATCGTCCTCATCGGCGGCGGCACCGCGATGGTGGGGGATCCCTCGGGCAGGACGGATATGCGTTCCATGATGACGAAAGAGACCATCGCTTACCATGTGGAGTGTTTCAAAAAGCAGATGTCGCGGTTTGTTCGCTTCGAGGGCGAGAACGCCGCGATCGTCGTCAATAACGCCGATTGGCTGTTGGGTCTCAACTATATCGACTTTTTGCGGGACATCGGCGTGCACTTCTCCGTCAACAAGATGCTCACCGCGGAGTGCTTCAAGACGAGAATGGAGCGCGGGCTCTCCTTCCTCGAATTTAACTACATGCTCATGCAGGCGTACGACTTCCTCGTTCTCAACCAGCGGTACGGCTGTTCGCTCGAACTCGGCGGCGACGACCAGTGGAGCAATATTCTCGCGGGCGCGGATCTCATCCGCCGCATCGAACACAAGCCCGCCTTCGCCATGACGACGGCGCTCCTCACGACGAGCGAGGGGAAGAAGATGGGAAAGACCCAGAAGGGCGCGGTCTGGCTCGACGAGAACAAGACGAGCCCCTACGAGTTCTACCAGTATTGGCGCAACACGGCGGACGCGGACGTGGAGAATTGCTTCCGCATGCTCACCTTTGTGCCGCTCGACGAGATCGATACGCTCTGCGCTCACCGCGACGAGCGCATCAACGCCGCAAAGGAACGGCTCGCCTTCGAGCTTACGAAACAGGTTCACGGCGAAGAAAAGGCGCTTCTCGCGCAGTCTCAGGCGCGCGCCGCGTTCGGCGGCGAGGGGGAGATGCCCGAAAAGGTCATTTCCGCGGACGTGACGACTCTCCTCGGCGCGCTCGTTTCGACGGGACTTTGCAAGTCCAACGGCGAGGCGCGGCGGCTCGTGGAGCAGGGCGGCGTCTCCGTCGGCGAGACGAAGGCGACCGATCCCAACATGCCGCTTCCCGAAGGGGAATTTATTCTGCACAAGGGCAAGAAGGTACATGTCAAGGTTGTGCGCGGATAATGGAGTACAGGAGCGTCGTCGGGGAAATCTCCGTTGAAAAAACGATCGAAAAGAGCCGCTTTCTCACCTATGTCGCCCATACGGAGGGCGAAGAGGAGGCAAGGGCGTATCTTGCGCATGTGCGCGCCCTTCATCCGCTTGCGACCCACGTCTGTTTCGGCTATATCGCCGACAAGATCGGCAACGAACAGCGGTTTTCGGACGACGGGGAGCCGCAGGGGACGCAACAGCTCCGCGAGACGACCGTCGCCGTCGTGCGGTACTTCGGCGGGATCAAGCTCGGCGCGGGCGGGCTCACGCGCGCCTACGCGGGCGGCGCGGCGGACGGCTTGCAAGCCGCCGAGAAGCGCTCCTATGCGACGGGCGTGGAAATTTCGCTCGCGGTGGAGTATTCCGAAGTCAACGCCGCTTTGAAATTTTTGGAAGGCGAGATTGTACTCTCGCGCGAGTTCGGAGCGACCGCCGTGTTTACGGTGATCGTGCGCGAGGCGGCGGAGACGGATTTCTGCGCACGCGC
>CANRGR010000017.1 GCA_947630245.1 uncultured Clostridia bacterium | reverse complement strand
CCGCCTTGGGGGGCGCGATGATGAGCGCGCGCTGTCCCTTCCCGATCGGAACGAACAGGTCGAGAATGCGCATCGAGAGCGAGCCGCCTTGCGCGGAGAAGTCGATCTTTTCATCCGCATAACATGCGGTGAGCGCGTCGAAAAAGACGCGTTTTTCATATTCCCCCACGGGCAGACCGTTGACGCTCAACAGTTCGCCGAGCGCCGCCGAATCGTTTTTGAGACGGGGCTTGACGTTGCAGGCGACAAAATCCCCCTCGCGCAATTTATAGGAATGGATGAGCGGCGCCGCAATAAAGACGTCCCCGCCGTTGGTCGGCTGGCAGTTCTTCGCGCGCAGGAATCCGTAGCCGCTCTGCATGATTTCGAGAATCCCCGTATAGACGGGCTGGTCGAAAAATCCCTTTTCCGCCTCGGGCGAGGAGACGGTGAGCCCCTTCCGCTCGGGTTCCTTGCGGACTTCGCCGCCGCGGCGGATCTCTTCGAGCTTCTGCACGACCGTGGGGTCGAGATAGCTCTGCTTGACGGGCGCGCCTCTGCCCGATCTGGGCACCGGCTGCGCCTTTCCGACGAGAATGTCCGTGATCCCCTCGATGAGATCGGGCTTGTTCCCCGACCGAAGCGTCGGCACGCCGCGGTTCCGCCCGAGAATGCGGAGCGTCGGCAGGGGTAGCGTTTCGAGATAGTCGCGATATTGTTGTTCTAAATTAACTTCTTCCATTATTTTGCCCTCTCCATCAGAATGATTTTCGTTTCTCCGCGCTGTGCGGGATCGAGCGCGATCTCGCTTCCGGCAGATTCGACCCTTGCGCGCGGGAACAGGCTTAAAAAGCGCTCGGGGCCCTCGATGTCCACCGTGAGCCCTCTCACAAAATAGTGCATGGGGATCACGAGAGACGGCGCGATCGCGTCGACATATTTCTTCGCCTCTGCCGCGTCGATCGTATAGTTCCCCCCGACGGGGAGAAGCAGAACGTCGGGATTTCCGATCGTTTTTGCGCGCGGCAACGAGAACGGCTCCCCGAGATCACCGAGATGACAGACGGAAATCCCGTCCGCGGCGAAGGTGAAGATGAGATTCTTTCCGCGCTTTTCACCCGCCGCGCCGTCGTGAAAGCTCGAAACGGAGCGGACGGAAAATCCGCCCACCGTAAATTCACCCGCCTCTTTGAGGATCACAGGCGAGGCAACCGCCGCCGTATTGCAGTGGTCGTAATGCAGATGGCTGAGCGTGACTGCGTCCGCGGAAATCCGAGGCATGGAAAAACCGACGTCCCCGTAAGGATCCGTCACAATTTTCGTCCCGTCGCGCGCGGTGAGCGCGAAGGACGAGTGTCCGAGATAAGAAAGTTTCATGGTCCCTCCGATCAGAAAAGAATCGAAATGTGCAGAGAAAAAAGTTGAAAAGCATTCGGGAAACGAAGCTCATAGCAAAGATCTACACCGAAATCTCCCGCGAGCGACGGACCCCCATCCGAAACAGAATAACGCGTCGTGAAGATCGGGATGACGCCCTCCGCGCCGCCGGCGCGAAGCCTTGCCTCCGTTTTGCAGTGCGGACGGAACAAGAGCGAAAGCGAATCGCGCTCTAAGTTCAGAAAATGCCTTCCCAAAAAGAGCGCACAAGATTCGCCGTCCTGCACAAAGCGGAAGAGCACGCCGCCGTCCTCGGCATATCCCACGGCGGGCGCGGAAAAGAGACTCTTCTCCGTTCCCGTGAGGGTGACGATCCTGATCTCACAGTCTTTCACCTATTTGATTATAATGCAAATCGACGGATTTGTAAAGGGTTTTTGCGCGAAAATTCAAACCGATTTTCTATATTATGTCTCACATAGTACTTGATTTTTTAGATAGTATGTGTGACATAATACATCGCAAATCGGCAAAAAATGCAATTTGGATCACAAAAAATCCATCATTCGGCAGGATTTGAGCTCTTTCCGCCGGATTTTCCAATCGGGCAAGACGCGCCCTACCGTCTCCCAGAACGCGGGGCTGTGATCGAACACGACGGTGTGCGAAAGTTCGTGAATTACGACATACTCCGTGAGACGGGGCGGCAGAAACGCGACGCGGAAGGTATAGGCGATGACGCAGTCTCGGTTGCATGACCCCCACCGCCCGCGCGCCGAGCCGATCCGAACGGAGGAGTAGCGGAAGCCGAATGTGCGCGCCAATCGGTTCGTCAGTACCGTCATCACTTCGAGGGAAAATTTTCGCAGCAGCCGCGAGAGCGCCTCTTCTCTTTTTTCTGCGGGCAGAACGATTTCGCCGCCTCCGATCCGCGCCCGTCCCGTGCGAATCGTGTAATCCGATCCGAAGAGGGTGAGTTTTGCGCCGTCGGACAGATCGAGACGGGGACGCGCCGCCATCTCGCTCTTCCTTCGCGCGATCCACGCCTCGTGCTTGTTCACAAAGTTTTCAATATATTCGGCGCTCAGACGGAGCGGCGCGCGCACAACCGCTTCCCCCTCCCGCGTCACTTGAAGCGAGAGCGTCTTGCGGCGGCTTCGGATGATTCGATACTCCATGCGTCCATTATATCACGTCCGCTTTTTTCAAGTCAAATGTTTGACCTTTCCCGACGGTTTTGCTATACTGTTTTTATGACGTTTTACGAAGTCAAACAACTCAAACGGGAGGAGATTGCCGTCTCCGTTCCCGCCTCGAAGAGCATTTTAAGCCGCGCGCTCCTCCTCTCCGCCTTCACGGAGGGCGAGACAGTCCTCACGGGCTGTGCCAATTTCGGACAGGACACGCGCGATCTCATCAGCTGCCTTTCCGCCCTCGGAATCGAAGTGATACAGAGAGCGGATTGCCTTATTGTAAACGGAACAAAACAATTTTTGCGGCGTGCCGAACTCGACGTGGGGAGCGCGGGGACCGCGGCGCGGTTTTTGACGGCGATTCTCGCCTTTTTCGGCGGGGAATATTCGTTTACCGCGTCAAAACAGATGGAGCGGCGACCGATGGGGCTCCTGCCCGTTCTGGAACAGGCGGGCGTGAAGCTCTCCTATCCCGTGCAGGCGGACCGTTTCCCCTTCTCGATGCGTTCGGAGGGGATTGCGGCGCGCGAACTTTCCGTGGACACCGACGTCAGCACCCAATATGCGAGCGGGATTTTGCTTGCGGCGGGCGTCGGCGACCGCCCGTTCACGCTCTCGCTTTCGGGAAGCCGTACGGACGGCAGCTATATCGCGACCACCTGCGACGTGCTCCGCGCGTTCGGGGCGGACGTCTCCCGCGCGGGGAACAAGATCGCCGTCTCGCCCGCAAAGGGCGTGCGATCCTTCCCCGTCGTCCCGGACGTCTCGGGCGCATGCTATTTTTATGCGCTCTCCCTCTTCGGGAAGCGGGTCTGCGTGCGCGGCGTGACAAAAACGTGCGGGCAGGCGGATCTTAGGTTCCTCGGTTTGCTGCGCGAAAAGGGCGTTTCGGTGTTCGATTCGGCGGACGGGATCGTGGCGGACGGACGGGGGCTTTCCTCCTTTTCGGGATTTGACGCCGATTTGCGGGATTTCTCCGACCAGACGCTCACGGTGGCGGCGCTCGCGCCCTTCGCGGACAGCCCTTCCCGGCTTTCGAACATCGGACACATCCGCGCGCAGGAATGCGACCGCGTCTGTGCGATTCTCACCGCGCTGACCGCGCTCGGCGTTCCCTGCCGCGCCACGGAAAACGACATCTTTATCTCCCCCGCCCCGCCGCTGTCCGAACGCGTCCCCGTTTCGATCCCGACCTTCGGCGATCATCGCGTGGCGATGGCGTTCTCCCTCGTGGGACTGCGGACGGGAAATGTGCGGATTGAAAATCCCGCCTGCGTGCGGAAAACATTCGGAAATTATTTTGAGATTTTGGACGAACTGACGAAGCCGTGACCCCGCGGTTTCTGTTTGAAAAGCGCGCCCGCCGTTTTGCAAACGGCGGGCGCGCTTCGAATTTTCGGTTACTCGGCGTACAGATAGAGAAATTCCGCAATGCGGGCGCTCCGCTTTCCGCGTTCGCCCTCGAATCTGATCCGCACAACGAAGTACTCCTTCCCGCGAATCTTCTTTTTTCTTGCCCGCGCGAGCACGGCGGGCGGGAGTTCGATCTCCCTGCGGTACCGCTCCTCGCCCTGCGTGTAGAGCAGCCGCTCCGAAAGGAGAAGTTCTCCCTCCGCGAAAATTTTCAGCATTCTGCCGTTGTCGGCGCGGCAGAGTTCCAACGAAAGGACATTCCGCTTTTGCGGATCCACGGCGACGTCATAGGAAAAATATCCGCCCGCGCGCGCATAGCGGCAGGTTCCGTCCGCCGTCTCGCCCACCGAATTGTTCTCCTCCATTTCATGAAGCGCGTCCGCCTCGTACTGCCCGTATCCCGCCTGAACGGTATCATAGGGCGTCCGCGTCTCCGTTTCGGGTCCGCGCTCCCCCTCCGAAAGGCTCAGGTAGATCGCATACCGCCCGCGGAAGCGACGGAAATAGGGCTCAAACGTCAATGAAACGTCTCCGCCCGTCAACTTAAACTTCTCTCCCTCCCGTACTAAATAGCGCGAGGGCGTTTCAAATACGTCATAGAGATCTTTGAAATAGATCCGATCCGTCGCAAGTTTTTTCCGCGCGGGAATGGTGACGGAGACGCCCGTCTCGGTCTCCTCCATGTCCTCCGTTCCGAGATCCGCGCAGAGCACCGTGCCGCCGTAGCAAAACGCAAAGGCGTCCTTGCCGTCGGGCAGCCCTTTGAGCGTGACTTCGACGGGAATCCGCAACTCGATTTCATCGTTTTCCTTCACGGCGAGCAAAATATGTCCGCCGCTCTCGCATACGACGACCTTCTCGCCGTTCTTCTTCGCCGTGATCTCTCCCGCCGCCCAGTCGGGAATGCGGAAGCGGACGAAAAAGGGTTCCTTTGCGCGGCTGACGTGGAACCGCGCCACGGAGTCGAACGGAAAATTCGCGCTCTGAACGATCTCGTATTTCTCCGTCCGCAAAACGGAAGAGAGATATTGCTCCACGAAGAGGATCTTCCCCCTGCGGTAGTAAGCGCTGTCGCCCAATTTGGTAAAATTTTCCATTCCGCTGCCCGTACAGCACCAGAAACTGTTTTCGGGCGTTGAAAATACTTTGAAAAATCCGCTCGCCATCGGCTGAAAATAGGTCGACATCCCCGTTTCGGGATTCTGGGAGGCGAGAATGGAGTTGGTAAACGCGTTGTCGTAATAATCGGCATATTTTTTGTCGCCCGTCACGCAGAAGAGCAGACGGGAAAGTTTCAACATGTTGTACACATTGCAGGTCTCGCAGTTGCAATTCGTGCGCTCCGCGTCGAGAACGCCGTCCGCGCCGAAGTGCTCCCATTCCGAGAACCCGCCCGTGACGTACGCATGCCGCCCGACGACGGTCTCGAAGAACATCTCCGCAACGTGCAGATATCTCGTCGCGTCCACCCGCTCCCCGCAAAGCTCCCTTCCGTGCAGCGTCAGATAGCGGTTGAGCGCGCCGAGCACCTTCGGGATCGTCGTGTTCGCATGCAGATCTTTGAGCGAATCCTTCCGCCCGCTCAGAATGCGGTCGAAGAGGGGCTCCTCGTCGAACAGGTGCGCGCTTTCGGCATATTTTTCCTCGCCCGTGAGCGACCAGAGCTCGTAGAGCGCGTCGTTCATCCCACCGTATTCCACGCATAGTACTCTCTTTAAGGTCGATTTTCGACATTTCGACACGCGATCGCACACCCAATCCCCCAATCCGACGGCGATTTCGAGGGCGAGCGGGCTCTTCGTGAGCCGATGCGCCTCAATCAGACCCGCAAGGAGTTTGTGCATGGTGTACCACGGAACCCACGCCTCCCGCACGATGTTCGTTCTCCCCCGCTCGACATTGTCGAATTGCGCCTCCGCGCCTCCCGGAATGAGCGGCGCACCCCAGAGGAAGCCGCGCTTCCCCTTTGTGTTTTTCTGACACTCGGCAAGCCCGTCGAGAATCCGCCCGATCGCGGCAAAAAGGCGCGCCTTCTCCTCCCGCCCGACGCCCGCGTTCGCATACGCCTGCGCCAGCGCGGTCAGATAATGTCCGAGCGTGTGCCCTCCCATGAGCCCGCTCTCCCAGCCGCCGTAACGGAGAAACGGGGTCGGAAGCCCGGCATTTTCGTAAAACCCCGCGAGCAGTCTCCCTGTTTGCAGCGAGAGAAGATATTCCACTTCTTTTTTGAGCGCATTTTTGCAAAATGCGTCGGTGACTTCCACCGCACCGAGCGGAAAATATTCCGCATTTGTTTCAATTTTTTTCATACGATTTCCCTTGATTTCGTTCATTTTATGTCCCGATAGCCGAGCGAGCGGAGAAGCGCTTCGCACCCCTTTAAGATGTCGGAATAAGTTGCTTCGAAGTCCCCCGTGTACCAGGGATCGGCGACCGCGCGGGGATGCGGGGTGAAATCCAGAAGCATCTTCACCTTCCCCTCGTTCTTCCGCCCGACGATCCGCCGCATATCGCGCACATTCTCCCCGTCCATGCCGATGAGCAGATCGAAATTATCCCCGTCCGCCGCGCTCATCAGCCGCGCGCGGTGCGGAACGAGCGGAATCCCGACCGCGCCGAGCTTTGCGCGGGTTCCGCGGTGCGGCGGATTTCCGAGCTCGTCCGTGTGCGTCGCCGCCGAGTCGGTCTCGATTCCGACAATTTTATTTTGTTCAATAAGATGAACAAGAATACTTTCCGCCATCGGAGATCGGCAAATATTTCCATGACAGACGAACAAAATTCGGATCACACATATCTCCATAAAAAAAATTTTCGTGATTTTCAATATATTTTTCAATAATTCGTTAGAAAACCTCTTGCATAAACCGAAGTTTTACGCTATAATGAGCGTATGAAAGTATTTTCCGAACGGCTCATGGAATTGCGTAAAGAGAGAGGGCTGTCGCAGGCAACTGTGGCAAAAGATTTGGGCGTGAGCTTGGGCATCGTTTGTTATTGGGAAACCAACAAGAGCGATCCGACCGCCTCGAACATTGCGAAGGTCGCGCGTTACTTCAACGTGTCCTCCGACTATCTTCTCGGACTTTCCGATTAAAGAACCGAACCTTACAACTTCATATTTTCAGGAACGGCGCGTCCGCCGTATTCATCCGAGGATCGGGATATGATACAAAAGAAAGCTCCTGCCAGACGGCAGAGCTTTTTCCGTTTCACGGGGTATTTGCCAACCTGTTTTCGAGCTCCCGCACGCCGTGCAGGGGCTGTTTTTTTGCCGTGAACTTCTCCCCCGCCACCGCCGCGCCGTAGCGCAGAAGTTCCTCCTCCTGCGCGGCGGAGAGATATTCCGCCGATTCCCGGAGCCGGTCGAAGGAAGCGGACGCGTCCTCCCCTTCCCAGAGCTGCTTTTGCATGCGGAGAAAAAGGAGCGCGTGGAATGCGGGAAGATCCTCCCTGACGACGGGCGCATCGAACAGGAGCGCGCGGGGCACTTCGGAGAAGGTCTTGCGGTTCAAAATCCCCTGCGCCGTCAGCACGCGGAGAGCGATCTCTTCCTCCGCATCCCGGCGGATCACGCCGCGCAGGACGGCGCCGTCCGTCTTGCCCGCGGAAAGTTCGGCGGGAATGACCGCGCGGAGCCCTTCATACAAATTCGCAAAGGAAAAAAGCACGCAGAAGAGGCGCGCGGGATGATAGGGAAGGACGAAATAGGGCACAAACAGCGGGATTCCGACCATCAGATTCAGCGCCGCGCCGCCGAGGGTAAAGCAGATCATCCTTCCGCGGATGTGCGTCTCCTTCGCGGGATACATCTCCGTCGCGCCCGCCGTCTTTGCACGGGAAAAGACGGAAGAAAACCGAAACGAAGCGAGCTTCATGCCCGCCAGAGAGCCGAACAGCATGTGCCCGCACTCATGGATCAGCACGGGTATGCCCGCAAGAATCGCAACGACGCATCCGCCCACGGCGAGATATTCCCCGAGATTGGGGCTCCCGAAGGGCGCGGTGAGCAGCACCGCCACGATCCCCCCGATCTCCGCGGCAAGCAGGATGAGATCGAGCGCGCGATAGACCGCCCTCTTGCCCTGTCCGTTCATATCAGTCTCCTCCAAAGAAGATAGCCTTCGAGATTGTCCCGATCGGACGCATACACGACGGGAAGGGAGAGCGCCTTCATGATCTCGTGCAGAAGGAGCGCGCCGCCCGCAATGATGTCCGCGCGGCGGGGATCCATGCCCGGAATCTCCTTTCTCTTCTCGGGAGACATGGAGAGCAGCCGCTCCGAAAGCGCGCCGATCTGTTCCTCCGGCATGGGAAAATCGTTGATTTTTTCGGCGTCGTACTCCTTCAAGCCGAGCATGACGGACGCAAGCGTGGAGCCCGTCCCGCCGATCGCATAGATCTTCCCCGCGGGAACGGCTTCCCCGAGGGGACGGATCGCAGGGGCGATCTCCGCAAGCAGGGCGCCGCGGTCCTGCCCGCATTTGTCGAAGAGACGGACCGCACCGATATCGAGACTGACGGAGAAGGCAATCTTCCCGCCCCGACGGACGCAAAATTCCGTGCTCGCGCCGCCGATGTCGAGGATTCCGCCCTCCGCCGCGCCGAGCGCGCCAAAAAGACCGAGAAGCGCCTCCTCTTTGCCCGAGACGACATCGACGTCCAACCCGCAAAGACGCTTCACCTGCGATAAGAACTCCCCGCCGTTCTCCGCGGAACGCACCGCCGCGGTCGCAAAGGCATAGACGTCTGCGCCCTGCCCGCGCGCCTCCCGCGCAAAATCCGAAACGGCGCGCGCCGTCCGCGCGATCGCCTCGGGACGGAGCACGGGCGCAAAGGAGAGCCCTTCGCCGAGACGGGTCGTATTCACCCGCTTATATAAAGTTTTTCCGTCCGCCCAAAGCATGAGACGAACGGAATTCGAACCGATGTCGATAATCGCTGTCATTTTCGATCAAGTCCAACCGTATTTCCGGGCCGTGAGATAGAGTCCCAACCCGTTGCGGTACCATTCGAGATCCGCACGGCTCAATTCGTTCATCTGTTCATATTGGGCGATCTCCTCTTTGAGCTTTGCAAGCTCCGAACGGCGCACCCCGATCTGCACGAACTGGATGATGAGGATGACAATCAAAAAAACGATGAGAAGCACCCCGGCGACCGTCGCGCCTAACGCGATCCGCTTCGCCTTATCTTCCGAGATGCGATCCCTCTTTCCCGCCATAAACAATGTTTCCTTTTCTTTGGTTTTCTTGCTTTGATCTTATTATATAACTTCTCCGACAAAAAAGCAACCGTTTTATGAAAACTTTTCAGATACAGGAAAAAACCCGCGAGACAGCCCGCAAACAGATAGAGCCGCATGCGGGGAAGTCCCAGCGCAAGGGAACAGAAAAGATACCACCCTAAAAAGAGAAGGCAAAAGAGAAGATCGCGCGCAATCCCCGCCGCGCGCTTCTTCCACGGAGAAAAGAGAAGAAAGAGAAGATCGTAAAGGGCGCCGCCCGTCACGCCGATCACGGCGCAGAGCAAAAAGATCCTCAGCTGGCTCATTTGAAAAAGCCGCCCTTCCCCTTCGCGCCATACCGCACGGCGCGCACTTCCCCCGCTGCCGAGAAATTACCGCTCCCCTGCGAGAAGGCAAGCACTTTGAGATGGGTTCCGTCGATCGTCACGCGGCTCCCCTCCACCGTGAGCAGAATCCGCTCCTCGGAGAACGCGTCCACGCTCTCCACGCAGGTCATTGTGATCTTCTTCCTTTGCTCGATCGTCAGCACGCTCCTGTTCTCCATGCCGCATTCTATGTCTGAGGCGCGAAAAATAGAACAGGATCCGCCCCGATCGCGGAGCAGACCCCGTATTATGTCTGACATAGTACTATGCTAATGGCGAAAATCGAGGGTTTAATCCTGCGATTTTGCCTTTGCGCGGGCTTTGGCACGCAATTCGCCGTCGAGAATGCGCTTCCGCACCCGGACGTTCTGCGGCGTCACTTCGAGCAATTCGTCGTCCTTGATGAATTCGAGCGCCTCTTCGAGGCTCATCTTTTTGGGCGTGATGAGGCGAAGCGCTTCGTCCGAAGAGGACGACCGCGTATTGGTGAGGTGCTTTTGTTTACACACATTTACATTGATGTCCTCGTCCTTCGGGGAGAATCCGATGACCATGCCCTCATAGACGGGCGTGCCCGCGCCGATAAAGAGGGTTCCCCTCCCCTGCGCGTTGTAGAGCCCGTAGGTGACCGCTTCGCCCGTTTCGAACGCGACGAGCGAGCCCGTGCTGCGCTTTGAAATCTCGCCCTTGTAGGGCTGGTATTCGAAGAACACGGAGCTCATGACGCCCTCGCCCTTCGTATCGGTGAGAAATTCGCTCTTGTATCCGAAGAGTCCGCGCGCGGGGACGAGAAATTCGAGACGCATGCGCGATCCGACCGCGCTCATGTGCACGAGTTCGCCCTTGCGCTCCCCCATGCTCTGAAAGACGGGACCCGTCACGGTCTCGGGAACGTCCACGATGAGGCGCTCCACGGGCTCCCATCTCTGCCCGTCGATCTCCTTATAGAGCACTTTGGGCGCGCTGACCTGAAACTCGTATCCCTCGCGGCGCATCGTCTCGATGAGGATGCTCAGGTGCATCTCTCCCCTGCCGCTCACGCGGAAGGCGTCCGTCGAATCGGTGTCCTCCACGCGGAGCGAGACGTCGCGCAGAAGTTCGCGGTAGAGACGGTCGCGGAGATGGCGGGTCGTGACGAACTTCCCCTCCTTGCCCGCAAAGGGGGAATCGTTGACGGAGAAGATCATTTCCACGGTGGGATCGGAGATCTTGACGAACGGAACGGGCTCCACGCAGGTCGCCGCGCACACCGTATCGCCGATGTTGATGCCTTCGAGCCCCGCAAAACAGACGATGTCGCCCGCCCTTGCCTCCTCGCAGGGGACGCGGTTGAGCCCCTCGATCTCATACAGCCCGATGAGTTTGCCCTTCGTGTTCACGTCCTCGTGGTTATAGTTGCAGACGACGACTTCGCGGTTGGGGTGCGCGACGCCGCGCTCGATTCTGCCGATCCCGATCCTGCCGACATAATCGTTGTAGTCGATCGAGGAGACGAGAATTTGCAGCTCGCCCTCATCGTCCATTTCGAGCGGCGGGAAATGGGAGAGAATCATATCGAAGAGGGGTTTGAGATCGGTCCCTTCCTCGGTATCGTCGAGCGAGGACGTCCCCTCTCTGCCCGAACAGTAGATGAACGGGCTGTCGAGCTGTTCGTCGGTTGCGTTGAGATCCATCAAAAGTTCGAGCACTTCGTCGCGCACTTCTTCGATGCGCGCGTCCGGGCGGTCGATCTTGTTGACGACAATGATGAGTTTGAGCCCGAGTTCGAGCGCCTTTTGGGTGACGAAGCGGGTCTGCGGCATGGGACCTTCGGCGGCGTCCACGAGGAGCAGGACGCCCGAAACCATTTTGAGCGACCGCTCGACTTCGCCCGAGAAATCGGCATGTCCGGGAGTGTCGACGATGTTGATCTTGACTCCTTGATAGTGAATGGAAGTATTCTTTGCGAGAATGGTGATCCCGCGTTCGCGTTCGAGATCTCCGCTGTCCATCACGCGTTCTTCGACCGTCTGGTTTTCCCGGAAAGTGCCGCTCTGTTTGAGCATTTGGTCGACGAGCGTCGTCTTCCCGTGGTCGACGTGAGCGATGATCGCAATGTTCCGTAAATCTTCTCTGATCATAAGTTCCTCTTTCTGAAATCCACATGGAATTATAGTACTTTTTTGCCCCTTTGACAAGAAAAAAAGAGGGGATCGGGACAAAAACTTGTAAATTTACGATTCACACGCGCCGCCCGACCGAATTTCGGTCGGGCGGCGCGTATCAATCCGTTTCATCAATACGGTTTTACTTCGAGGTTCCGATAGACGCAGAAACGGATCGTGTAGCCGTTGTCCTCCACCGCGCCGCTCTCCTGTACGCACTCGAAATCCGGGTCGGCGTCGAGGTCGGGAACGAACACGTCGGCGCCCCCGTCCGCGTCTACTTTTGTCACTAATATTTCCGTGCAATACGGGATCAATTCCCTGTACACGCTCGCCCCGCCGATGACGAAAACGTCGTCCGCGGGATATTTTTCGACTTCCGCAAACAGCTCGTCAAGGTCATGGACGGTGACGGCGCCTTCGATATCAACGGGCGAAAGCACGATGTTGACGCGGTCTTTGAGAGGCTTTCCGCCCGGAAACGAGAGAAGCGTGTTCCGCCCCATGACGACGATTTTCCCCATCGTCGTCTCGCGGAAGAACTTCATGTCTTTGGGGAGGGTGAACATGAGCCCGTTCGCCTTCCCGATCCCCCATTTCTTATCCGCATGAAAAATCGCCTTCATTTTGGGCTTTTCTCCTTAATTATGTCTGACATAGTACTATGCAAAATGGCAAAAAATCAAATTGCAACGGGAATTTTTTCTTCGAGCGGATGGAACCGATAATTCCCGAGCGAAAAACTGTCCACCGTGAACGCATAGAAATCCGAGACGCTCTCGTCCATCGAAAATTCGGGCGCGGGCAGAGGCTCGCGGGAAATGATCTCTTCGACAATGGGGATATGGCGGTCGTAGAGGTGCGCGTCGGCAATGACATGCACGAGCTCCCCCGCTTTCAGCCCCGAGACCTGCGCAAACATTTTGAGGAGCACCGCGTATTGCACGACGTTCCAATTATTTGCCGTGAGCATGTCCTGCGACCGCTGGTTCAGAATTCCGTTGAGGGTATCCCCCGAGACGTTGAAGGTCATCGAATAGGCGCAGGGGTAGAGGTGCATTTCGTGGAGATCGCGGAAATTATACAGATTCGTCATGATTCTGCGGGAGGCGGGATGATGTTTCAGGTCGTACAGAACGCGGTCGACCTGATCGAACTCCCCTTCCTCGTAGATTGATTTCTGCGCAAGCTGGTAGCCGTACGCCTTGCCGATGCTGCCGCTCTCGTCCGCCCAGCTGTCCCAGATATGGGACGAGAGGTCGCGGACATTGTTGCTCTTTTTCTGCCAAATCCAAAGCATCTCGTCGATACAGCTTCTGAACGCGGTGCGGCGGATGGTGAGGATGGGAAACTCTTCCCGAAGATCGTAGCGGTTGACGATCCCGAATTTTTTGACGGTATGCGCGGGCGTGCCGTCTCCCCAATGGGGACGGACTTCGAGATCGGTGTCCCACACGCCGTGCTCTAAAATGTCCTTGCAATTCCGGATGAAGATCTCGTCGGCTTTGCTCATGTCGGCTCCTTTGTATTTTTTCGCGCCCGCGGACGTCAGTCCGCAGTGAGGGCGGCCTGCACGCGCGCCCGCGTCTCCTCTCCGCCCAAGATCTGCTGGATCGTCCAAAGATCGGGCGTGTTCGCCCTGCCCGTCGTGGCGATGCGCAAAACTTCCGCCACGTCCGCGACGCTTCCCTTGTAATTTTCGGGATTTGCCTTATAGTCCTTTGTCTCGGCGGCAAACCCGTTTTCCGCCGCAACTTCCTTGACTTTGGAGAACCAGACCTGCATGTCGTCGGCAGGATCGTAGCGTTCCAAAAACCCGTTGAGGATCGCCCGCTTGGTCTCCCCGCCGACGCGGTATTCGTCCTCGCGCGGCGTGCGCTCGAAGAAGATTGAGATGAACTTCATCGCCTGCGAAGCGGTGGTAAAATCCTTTCTGCGCTTCTTGCCGCCCACGCCCATGCAGAGGGAGAGAACTTTGAGCGTCTTTTCGCGGTCGGAAAAATAGTTCTTCTGCGCGGGCGTGCCGTATTCCTCCGCCCAGCCCCGCAAAAACGCAAACATCTCTTCTTCGGAAAGTTTGGAGAGCTCGTTTTTGGAAATATCGTTCAATTTATCGAGATCAAAGAGCGTTCCGCTCTTCGACATCTTCGCCGCCGTGAATTTGAACTCTTCGAGCGGCGCGTCGGGATTTTTCAGATACCACTCCTCGAAGTTGGAATTGAGCAGGGTCAGCATGTAGATCTTGACGGCGCGGGCGAAGTATCCCTCCTTACGGTAAAATTCGAGGGAGAGCTCGGGATCTTTGCGCTTCGAGAGCTTTCTGCGCGTGTCTCCGTCCTGTTTCATGAGCGAACAGTTGTGCCCGTAGCGGGGACGCTGAAATCCGAGCGCGTCGAAGAGTTCGATGTGAATGGGAAGGGACGCGAGCCACTCCTCGCCGCGGATGACGAGGGTCGTGCGCATGAAATGGTCGTCGATCGCATGGGCGAAGTGATAGGTCGGAATGCCGTCCGATTTCAGAATGACGACGTCCTGATCGTTCTCCGTGACGGTGATGTCCCCCTTGATCTCGTCGTGAAATCTGATCTTGTTCTCGGGGTTCCCCATCGACTTCAAGCGGATGACGAAGGGCTTGCCCGCGTCGAGATTGCGATAGATCTCCTCCTCGGAGAGGTTGCGGCACTTTGCGTACTTGCCGTAGTAGCCCGTGATCTGTTTGTTCTTCGTCTGTTCCTCGCGGAGCGCGGAGAGTTCCTCCTCGGTGCAGAAGCAAGGGTACGCCCTGCCCTCTTCGATGAGATGTTTGACGAACGCACGGTAAATCTCCGCGCGTTGGCGCTGATACCACGGTCCGTAGGTGTTGTCCCCGCCGATCTCCGCGCCCTCGTCGAATTTGATGTCGAAGTAGCGGAGCGCGTTTTTGACCGCCTCCACCGCGCCGTCCACTTTGCGCTTCAAGTCGGTGTCCTCGATGCGCAGATAGAGAATTCCGCCGCTCCGGTGCGCGATGCGCTCGTTTGCGATCGCGGCAAAGAGGTTGCCGAGATGGATGAAACCCGTCGGCGAAGGCGCGAGACGGGTCACTTCGGCGCCCTCCGGAAGAGCGCGCGGCGGGTAAATTTCTTCAAAGTGCGAAAGTGCGGGGAATTCCCCGGGCAGAAGCCGTTCTGCCAATGCCTTATAATCCATAATATATTACTCCTGAGAGGTTTCTTGCATGATGTCGGCAAAGTAGCCGCTCTCCGAAATGGGCTCGCCGCCCGCGAGGAGATGATGGCAGTCCCCGACCCGTTCGGCGCGGAAGTATGCCTCTGTTCCGCGCCGCTCCTCGCTGTTGAGGACGGTGACGGAGGTCGGCGCAAGATAGAATCCGTGCAAAAGCGCCTGTGCGGGCAGGTTGAGAAGATGGGAGAGCATCACCATCGAAATTCCGAAATGACAGAAGAGCACGACTGTCTTTCCGTTCGGCGCGGCGGCACGATAATACCTTCCGTTTCGGACATACCCGTACTTTGCGAGCAGTTCATCGAGCGAGGAACAGACCCATTCGTACTTTCCCCCGAGGGAGAGCATCTTAGGAGCGTTCACCCACTCGTTTTGGACAAAGTTTCTGTCCTCTTCCGTCCATTCCGAGGGGAAGAAGTCCCACGGGATCCGCATGTTCCCCGCGCCGTCGTCGATGAGATAGAAGAACTCCCGCAACCATTCGAGCTCCGCCGCGGACTTCCCCCACGCCGCAAGACAGGGCGCGGCGGTCGCCTTTGCCCGCCCGAGCGGAGATGTATATACGTCGTCTACCCGCCAATTCTTTGCGCGCTCCGCAAGCAGCCGCGCTTCCCGCTTCCCCTTTTCGGTGAGGGAATCGTCTGAGTAATCGGGATCGCCGTGGCGGATTAAAATCAGTCTCATATCAGGTTCAGGCTCTCCGGCGAGAGCTCCGCGAGCCCGTTTTCGACGTCGTGCACGAGCGAGACCGCCGCCGAAAGATTGGGCGTCTCCACGCCCAGCCGCGCTCCCGCCTTCACGACCGCACCCGCCACAAAGTCGACGTCGCAGCGCCGCCCCGCCATGAGGTCTTTGAGCATGCCGGAACGGATGTTTTTGTGCTTCTTCATCGCGATGGGAAGAATCACTCCCGCAAAGGGGGAAGAGAAGAGTTTCAAAATGTCGTGCCCGTTCTGCACGAGCGTCTTGCAGCCCTCCGCCTTCGCGACGGAGACCGTCTCCCGCATGAGCGCAAGGACGGGTTTTTTATGCTTTTTCGCAAGTTCGCCGAACGTGAGCCCGGAGATCGCCGAGAGCGTGGAAAACGCCGCGTTGACGACGAGCTTGCTGTAACGGATCTCGGCAAGATTGCCGACCGTCACCTTAAAAGAGGTCTTTAAGAGCGATTCGAGTTCCCCGAGCCTGTCTCCCCTTCCGTATGCGCCGAGAGAGAGATGCATTTCTCCCTCCGACGTCACATTCACCTTGCCGGGCGAAACGAGCTCCGCGCCCCAGCCGAGCGTACAGCCGTACACGCTGTCCGCGCCCAATTCTTCGGCGAGCCCCGCCTCGGGCAGACCGTTCTGGACGGTGACGAGCGCGCCGCCCTCGCCCAAAAGAGAGCGTAGCGTTCCCGCAATCGCGGCGTTCTCCTGCTGTCTGACGGCGAGAAAGACGACATCGTACTTCCCCTCCGTCTCCCCGGGAAGGAGCGCGTGAACGCGGACGGTGATTTCTTCGGATTGACCCGAAAGAACCGCGCCGCGCGCGTTGAGCGCCTCCACATGGGCGCGGTTGCGGGTGACGAAATCACAGCAAAGTCCGGGATTTTTCCGCACTAATTCCGCGCCGAGGCTCGTCCCCATCGCGCCCGCGCCGTAAATACAGATTCTCATAACAGGGAGAGCTCCTTTGTAAGTTCGTCGGCGGTCTTTCCGTCCGCCGCAATCGTGAGATCCGCATACCGCTCATAGAGCGGAACGCGCTCTTCGTACAGCTCTTTCAGCGTGGCGCCGCGCATCACGACCCCGCGCGCGGTGAAATCGGGAATGCGGCGCGCGATCTCCTCTTCCGCGAGGGAGAGATAGACGACCTTCCCCAGCGAGCGCAAATGCGCCATCGCCGCCGCCGAATAGACCGCGCTCCCGCCCGGCGCGATCACCGCCCGCCCTTCGGGCGCGAGGGAGAGCAGGACGTCCTGTTCGATTTGCAGAAATCCGTCCGCCCCCTCTCTTGCGATGATTTCGTCGAGCGGCATGCCCGTGCGGGCGCGAATCAAATCGTCCCCGTCGATGAACGGGCAGAGGAGACGGGCGGCGAGCCGCCGTCCCACGCTGCTTTTTCCCGAAGCGGGCATTCCGATGAGCACGATGCATTCCATACTTTTCCATTATAATATACCGCGGCGGGAATGTCAACTTCCTGCGGCGACGGCGGCGGAGAAAAAAATTTTCTTGACTTTTTCCCCGCGGTCGGCTATAATACAGAAAAGGCGGCATTCCATGAAAAAAATTCTTCTGAGCATCTCCCTCGTCCTTGTCTCGCTGTTTCTGTTTGCGGGCTGTACTTCGTTCACGGGAATCCGCACGGCATTCGAGCGGGAAGGATACCTGCTGAAAGACAGCGCCGAACAGTACCGCAGAGACGCCGTCGACGTGCTCGGCGCGGATTTCGAGGACTTCTGCACGCTGCGCGTCTTTGCAAAGCCCGCGGGAGAGGACGGAAAATCCGGACGCGACGATGTCGTCGTCATTCTCGAATTTTCCACCCGCGCCGTGCTCGTCGAACGGACGGAAAAGAGCCCCGGGCTCCGTCTGGTCGTCGGCGACTGCACAACGTCGAAACGCGTGAGCGGGAACTGCCTGCTCTTCCTCTTCACGGACGAGGACGCCCAATCCGTCTTTGCCAAGACGAGATAGCCTCTCCCGCGGCTTTTTTTTGGGAATTTCTCGAAAAAACACGGGAAAAAAGGTTGTCTTTTCCGTTCGGATATGGTATAATCACTCTTGACTTTTAAGATATAAGGATAAAATCGACATGAAATCTCTGCTTACGGCACTTCTTGCGATCCCGGAGGACAGCTTCACGGCAAGCAACGCGTCCTCTACGGCATATCACATTGTCAGTCTCGTGTTCATCATCCTGATGTTCGTCGCCGCATTGACGGCGGTCATTCTTGTGCTTTTGCAGCCCGGCAATTCACAGGGCATCGACGCACTCGGCGGATCGAGCGAGACCTTCTACGGTAAAAACAAGGGAAAATCCACCGAAGCCATCCTCAAAAGATGGACGATCGTCTGCCTCGTCGCGCTCGCGGTCTTTGCGGTGATCTATTTCATCCTGCAAGTCCCTGCGATCTGGGGTCTCAATTCCTGACACGGAAAAACGAAATCATACGGGCGGCTCACGGCTGCCCGTTTTCTTATCGAACGGGAGAATTTTTTTGGACGCAAAACACTCTTTGCTTGAAAAAATAAAAGACGGCTCTTTCGCCCTGAAAACCGACGAAGAGATTGCAAGGCTCCTTCATCTCGGCAGGCGGGAGAGCCTTGCCGCCAGAGACATGCTCCACGCGCTCTGCCGGGAGGGAGAACTCCTCTGCGACAGCCGTTTCCGGTTCGGGACGGCGCAGCAGTTCGGCGCGCGCCGCGGCACCGTCTCGGGACATGAGCGCGGATTCGCTTTCTTCACGCCCGCGGACGGGGGAGACGATCTCTTTCTCCCCCATCGGGCGCTCAAAGGCGCTCTGCACGGGGACACCGTGCTCGTCTGCGCCGTGCGCGGCCGCTCGGACGACGAGGGCGAAGTGCTCGCAATCCTCGATCACGGCATAAAAGAGCTCGTCGGGACCTACCGCCGCGACGGAAAGGCGGGCGTCGTCGTCCCCGACGAGAAGAGATACAACGCGGAGATCTTCATCCCCAACGGAAAAAATCTCGGCTGTGCGGGCGGAATGAAGGCGGTTGTGCGGCTCGTCTCCTTCCCGGACGGAAAATCGCCCGTGGGAGAGATCACGGAAGTGCTCGGCAAACAGGGGGATTTCTTCTCCGAAGAGCTCTCGCTCATCCGTGCGCATCATCTCCGCGAAGAATTTCCCTCCGCCGCCGAAGAGGAGGCGACACGCTGTGAGCGGCGCGGCATCACGGACGAAGATCTGCGCGGCAGACGGGATCTGCGCGGCGAACTCGTCATTACGGTGGACGGGGAGGACACCCGCGACATCGACGACGCGATCTCCATCCGCGAGCGGGGCGGGCTCTATGAGCTCGGCGTTCACATCGCCGACGTCGGGAAATACGTCCCGCGGGGCGGCGAACTCGACCGCGAAGCGTTCCGCCGCGGCACGAGCGTCTACTTCCCCGACCGCGTCCTCCCGATGCTCCCCCGCGCACTCTCGAACGGAATCTGCTCCCTCAACGAGGGGGAGACCCGCCTCACGCTCTCCTGTCTCATGACCGTCAACCAATCGGGAAAAGTGATCTCGAAGCAAATCGCCGAGAGCGTAATCTGCTCCCGCCACCGCATGACGTACCGCCAGATCGCGGCGATTGCGGACGGCGACGAAGCGGCGAAAACCGCCTTCCCCGATCTCATCGGATTGGTCTCCCTTGCCGTCGAACTGACGAAAATTTTACAGCGCGCCCGCAAGAGGCGGGGCGGCGTCGCACTCGATCTCAAAGAGGCGAAGATTCTCTACGCCGACGGCAAGATCTCCATCCCCGAGACGGAGCGCACAATCGCGCACGAGATGATCGAACAATTTATGGTGCTCGCGAACGAGAGCGTCGCAACGCTCATGACGGAGAAAAAAGTCCCCTTCGTCTACCGCGTCCACGAGCCGCCCTCGGAGGAGAAAGCGCGCGGTTTCCTCTCCTTTTTGTCGGAATCGGGCGTCAAAGCGGACTTCGACCCGGCGCGCGTCACGCCGCGCGTCTATCAGTCCGTCCTCGATTCGCTCGAAGGCTCCCGTCTCTATCCCCTCGTCAACCGCGTCATGCTGCGCTCGATGATGAAAGCGCGGTATTCGCCCGAAAATACGGGACATTTCGGGCTCGCGTCGGACTGCTACTGCCACTTCACCTCCCCCATCCGAAGATATCCGGATCTCTGCATCCACCGCATCATCAAAGAGACGATCGCGGGCGGGAAAAATCTCAAAGAGAAGTATGCGGGATTTGTCGCAACCGCGTCGGAGCAGTCCTCGGACTGCGAACGCAACGCGCAGGAAGCGGAACGGGATGTGGACGCGCTCTACACCGTCGCGTATATGCAGGATAAGATCGGGGAGGAATACGAGGCAACCGTCTCGGGCGTGACCGCCTTCGGCATATTCGCGGAACTTGCAAACACCGTGGAGGGATTCATCCCCGTCGAGACCCTTCCCGAGGACTTTTACGAACTTCTCGAAGAGAGACAGACGCTCAAAGGGCTCCACCACTCCTTCACAATGGGCGAACAGATCCGCGTGCGCGTCGTCGGCGTGGATTGGGGTTCGCGGAGAACGCGCTTCGAGCTTCTCGAAAAGCTCCCCTGAGATCAACCAAGCGAGGTCAGACATGAAAATCATTGCCGTCAACAAATCCGCCTCCTTCGAATATTTCATCGAAGAAAAATACGAGGCGGGCATCGTGCTCGAAGGAAGCGAAGTCAAATCTCTCCGTGCAGGGAAGGCGTCCCTCGGCGAATGCTTCTGCGAAGTGCGCGGGGGGGAGATCATCCTCAAAAACATGCACATCGCGCTCTACGACAAGAGCGGGGCGTTTTCCACGCGCGATTCGCGGAAAGACCGCAAACTCCTCCTCCATCGCGCGGAAATTCATAAGATTGTGGGACGGGTGAACGAGCGCGGCTATGCGCTTGTCCCCCTCAAAATCTACTTCAAAGACGCCCTCGTCAAAGTGGAGATCGCCCTCTGCAAGGGCAAACACACCTACGACAAAAAGCGTGCCCTCGCCGAACGGGATCAAAAACGCGCCGCAGACCGCGCCGCAAAGGAATACAAATATTGAATTTTCGCGTTTTGCATAGTATTATGTCACGCATAGTACTATGCTAAGGTCGATTTTTTGAGATTTCACCCCCTCCTATTCTCATATGGGAGGGGTTTTATATAAAATATTCCTCTGCGCCGAGAATGCAGAGCGTGAGCTCGATTTGAAGGCATCGGAGATCTTTGGCGAACAGGATCC
Source organism: uncultured Clostridia bacterium (assembly GCA_947630245.1). Classification (GTDB taxonomy): domain Bacteria; phylum Bacillota; class Clostridia; order Christensenellales; family Borkfalkiaceae; genus Gallimonas. The sequence continues at coordinate 6,453 of CANRGR010000017.1, read as the reverse complement.
CGTTCCCGAGCTCCTCTCCCCTCTTCTGTACCGCGTAAAGCGCGTCGTTCCAGCGCGAAAAGTCCGTCTGTCCGCGCAGTCCCTTCAATGCCTTCGTCACGCCGCAAAGTGCCGCCTTTGCCTCGCTTTGCCCGAGCCGCGTCTCTTCGAGCCCGTTTGCGACGTCGTAACACAGCCTTGCGCAGGTCTCCGCCGTTTTGATTGCCGAGAGGATCTCCTCCGTTTGCGAACCGTCCCGTATGGGGAATCCCTTCGTGCCGAGGGACACGATTTTCACTTCTTCCCCCCTCTCTTCGAGCGTCTTTCGAACGCGTTCGGCGTCCTCCCGGGAATAGTAGCAGGACAGGGCGACAAATTCCCCGTCGCCCGCTTCGAAGTAGTAGCCCGCACCGCCTGAGTGATACACCTGCCCCGCGACGGCGGACGCGGTTGCGGCTTCGCAGTCCTTGACGAGAAAATAGAACTCCTCGTCAAGGTCGAGAAAGGCGCTGCGTCCGTACCCGGAAAAAATCGCGGCAAACAGACCGACCGCCAAAAGAAAAACGGCAAGGGCAGCGGCAAATGCCGCCGCGCCTCCGCCGTTCTGTTTTAATTGCCGCCGAAATCCGCCCATGCTTTATTCTATGCGGCGGGCGTCCGGAGCTATACCTGTTCGCGCCTGCGCAGAATATCGCCCTCCCGAAGCGGATAGGGACAGTCGAAGGAGTACGTCTCCATCACGCGTTTTGCGTCCGGCGCGGGGGCGCCGAAAGAGTCCGTAATGTTGCAAACCCGAAATTCCTTCCCGAAATCCTTCCCGGGCGAGAGCACTTCGAGCGTCTCTCCCTCGCGGAACCGATTCCGCATCTGCGCGGTGACCCGTCCCCCGCCCGAACATCGCACGGTCGCGATGAACGTACAGTCCCCTTTGGTCTGCGAATTGTCGTAAGTGACCGTTTCGCGGTTTTCGCCGAGCAGATAGGCGGTTGTAAATTCCCGCCGCGCCGCACAGAAGAGCTCGCTGCCCAGCCGCTCCGAATAGCCCTCGTCCATGATCCGCCGATATGCGTTGACGACGGTTGCAAGGTAATATTCGCTCTTCATGCGCCCTTCGATCTTGAAGGAGGAGACCCCCGCGGCTTCGAGCCGTGGAAGATATTCGCTCAGATTGAGATCTTTGCTGTTGAGAATATAGGTTCCGCGGTCGTCCTCTTCGATCTCGTACCAATCCTTGCGCGCGCCCTCGTCGCTTCGGATGCGGTACTTCCAGCGGCACGCCTGAACGCACTCCCCGCGGTTGGACGATCTGCCGTCGAGATAGTCGGAGAGCAGACATCTGCCGCTGTATGAGATGCACATCGCGCCGTGGACGAACGCTTCGAGCTCGATTCCGGGCGCCCTGCGGCGGATTCCCGCAATTTCTTCGAGCGAGAGCTCGCGGGCGAGGACAATCCGCTCCGCGCCGAGATCGCGCCAGAACGCCGCCGTTTCGGCATTGAGCGTGTTCGCCTGCGTGGAGATATGAACGGGAAGTCCCGGCGCAACCTGTCTGCACAGGCGGAATACGCCGGGATCGGAGATGAGAACGGCGTCCGCGCCGATCTCTTTCAGCCGGAGAAAATGCTCCCGAAGGGGGGCAAAATCGGGGTCGCGGGCAAAAATATTCGCGCAGATATAGACTTTCTTGCCGCGCGCATGGGCGTAGGAGACCGCCTCGGCGAGTTCTTCGTCCGAAAAATTCTCCGAAAACGAACGCAGCGAGAACTGTTTCCCGCCGAGATAGACGGCGTCCGCGCCGAAATAGAATGCAATTTTCAGTTTTTCAAAGTTGCCCGCAGGGGCAAGAAGTTCACTTTTCATCGTATTTTACGCGATACGGCGAGCCCTTCTCCGAGTTGCAGAATCTCCGTCTCGAAGTCGGGGTCGTCTGTCAGCAGCGCAAGGTATTCGCGGATGTGCTCAACGAGCATTCTCCGCTTCTTGGGCGGCTCGCCGCGCACCCAGCCGAACAGGAGGACGTCGTCGGAGAGGAGATACCCTCCCGCCGCGAGCAGCCGCTTGCAATCGGGAAAATACCGCCGGTATTGCACCTTCGGTCCGTCGAGAAAGATGAGATCGTACTCTCCCCCGAGCATCGGCAGGATCTCCCCCGCGTCTCCTTCGAGCACTGTGATCTTATCCGCAACGCCGAACTCCCGTACATGCTCCCGCATGCGCGCGGCGCGCTCTCCGTCCCGCTCGATCGCCGTCGCCTGTCCGCCCGTGCACAGCGAAAACGCCACCGAAGTGAGTCCCTCCGCCGCGCCGATCTCCAACATCCGCTCTGCTCCGATCTTCGCCGCCGTTTCGAGCAGAAAGGAGAATGTCTCGTCGGGACAGGCGGGATCCCGTCCCTGCTTCGCCTTCTCGCGGAGTGCGTTCAGACGCGCGGGCAACTCTTTCATTCCCATTCCGTGCCCGCGAACCGCTCCTCGTAGATCTTGCCCAAAATCCTTCCGATGACGGGGAAGGGCGAATCCACCGCCGACTTCGGGAGCGGCTCCGCATTGTTCGTCCCATAGACGCGGTGGAAGATCGCCGCGAGCGTCTCGATCTGGTCGCGATAGATCTCCGCATGCGCGCATTGGGCGCGAAATTCTTCGAATTCCGTCCGTGCGGTCTTGAAGTCGCCCTCGTCGAGCTTGATGAGGATGTAGCAATAGGCGGTCATGTACTTCCAGCCCGCGCCGCCGCCGTGGCGCAGGACGTCGATGTAGCGCTTTGCGGTCGGAAGATCGTCGAGCGCCATGCTCGCGCGGATATACCGCTTAATCGCCACGATCCGCACGAGGAAGAAAAACGGGCTCTTCATCTTTCGTTCGATGAGCGCGCGCTCTTCGTCGTACTTCTTCTCCGCGCAGAGAGTGCCGCATCTGATGTTGAGATTGTCCTGCATCACGATCTTCATGAGCACGAGCGCCACGAACACGGAAAAGGCGAGAAGAAACGCGCCGATGACGATGTCGCCCGTCGTGTTCTGTATGACGAGCATCCAGACGCCGAAGGCGAGAAAGAATGCCGAGACGATCGGCAGACTGACATAGACAAACAAATTCCGTTTCATAAGTTTTCCCCCTTATGAGTTTATCGCCCCGGGCGCCGCGCCCTACACTTCCACGACAATCGGGATGATCATGGGCGATTGTTTCGTCTTTTTGAAGAGATAGTTCTTCATGGCGCGTTTGAGATTCGCGCCGAATTCCTGCGAGGACAGCCGCGCGCCTCCGCTCTCGATCGTCCGCTCCACCACTTCCCGCAGTCCGCGCAGATAGTCCCGCTCGTCGGAAAAGACGAAGCCTCTGCTCTCGATCACGGGTTCGGCGAGGACGATCCCGTTCGACACGACGACCGTGACGATGAATACGCCCTCTCCCGACATGCGCAGTCTGTCTTTGAGGACTTCGCCCGTCGAATCCTCGTAGCCCTCTCCGTCGATGAGCCGCGCGCCCGCGGGGAAACTTTCGCCCTGTGTGAGGGAGTCGTCCGTGAGCTCGACGCAGGTGCCGATGTCGGGAATAAAGATATGCGAGGCGGGCATCCCCGTCTCCTCGGCGAGCAGGGCGTGCCGTTTCAGATGTCGGTATTCGCCGTGCACGGGAATGAAAAACTTGGGATGCAGGAGGGAGTGCATGATCTTGTGCTCCTCCTGACACGCGTGCCCCGAGACGTGGATCTTTTCGAGCGATTCGTACACGACGTTCGCCCCGAGCTTGAACAGATTGTTGATGACGCGGTAGATCATCCGCTCGTTCCCGGGGATCGGGCTTGCGGAGATGATGATCGTGTCGTTCGAGCCGATCGTGATCTTATTGAACTCTCCCGACGCCATGCGGGTCAGCGCGCTCATAGGCTCGCCCTGCGAGCCCGTCGAGACGATGACGATCTCGCGGTCGAAATAGTTCTTCGTCTTTTCTACATCCACGAGCACGCCTTCGGGAATCGTGATCTCCCCGATGCGGAGTGCCGCCTCGACGACGTTGAACATACTCCTGCCCGAGAGCGCGACCTTTCTGCGGTATTTTGCCGCAATGTCGATAATCTGCTGCAACCGGTGCACGTTGGAGGCGAACGTCGCGATGATGAGCCGCCGGTCCGCATTCTCCGCAAAGAGATGTTCGAGCGTGGTGCCGACGACCGTCTCGCTCATCGTATAGCCCTGCCGCTCAATGTTCGTCGATTCGCCGAGATAGAGCAGTACTCCCCTCTTTCCGTACTCGGCGATCTCGGCAAGGTCGATGGGCTTTCCCGCCACGGGCGTGAGATCAATCTTGAAATCCCCGCTGTGGAAGATGACGCCGTAGGGCGTCTCGATCGCAAGGGCGAGCGCGCCCGCGATGGAGTGGTTGACGTTGACGAAGTTGACAGTGAACGCTCCCGCCTTGACTTTCTCCCGCGGCGAGACGGTGATGAGCCTCACGTTGCCCAATTTATGCTCGCGGAGCTTGTTGTCCGTGAGCGCCAGCGTGAGCTTGGTTCCGTAGACGGGCGTGTCTTGCTTGATCTCCTTCATGAGGTAGGGCACGCCGCCGATGTGATCTTCATGTCCGTGCGTTAAAAACACGCCGCGGATCTTGTTCTTGTGCTCGACGAGATAGGTGATATCGGGAAACACGAGGTCGATGCCGGGCATCTCCTCGGTCGGGAAAATAATGCCCGCGTCGATCACGATGATGTCGTTCCCGTATTCGATGGCGGTCATGTTTTTGCCGATTTCACCGACGCCGCCGAAGAAGAGAACCTTGACGGGCGGCTTCTTCCTGCGCTTCGAAGGCTTCTGCTCCGAAGTTTGGATTTGCTTTTCAGCCCCGGTCTGCTGTTCAGGACCTTTCTCCGCTCGCCCGGCGCGTTTCGCGGGTTGCGCGGCGGGTTTTGTTGCGGCGGGTTTTGCCGCGGCGGGTTTTGCCGCGGCGGGTTTTGCTGACGGTTTTATGGCGGCGGGCTCGGCGGTCTGCTTCGCCTCCGTCCTGACGGCGGGCTCGGGGCGCGTCCCCTTTCCCTTCGTTCCCGAACGGCGCGCCTTCTTCTTCTCGCCCGCTTCCGCGTCTCTTGCGCGCGCCGCCTCCTGTTTTCCTGTCTGCGGCAAGTTCTCCCGCGAGTCCCGCTTCGTTCCTTCCGTGCGCGCCGCCTCCTGCTTCTTTGCCTGTTCGCGGTTGTACGCCTCGATTCCGTTGAGGATGGCGAGCTCGATCGCGTTTTTTCCCTCGGCTCTGTTCTTATCCTTCTTGATATTCAAAAAATACTCCTTATACCATGCCCCGAAGCAACGACAAAAGGAGAGCGCGCGGCCCTCTTTCCCCTTCGGAGCAACTTGATTTTATTGCAAAAACGTTCAAACACCGCCTGCGCGTTGGGCAAAAAAAACCGCCTTCTTCACGCAAGTTGTCCCATTCGCCTCTATTTTACAACAAAACGGCGCAAAAGGCAATCCCTTTGACGCCGATTTCCGCAAAGCGGGACAGAATTTTTTCCGCCCGCCATGTTATTTCGAAAAATATCTAAATATCAGACCCATATATTTCGATTCAAATCGAATTAAAGTGTTTTATGTTCCAGATCGCGGATCTTCATCCGTTTGCGGTTGAACACGGCGCCCGCGGTGAAGCAGATCATCATCCAATAGAGCCAGAGAAGGAACACGACGATCAACGTCAGCGCGCCATAGAGGCGTTCCGTGCTCCCGAATGCAAAATAGATGGAAAATGCGCCCGACGCAACCAGCCATGCGAGCGCGGTCAGGAGACTGCCGAGCGCCGTGTCCGCGGGTCCGCACCGATAGGGACAGATGTAGCCGTTCAGAATCCACGCGGCAAAAAAGCCGATGACGAGCACGACCGAATACAGCGTGAGGTAGAAGAGCCATCGGGGAAGTCCCCGCGCAAAGACGGTCACAGCGACGATGAGCGCGCCCGCCGCGACAAAGAATATGAGGATGGCAAACGTCAGCAAGACCGCGGAGAGCCGCACCTTCCAGCCGTGCTTCTTGCGGCGGTAGTCATAGAGAATCTCCCCGCTCCGCCGAAGATGATAGAAAAATCCCGTGCTCGACCAGAGCGTCGTCGCGAGCAGAAAGACGCTCGCCCCCGCCGTGGCGTCCTCGGCGTTTTCTTTGAGCAGAATGAGCAGATCCTTTGCCCAATCGAAGAGTTCGAGCGCGAGAATGGACTCCGTGTTGAAGCCAGTCTTGCCGAAAAGCAGCGTCAGCCAGAATACGAACGGCGCGAGGGACATGATGAGGAAAAAGACGAGCGTCCCCGCGACCGTCGTATACCGATGCGCGGACAGCGTCGCAAACGCCCTCCTCCCCCACTGCCAGATTCGTTTGATCGCTCCCATGCAACAAGTATGCGCAACGCGCGCGATTTTAGCGCCCCTTCCGCCTTCGGCAAAACTTCGCCCGCCCGCGCATTCTGCGCGGGCGGGCGACTGCACGAAAAA
>CANRGR010000016.1 GCA_947630245.1 uncultured Clostridia bacterium | reverse complement strand
AGTTTGAGAACAGTGAGTTTTCCGCCGTCGATCTTCACGAGATCGCTCGTGCCGGAGATCGACCATGTGATCGTAGCTTCACCCTGCGTTGCGGGAAGTTCCACTTCTTCGCCGACAGCGGTAAGCTGCGTCTTGGAGAGTTTGAGCGCAGCCTTCACATCTGCAACCTTCTCGGCGTCGGTCTTGGGAGTGGTTGTGCCGCTGCCGAAATTGACGACAAGACCGAAAATGAATGCACGCAGATTAGAAGTGATCTTAATCTCCTGTGCGGGGGTTGTAAGTTCAAAGACGTAGAGCGCCTTTTCCGAACCGGACATTGTCTGTGCGACTTCGCCGTTGACGGTGATTGTATCACTCTTGCCGGGCCACCCCTGCGCCAGAATGACAACCTTCGTAACGTTCTTGGCAAATTTGAGCGTAATGGTCGCACCCAATTTGCTCGTGCCCATTTTGATCATGCCGCCCGCGTTCTCATAGTCGCCGCCGCCGGTGCCATTTCCCTTATAGACTTTCGCCGTTACTTCCGCCGCGGTGAGGTCGGCAGACGTGGTGAATCCTTTGAAATATTCCGTTGCATCTCCCGCTGCAATCTCACTGCCATGCTCGGTGATAGAAGAGAAGTCGAGCTTCGCATCGCCTTCGGGAAGCGTCGCTTCGTCGCCGCCGGGACCGGGCTGTTCGCCGCCCGCCGGCGTATGTTCTTCGACGTAACCGTTGTGATAGGTATAAGGTGAGGATGTACCTTCTCTCCAATAGGTGATTTCGTACTCCCCATTGTAGTTTTGAAGATAAGCCTGGACAAGAATGGTATCGCCGACTTCAATCTGGGTGCCACTCGTAACAGCAGTACTCCAATTCAAGCTGTAAATCAAAACATCATTGTCCGTATCGCCGGCAAGATCGGCAATATAGTAATTCTTAATCCCGTAGTTATCGCTCGTACCTTTGACGGTGACGATACCCTTAATATAGACAGGCACAGGATCGGCTCCGTCCGCCGTGTAATAAGAGTAAGCGCTCAACCCTTTGATGATTTCCAAAGCTTGGGAAACAGTGAAAGGACTGTCCTTGCTGCCATCTCCATCGCTCGGCTGAGGAGTGACGCTCTGCGCTTTGATGGTAATGGTGACGGTCTTGGTGTTGTTCGTCACAGCTTCGCTGCCGCAGGTTGCGGTGACGGTCGCGGTGATGGTCACGTCCGCCGTGGGAAGCGCGGTAACGTTGATCTTGTTATTCGCAATCGTGTAGGTCTTGTCCTCGGTCGCCCAAGCGAACGTGACGTCTCTGACCGTGGAAGCGGGAAGATCGGTTTCGCCCGTCTTGGTGACGGTAAAGGTATCTGCAAGCGCTTGGAGCGCGGCGTCAACCTTCTCCTGAGGGGTTCTCTCGTCGACGCCGGGCGTAAATGCAACCACGGAAGCGCCCTGCGTGAATTCCTTCGTGCCGTTGTAGTCGAGGAGTTCGCCGTTGACCGTGGCGGTTCCGCCGACTTCGACTTCGGAATAATGAGAGCCCTTCGCGCGGTATACCGTGACGGTCTTACCCTCGACCGTCATATCGAAGGTGCAGTTTTTGTATGTTCCCGTATCAACTTCGGTGACTTTGGTGATAACGCCGGTAAGGCTGTACGTTCCGGGAAGAGATTTACCCTTGTCAAGCGCAAAGAGCGCGTCGACGATCTCCTTCGCCGAGTAGGTATATCCGCATGCGCAGACATTGAGCTTGGGAGTACAATCCTCCGTTTTCGTTTTGATGTCGCAACCCTCTGCCGTGCAGGTAGCGGTGTGCGTCCAGGTGTTTGCAACGTGTTCGTACGTCCAATTATGAACGTGTTCGTTCGGGTCGCGCTCGATCGCTTCCACATCGATGGAAGTCAGACGGCATTGACCCGCCGTTGCCCTGAACGTGACGACTTCGAGCGGGGTCTCGAAATCCACGCTGATTTTCAGCCCGTCGTCCGATACGGTGATCTCGCCCTTGATGGGAAGATCGGACGCTTCGAGGCTCTGTTTGAGATAGTCGGGATAAGGGCTGTCGGTAAATCCCTGTGCGCTGTGGAAGTCGATATGGATGATCTTGGCGTTCTCCATTTCGATGCTGATCGGCGTATTCTTGTAGAGACGGATGGGGTTCGAATAATCCGCAACGAAGCCCGTATTGGTGAGCGTGACGCCGTTCTGCTTCCAAACCTGCTCGTTGTTTTCCGTGTCGATTTTCGCGCGGTTTGCCAAGTCTGAGAAGTCAAGGCTCGCCGTAACGGAATCCTCGGAGCTCTTCTTGGGAATCTTATGCGCAAATTCCGCACTCTCGGTTGCGCTCCCGACCGTGACCGACGCCTTCAATGTATATTCGAGATCGACCGTCGCGCGCGAAATCCCGATTGTGACGAGCTTCGTGCTTTCGTTCATCGTGCCGATCTTGACATAATCGGAAATGTTGACGTCTGCCATCGCCGTGGTCGCCGTCCAGACAACAGGATAGAGCTTGTCGTCTACCTTTGTCTGCCCGAGCACATCGAAAGCCTGCGCGGTCTCGACAGCGCTCGAAGAATACATCACTTTGATGGTACTGATTGCCGCTTTGGCGATCTCGGAATCGGTCTTTTGAGTCGTGCCGCCGGGATTTTCGCCGCCGGGATTTTCGCCGCCGGGATTTTCGCCGCCGGGGTTCTCGCCGCCGGGGTTCTCGCCCTGCGGGTCATCGCCGCAAGCGGCGAAGCCGAAGCACATCGTGAGCGCCATAAGAAGCGCAGTCAGAACGATAAGCCATTTCTTCTTCATACTCTGTTCTCCTTTTGATAATATATGTTTTTACAAAACCGAATTAAATGCGGAGAAACGTTCTCCCCCCTTACAAAATACGGAAAGCGTTCTCCTCTCCCCTATTATCCGACGATCGTGATATAATCGACGCGGTGAACCTTTACCTGATACTCGCCGTTGTAGTAATCGACCAAGCCCTTGACGTCGATCGTCTTTCCGAGATACCTGTCCTGCGTGACGAGGACTCCGTTTTCGGTAAGAACCGTCGTGCGGACGGTGATCCGCGTACCGTCTGCGGCGCGGCAGGTGAGCGAAATCGCGCCCTCGTTGTCGCCGCCGTTGTGGGTCGTGTAGGCGCTCTCGACCGTGAGCCCCCTCACGCTGACGGAAGTGCTCATGATCGCTTCGCCGTATGCGATTTCCTTCGTCTCCACCGTCTCGACGCCGTCCTCGCCCTTCACTTCGAAGGACGCTTCGAGCCTGCCCGAGACGATGTTGCTTGCGGTCGTCTCCTTGAACGCCGCATCATGTCCCTTGCTGATGATACGGCTGTCCGTATCGGAGGGACGGATCTTGTTCGCCGACACGCCCGAAATCTGATAAGTGCCGCTGAACTCGGTGATGCTGCCGACGACGTTGACAAGGTTTCCGACGGAGAGGACGTCCTGAATCGCGCCCGTCTTGAAGCCGTAATACACCGCCATGCCGAAGTAGAGATCGGTCTCTTCGTCGTACTGTTCGATGTATGCCGAATGATCGTACACGGCGATGACGACGCCCTCCACGCGCACCGACTTCTGCACATAGTCATTCATGTGATAGCGGAGCGTTTTGAGGTCAATGGCGATCGCCTCGCCCTCGTAGAAGTTTTCGTCCTTCACGGAGTCCGGCGCATAGACATGGAGCTTTTGCGCTCTCGCCTGATCGAGCGCGGCGCTTGCGATCTCGCCGTAGCGGTTGCTCGCCGTGGAGGAAGCGTACGCAAACCCGTTTTGCAGGATTTCGACGTTCAGATTCCTGTATTCTTCCTCGCCCGCGGGCTTGTACCAGATCCAGAGGGTGTATCTCTCGCCCGTGGAGTCGATATTCCAAACTCCGTCGTCCGATTCGACGATGATCTTCTCCGCGCCCGAAAGTTTTTCCTTCGTGAAATTGGACGCCGTCTTGCCCCATTTTTCGATGTCACCCGTGGACTCGGGCGTGTCGACGGCAAGATATCTCGCCTTGATGTAGCCCTGCGTGCCCGCGAAATCGGCGGGATTGTAGGGCGTGAGCGAGGAATTGGAGACGGGATCGAAGTGGGTCGTGTCGCCGTCGATGTACAGGCGGACGGTGACTTCCTGCTTCTTCGTCTCGCTCGTCATGTCGAGATGAAGCTGCGAGACGTAGTCGACGGTCTCCTCGCCGCCCTGACTTCCGCCGGGGTTCTCCCCCTGATTTCCGCCGGGGTTCTCCCCCTGATTTCCGCCGGGGTTCTCGGTCTCACCGCAGCCGACGAGCGCGGAGAGCGCCAAGACCGCGGCGAGGCAGATGGATAAGAAAATCTTAAAAAACTTTTTCATGATATTTTACGCAGAGAAATATCTGCACTCCTCGATTGCTTCTTTGAACGCTTGGTCGATGGATTTGCTTCCCGTAAAGACTGCCTGAATGAGTGCACCCACTTCGTCACGGGCTTTGGAGGAGCCCACAAACGCGGGGGACGTGTAGTAAGCGTTCGCCTGTTCGAGACAGAAGAGCGTGGAAAGCGCGGTGATGTTGCCGTAGCCGTCCGCCTCTTCGAGGCTCTGCCGATACGCTTCGTTTGTTTTCATCGTATCCATCGTGAGCGGAGGCATGTAACCGGATTCCGCGGAGAACGCCGCCTGGAATTCGACGTCGGTTGCGAGATATTTCACGAGCAGCCAGCTTGCGAGCACCTTCTGCGGATCGCTGTTCTTGAAAATGCAGATGGAGGGACCCTGCGAGATGACCTTCGGATTTTCGGGATGAACCTGAGGAATGGACGCGATGCCCACTTCGAACGCATAGTCGTTATCGACTTTGGGAGCCTGCTGGTTCTTCGCGCCCGCGGAGGAACCAATGCACATATAGCATCTCTGTCCCGTCGTTGCGGTGAAGAGACCGGAAGTGTACGAGCCGTAGATCTCCTGCGTGGTGACATATCCCTTGTCGTACCAACCCTTGAACTCCTCCACAAAGGCGCGGTTGGTATCGTTGTCGAACAGGTAGTGATCGTCGCCCGACGCCGTCGTGTAGGGAGAGCCGTACTGTTCGCACATCGTGATGAACCAGTTCGCCTCGGAGTCGTACCCGAGCGGAATGCATCCGCTGTCGATCTCCCTGATCTTCGCGCAGACTTGCTCCATCTCGTCCCACGTCTTGGGAACTTCGATGTTGTGCTCTTCGAAGAAGGTCTTATCATAGAACAGGACTTCGGTCGATTTCGCAAACGGGAGCGTGTACATCTTGCTCTCGTCGGCAAACTTGAAGCCCTCTTCATAGAAGCCGGGGATGAACATGTCCTTCTGTTCTACCGTGAGCCCGAGCGTTTCTTCCGTTCCGTCCGCGTGGACGACCTTGACGTCTGCGTCGTCGCCGCCGGGCAGGAAGTCGTTGAGCGCCTGCACCGCATTCGCGCGGTTGTAGAGGGCGACGTGGTCGGGATAGCAATAGGAGACGTCGGGCTGGTTGCCCGCGATGATCTCCTTCTGAATGCGGTCGCGCACGTCGTCATAGCCGCCCGCCTGAACGTGGGTGACGGTGATGTTGGGGAAGAGTTTTTTGAATTCTTCGAGCTGATAGTCGAGTTGCTCGCGGAGCGCCTTCCCCATCGTGTGATAGAAGGTGATCTCCACAGGCGTTTCGGTATCAAACCCGCCCGCAGGCATCGTAAACATGTTGCCGGAATTTCCGCTTTGGTTTCCGCCGGGATTTTCCCCGCCGGGATTTTCGCCCTGGTTTCCGCCCTGGTTTACGTCGAAATTGCTTCCGCACCCGGCGAAACATGCCGCCATCGTGCAGAACATCACGCCCGCCAAGAGTAATGCGCCGAACTTCTTCTTCATTTTTATCTCCTTTTGAATTATTTTACCGAGTTTCGATTGAGGCGATCAGCCTTTGATGCCGCTGCGCGAGACGCCGCGCATGATGTATTTCCGGAAGAACATGAACACGAGAAGGAGCGGAAGCGTGACGAGCACGACCGCCGCCATCTGCGCGGGATAGTTTACCATATTCGTCGCCGCGTCCACAAATCCCGTGCCGCGGAGTCCCACGGTGATGAGCATGTGCATCGTGTCGTTTGCGACGAGACGGGGCCAGATATAGGAGTTCCATGCGCCCATCATTTTCAGAATCGTGATGGAAATGAGCGTGGGCGCGGAGAGCGGGATCATCACCTTCCAAAGGTATTTGAGATCGCTCGTTCCGTCCACTTTGGCGGCGAGATACAGTTCGTTCGGAATCTGCAAAAAGTTCTGCCGCAAGAGATAGATATAGAACACGCTCACGAGGAACGGCACAATGAGCGCCGTAAACGTATTCAGCCAGCCGAAATCGGACACGGTCACATAGTTCGTGATTGTGAACAGTTCGCCGGGGATCATCATCGTCGCAAGCAGTGCGCCGAACAGAAGGTTCTTCCCCTTGAATTCGAGCCGCGCGAACGCATAGGCGGAGAGCACCGTGACAATGAGGGAGAGAATCGTGGAGACGATCCCAACGAGGCAGGTGTTGAAGAACAGCCTCCCGAGATTGAGCTCGCCCGCGACTTCCATGCCCTCTTCGAGCCCCGGCACTTCGCCCGGGAGAATGTCGACGAACAGCCCGCGGTAGTTGTACCACACGAACTGTTTGGGCCAGAGCGTGGGAACCGTGGCGTTATATTCGTCGATCGTCTTGAAGGAGGAGATGAGCATCCAATAGAACGGGAACAGGACGGCGATCGCAACGGCGGTGAGAAAGACATACAGCCCGATCTGCACGAGGATCTTTGTGACGACCTGTTTCTTGGAGACGGAACGGATATCCTTCGCCTTCATGACTTTATCGGCCGCGGAGCCCGTCCCCGCGGGAGTTTCGGTTGTTTCGGTGATTTTGACTTCTTCATCCATACAAGCCACCTCTCAGTAATGGACCTTCTTCTTGCTGACGTACAGATTGATCATCGTAACGACAAAGATAATCGCAAACAGAATGAGCGCCGCCGCGCTTGCACGTCCCTGGTTCTGGTCGATATTGTCATAGATGAATCCGACCATCGTGTTGAGTTTACCCTTGTCCCCTACGGGACCCATCGAATCGCCGAAAATACCGACGATGCTCGTGTATTCCTTGAATCCGCCGATAAAGCCCGTGATGACGACGTATGCGATCATCGGGGAGAGAAGCGGAACGGTGATGCGCCAGAAGATGCGGGAACGGGATGCACCGTCCACCTTTGCGGCGTCGTAATACTGTTTGTTGACGCTTTGGAGCCCGCCGAGGAGCACGAGAATCTTGAAAGGCAGCGCATTCCAGACGATATAGATGATGAGCACCGACATGTTCGCCCAATAGGAGGAACCCGCGTTGACCCAGTTGATCGCCTTTCCGCCGAACGCCTTGATGATATTGTTGATGATTCCGATGGAGATGGGCTCCGTCGTGGGACCGCCGCCGATCATCTGGAACATCGCCATAAAGACCATGCCGATCGCGATCCCGTTGGTGACGTAGGGCAGGAAAAAGATTGTCTGGAACGTCTTTCTTAAAAATTTAATGGAATTGAGCCCCACTGCGATGAGCAGCGCGAGCATCGTGGAAATGGGCACCGTAATGACGGTGAGAAGCATCGTATTGCCGAGACAGGTCAAGAATTTGCTGTACGACGCAACCGCGGCAAAGTTGGCAAAGCCGAATTCGAACGTCTCGCCGCCGATCTGGGCAAGCCCGTCGTAATCTTTGAGCATCGACATTCTCAGCGTATTGAAAATGGGCCACAGGGTGAAGATGGCGAGAATGACGAGCGCGGGCAAGAGATAGATCCAAGCCTTCCAATGGTTGTACTGCGCCTTCCATTCCGTCTTGTCGTCGCGCGTCGAAAGCAGACGGGCGTGGAGAACGGTCTCCCCCACCGCTGCCGCCGCCGCGATCAGCCCGATCACCAGACACAGCACGGAAAAGACCCCCACCGAGCTGCCGAACCACAGAGCCTGACCGAGCCCCGTGGCAAACGCGGTGACGGTGAACAGGCAGGCAACTGCGTCGCACCAGATGGAGCTACGGATCTTGCGGAAGATGCCCGCCGCCGCGGCAAAGAGGACGCACAGCACGCCGAGGACGACGATGAGCACGACGGGGACGGTGACCCCCGCCTGCCTTCCCGTGCTCCCGAACACGCTGTAACCCGTAAAGTTATTTCCCGCCTGCGTGAAGTCGCCGGAAAGCATGGGCGCAAGCGGCGCGAGCAAGAGCACGATCCCGAGTAAGCCGCAGACCGCCGCGGGAAGGAGACGGAAAATCTCCGCATGCCGCACGATAAACCCCTTCGCGCCCGATTCCCTTTGCTCTTCTCCGCCGGACGGAGAGAGAGAATTTTCGAGATCCTTCATCATTTCTCCTCGCTATCCGTATTCTCGTCCTTCGACGGCGCTTCCGTTTTCTCTTTCTTCTTCGGAAGCAACCCTTTGAGTTTCGCTACAATTCCCTTCTGTTCGGGGAGGGCGGTCTCCTCCTTCGCCCTGTCGTCCGCCTCGCGCGGAAGCGGACCGCTGTGCGTGACGAACGCCTGTCCCTCCGCCTTCATCTTTTCGATCATCTCCTCGTGGGCGGCGATCTGCGCGCCGAAGTAGACGCGCTCCTCCGTCTCCTTATCAAAGAGAAAGACCTTGTGCGGTTTTAAGTTGAATCTGACCGTCGTGCCCGCGGTATTCCCGATTTCGTCCGCCGAAATGATGGAACGGACGACGGGATTGAGCGAATCCGGGTGGGTGGAGACGACGGAAATGTCTCTGCCCATGACGTCGATCCCCGAGACGGAGCAGCTGAGTCTCCCCTCCTTGTCGAGGACAAACCCCTCGGGACGGATTCCGACATACACCTCCCGGTCCTCCGCGCCCTTCACTTCGAGCGCCCGTTCATTGCCGATCCACAGCCAACCGTTTTCAACCCGTCCCGAAAAGACGTTGATGGGCGGCGTGCCGAGGAATTTTGCGACAAACAGGTTTGCGGGATCGTCATAGACCCACTGCGGCTTGCCCGTCTGCATGACGACGCCGAGCTTCATGACGACGATGTAGTCGGAGATGGACATCGCCTCCTCCTGGTCGTGCGTGACAAAGACGGTCGTAATCTTCGTGTCGCGCTGGATTCTTCTGATCTCCTCGCGCGTCTGCAAGCGGAGCCTTGCGTCAAGATTAGAAAGAGGCTCGTCCAAGAGGAGCACGCGCGGCATTTTGACAAGTGCGCGGGCGATCGCAACGCGTTGCTGCTGTCCGCCCGAAAGTTCGGACGGTTTGCGGTTCATAAACTCATCAATCTGGACAAGTTTCGCGACTTCCGTCGCGCGCGTCAGCATTTCCTCTTTGGAGAGCCTGTTTTTACCCTTTAAGTTCTGCAAAGGAAATAGAATATTTTGTTGTACCGTGAGATGCGGATAGAGAGCGTAATTCTGGAATACCAATCCGATTCCTCTGTTCTCGGGAGAGAGCTTCGTCACGTCGTCGTCCCCGAAATAGATCTTTCCGCTCGTCGGCGCCTGCAATCCGCTGATCATAAACAGCGTCGTGCTCTTCCCGCAACCGGAGGGTCCCAAAAGTCCGATCAGTTTTCCGTCCGGGATTTCGAAATTGAAATCGTTGACGGCAACCACTTCCGCATTCTTGTCCTTCTTGTTTCGGCTCGGAAAGATTTTTGTGAGATGTTCCAGAACAACCTTCATAATTTTTCCTTTTTTTCTGTTGTATTCCCGTTCTTGCGGTCTCCGGTATCTTGTTTTACAGAACATTGGAAAAATGTTCTGTACGCGAAGGAGCGCTCCTTCGCCCGTCCGTCAAATTCCGTTCGACCGGTTTATTGCTCTTTCGATTGTTCTACGCTCTCTTTTTGCAAGAGCGCCTTTTTCTCGTTCAGCTCCTCTTCCGAATCGAAGATCATCTGCGTTTTCATGTCGACCGCCACGGTCCCCGCAAAGAGATCGTGAATGGGCGTCCTGTTCTTGGTTGCGAACAGCAGCACAAGATCGAGGATGAGAAGCGCCGCGAGCAGGATGATCGCAAGGATCCCGAGCCCGCCGAAGAGAAACATGAATACCATGAGAACGGGGAACATCGTCTCGATCGCAAACTTTCCGATGACCGTCCTCGCAAAGAGGGAGACCGTTCTGATTCTGACGCAGTCGGGACGGACAAGGCAGATGCCGAACACCTTCTTCCCCACCGTCTGCCCGTTTTTCAGAAAGACCGGTACGATAAATTCCAAAATGAGATAGGAAAGGAGAATCCCTACCGATACCATCATGAAGAGGAGACTGTAAACATATTTATACTGCGCGTTCACCGTTGCGTAGGAGGGCAATCCGAGAAACTTTTGATACGCTTCTCTCACCGCCTCGTCCTCGCCGCCGGACTTCCGAAGCTCGTCCAACACGTCGTTGATGGTTTTCGGCGCGCCGTTTTTTGTGATGGTATAGCCGCGGTCGTTCTCCTCGTAGGTATATCCGAAATGATTTGCGACGTCTTTCAGATAGGTTTTCTGATAGTCCTCATAGAGGGCGTAATATTCGTTTGCAAGTTTTTCCTCTTCTCCGTAACGGCAGATGAGGGAGGTGACCCACATGATTCCCGTCGCCAGCACGGCAAGCAGGATCGCATCGAGAAGCCATGCGGAGGCTCTTTTCACGATACCGATTTTTTTCAGTTCAAACATTCCCGCCGCTCCAAACGATCCGCCGTCGCCCATATGATAGCATAGATATTATAGCACAGATTCCGACAAGAAAGCAATACTTTCGAGCCGAAAAAATTCCGGGAAGGCGGAATATTTTTCCGCGCGGCGGAAAGCTCCCGCCAAGCGTCAAATTTATTGGTGCGCATTGCGACGCGCCCGCGCCGACACGCTCAATAAACCGTGCAAAACGCGGATTTTCCCCGAATCAGACCGTGAAGTCGAACCGATATTCGACCGAGCTCCCCGCCGCGGAAGTGTATGTAATGACAATCCCGTAAAACGCTTCGAGGAAGCTCGCCTCCACCTTCATGTCCGTGCAGGCGACCTCGGCGCCGAGAAATCCGCTCACGTCCTTCACGTCGGCTTTCAGAAAGATTCCGCTCAGCTCTGTATTTCCGAAATACTCCTTCCGGAAGGTGAGTCCCTTCCCGAGCACCCGCGGAAAGCCGATCTCCTCTCCCGTCACGGAGACGACAAACCCGTCTTGAACGACCGCCTCGCCTTCCAGCGTGACCTTCTCGGACGGAAGAAGCTCCTCTCCGATCTCCGCAAACCGCTCCACGCGGTAATGTACTTTCGTGCCCTCCGCATACGAGAACGCATACTCGCTTTTGAGATACACTCCCTCGCCGAACGTATCCGTCACGGTGAGGACGATGGCGGAGTAGCGGAGAGAAAGCATCTCGTTGAGCGCGTCGTACTCATCCGTTTGGGGAACGGGATCGGGATCCTCCCGCGGAGGCTCGGTCCCCGTCTGTTCGGGCGTACATGCGGCAAAACACACCGCCGCGGCGAAGATTGCCGCAACCGTCGGAAATACTCTCTTCATACCGTTTTCCTCATCCGTTCATCATGCCGCCCGCCGCGGCAATCGCACCTGCGCCCGCGCGCTCCGCTTCCGCGTTGTACGCGCGCACCGCCTCGTTGTATGCCTCGATCGCCGCCGTGAGGATTCCAATCTCCTCCTCTGCCGCCGCTCTCTCTTCCTCCGAGAGGGCTTTCCCGGCGGAGATCGCCTTCCCGAGGGAGGCAAACCGCTCCGAAAGAGGCGCGTCTTTCGCGATCTGCGCGACCGCGCTCCGGAACGCTTCGAGCGTTTCGCCGCTTGCGTCCGTCTCTCCCCAGATCGCCTCGGCGTACTCGGGATGATCGACAAAGGGATTGCGGTTTCCCTGAATCCCAAAGACGGCGTCGTTCCGCCCGCGCTCGATCTCCGAGACGGGATCAAGTTCGTGCCATTCGAGAAGCAGCGCGATCGCCGCATCCTCGTTGCTCGCGGAGATGACGTTGCCGAACCTCAATGTGCCGAAATAGTAGGACGCGCCGTTTCCGTTCGTCGTCCCGTAGACGTTGCCGAACGTATTGTAGTGCGTATAGACGTACATGACGATCCGCGCGACGTCGCCCTTCACGCTGTCGAGCGGTTCGAACACCCCGCCGCCGACGCGACCGCCGGGAGCGATCTCGCGGTTGCTCTCGTCGCGGTACCAAACCTCGCTGCCGCTCTTCACGACCCCGTACTTATAGTTTCCGCGCGCGTTGTTGAGGCGGCTCTCGGTCGGACGGATATGCAGAAGGTCGCTTCCGCCGCCGCTCTCTCCCCAGAGCCCGTTCGAAAGGCTCTTGCACCAGACGTGCTCGCGGTTCCAGGTGCCGACCGCGCCGCTCTTCCAGACGGAGGAGAGCTCCGCCTGCGCGTAGAACTCCATGAGCTGTCCGTTGGGACCCGGATCCGTCTGCCTGACATAGGCGGGATTCTTGCAATCGGCATAGCTTGTATAATAGGTATGCGTCGTTGTGATGAGATCGTGGATCTGTCCCAAGAGCTCATTTCCCGCCGTTGCGGTCACGGACGCATAATAGCCGTCCTCCGCCGACGCGGGCGTTCTCGCCCCGCCCGCGGCAACCGCAAGGCACAGGACGGCGAAACTCCCGAGAACCGCCGCGATGCGCTTGTTCCTCATTCGCATCCCGTACTCCCCGCCCGCGCCCTGTATTTGAGCCAGCATTTTCTGCACATCGGGACGTATCTGTCATTGCCGCCGATGCAGATCTGGGAGCCCTCCGTCACGATCCGCCCGTTGTCGTCCAAGCGCGCGTTGACGGTCGCCTTCGCGCCGCAGGTGCAGACCGACTTGATCTCGCTGATGGATTCCGCAATCTCAAAGAGCCGCTTGCTTCCCGGAAAGAGATGCGTCGTAAAATCGGTGGAGAGTCCGAAACAGAGGACGGGAATGTCCCGCTCAATGACGATGTCCGCAAGCTGGTCAACCTGCTCGGGCGTGAGGAATTGGCATTCGTCCACGATGATGACATTGCGGTCCGAATATTTTTCGAGATAGGTGTCGCGGATGTTCTCGTTCTCGGCGACGGGAATCGCCTCCTGCGCCAACCCGATCCGCGAGCGGACGACGTTCGAGCCGTCGCGGTCGTCGATCGCGGGTTTCAGGAGGAGAACCTTCATGTTGCGTTCTTCGTAATTGAATTTCGTGATGAGCGCCTGCGCCGTCTTGGACGAGCCCATCGCTCCGAACTTAAAATACAGTTTTGCCATCCTTTCTCCTATTCGACGACGCCGTAGATCAGCGGCTCGTCCTCGGGTCTCTCGTCTCCGATCTCCGTGGCACCGAGCAGAATGCGCTCCGCCTCCCCGAAGGCGGCGGGATTGTCCGAACAGAGCGTTGCGATCTCCTCTCCCCTGCGGACGAAGTCTCCCGTCTTTTTGCGGAGCAGAATGCCCGCGCAGGGGTCGATCGCGTCCTCGGCGGTATTTCTCCCCGCCCCGAGCGCGAGGCTCGAAAGCCCGTACGCCTCCGCGTCCGCGCGGCGGATATACCCCTCTTTTTCGCTTTTGACCGCATGCGTGAATTTCGCTTTTGCGAAGGTCCCGGGATGTTCGATCAGACGTTCGTCTCCGCCCTGCGCCCGCACCGTCTCAATGAGTTTGCGGAGCGCGCTCCCGTCCCGGATGGCATTCCGCGCAAGCGCGGCGCACGCCTCGGGCGTTCCCCTGCCCGCGAGCGAGAGCATCTGCGCCGCCAATGCGACGCAGACTTCGGTCAGATCCTCGGGACCGTTGCCGTTGAGCGTCTCGACCGCCTCGATCACTTCGAGGGAATTGCCGATTGCATAGCCCAAAGGGCGGTCCATATTCGTGATGAGCGCGACGATCTTCTTCCCCGCGCGCTTGCCGATATCCACCATCAGCCGCGCGAGTTCGGCGCTCTTTTCGGCGCTCTTCATGAAAGATCCGCTTCCCGTCTTGACGTCGAGGACGATGCAGTCGTCGTCCGCGGCGAGTTTTTTCCCCATGATGCTCGCGGCGATGAGCGGCATGCTGTCCACCGTCGCCGTGACGTCGCGGAGCGCGTACAATTTTTTGTCTGCGGGCGCGAACTGTTTCGACTGCCCGACGATCGCGAGCCCGATCTCTTTGACCTGACGGATAAATTCTTCGTCCGAGAGGGTCGTGCGGAATCCGTCGATCGCTTCGAGCTTATCGACCGTTCCGCCCGTGTGTCCCAATCCCCTTCCGCTCATTTTGGCGACTTTCACCCCGAGCGACGCCACGATGGGCGCGACGACGAGGCTGGTCTTGTCCCCCACGCCGCCCGTCGAATGCTTGTCCGCACGGATTCCGCCGATTTCGGAAAAATCCAACCTCTCGCCCGAATCGCGCACGGCGAAGGTGAGATCGCAGGTCTCCCGCACCGTCATGCCGCGGAACCAGATCGCCATGCAGAGCGCGGAGATCTGATAGTCGGGAATGCTCCCGTCGGTGACCCCTTTGATAAAATAGTTGATCTCCTCGGTCGTCAGCTCCCCGCCGTCCCGCTTCTTTTTGATGATGTCGTACATTCGCATACGTTTTCTCCTATCTGCTCCACTCGCCGCTTCTGATATAATCCGCAAGCAGATCGCGGGCGTAGACGTTGCCCGCAAGGCGATCGACTTCGGTGATGTTGTTCCACCTGTATGTAGAAGTATAGCTATCAACGATGATATAATACTGTTGTCCGTCCGAAACTTCAGAAGCGTCGATCGTCGCATAAATATAATAGGAACTGCTGTTCAAAAACCGTTTTTTGAGATCGGAACCCTTGATCTTGCCCAAAACGATGGCGTTGTCGAAAGGAAGAAGAGAGAAGAGATCGGCATAGGTGACGTTCCCCGCCGAAAGGTTATAGGGGCTGCGGGTGTTCAGATACCCGCCCGCGAGTACGATTTTATACTCCTTCCCCCACGTTTCGACGCCCTTCTCGTAATAGAGCCGTGCGACGCGGTTGCAGATCGCGTCCTCGTCGCGGCGGGAGACGTTTCTCCCGAGCACCGTGGTGTAGGGATCCTCGTCGGGGAAATACTTTTCGTAGATCTCTCCGACGACGGGGTCGTCCGCAATGCTCTCCCGCCCGTAGACGCCGCTCTGGATCATCTTGGGCTCCACTTCGAAATCTCCCGTCACGGTATTGAAGGAGACGTCCGCACGGCTGACCGCCCTGTTCTCGCCGCCGCCTTGCAAATGAAAGACGCCGTACTCGTCTTTGAGAATATATTGTTTGTGCGTATGTCCCTCGAACACGAGATCGACGAAGCCGTCCGAAAGAGCGGTGTCGTAATAGGACAGATCGGCATTCGAAACGGAATTAATCCCGGAAGAGGAGAAGTTTGAACCGCCGTCGTGAATGGAATAGACGATGAAATCGCAGCCCTCTTCCGTCCTCAGTCTCGTTGCCTCGTCCTTGACGAGCGCGGTGAGACGGTCGCCCGTCGCAAAGGAGAGCCCGTCCGAAAATTCCCCCGAAATCGAGCCGAGACAGTCGCCGATCGCGCCGATGATGCCGATCTTCACGCCCCCCTTCTCCACAACGACGGAGGGACGGCAGTATGCCGCGGGTGCGCCGTGGTCGGTGACGTTGATCGCAAGGAAGGGAAATTCCGCCAGCTCGCTGTTGGGGAGAAGGACGTCCGCGCCCCAATCGTACTCATGATTTCCGAGCGTCATCGACACAAAGCCGACTTCGTTCATCCACTCCGTCATGAGCTGTCCGCGGTTGGAGGAGGATTCCACCGTGCCCTGCCACATGTCGCCCGAGGAGAGCAGAATCTCCTCGCGCGCGTCGTCTGCGTACAGATCTTTGAGATAGGTGGTAAATTCGTCCAGCCCGGGCTGGGTGGAAGTATCTATGAACTTTCCGTGCAGATCGTTCACGGCATAGAAGGAGAGCTCCGCAAGAACGCTCTCGCCGCACTTGTCGCACGTTCCGTCCGCATTGACGTCCACATGGTCGTGCCCGGGATCGGGCACTTCGCCCTTATGATAGGTGAGGGGAGCGGAGAAATCGCTGTCGGAATAGTCCGCTTCGCCGCTGACCGCCTTGACCGAGAGAGACTGCCCGTCGCTGAGCTGCGCGCTGCATTCGGTTGTGATCTGCTCCCCGCCGCCGTCGATGACATAGATGTAGTACATCGCATATTCAATCGCGTTCCACACGGCGACGCCGTCCTGACCGATCACCACCACGGGCACGGAAAGTTTTTCCTTCTTGGCGGGATTTTCCCCGCCGGGATTTTGAGTTCCGCCGGGATTTTCCCCGCCGGGGGTCTCCACGCCCGGTTCCGTGCCGGATGACGGGGGCACGGGGTCGGAACAGGCGGTAAAGCCCGCGCAGAGGAGACACGCGGCGAGCAAGAGTGACAAAATTTCAGTGAAAACCTTTTTCATACCTGTGGAAAATAATTAAAGATCGCGGGATGTGAAGGAGAGCGGAAGCAGCTGCCCGAGCGTGAACACTTCGAACTGTTCCTCCGTTCCGAGTAAAATCTCGAACTCCTCCGTGCAAAATTCCGCCATCACCTGACGGCAGACTCCGCAGGGCGCGCAACGCGGGGACGTCTCCCCCTCTTTGCCGCCGACAATGGCGATCGCCGTAAATTCGCGCTCGCCTTCGCTCACCGCCTTGAAAAACGCCGCACGTTCCGCGCAGACCGTTGCGGAATACGCCGCGTTCTCGATGTTGCAGCCCGTGTATATCTTTCCGCTTCGGGAAAGAAGCGCCGCGCCGACGCGGAAATGCGAATAGGGAGAATAGGATCCCTCCCGCGCGCGCTGCGCCGCTTGCATCAATGTCTTACGGTCGATCATCTTTTCACCGCCTTCCAGAAACTTTTCCCGCTCAACGATCCCTGCGCGACGCCGAAATATTCAAGCACGGTTGCGGCAATATCCGCAAAACTTTCGCGCGTGCCGAGATCCACGCCGCTCCTGACCCCCGCCCCGCAGATCAGCATGGGGGTATATTCGCGCGAATGGTCGGTGGACGGCGTGGAAGGATCGCATCCGTGATCCGCCGTAATGAGCAGAACGTCGTCCCGTCTCAGCGTACCGACGAAGGAGGAGAGGAAACGGTCGAATTCGGTCGCCGCCGCGGCATACCCCGAAACGTCGTTCCGATGACCGTATTTCATGTCGAAATCGACGAGATTGACGAAGCACAGCCCCGAAAAATCCCGCCCGGCAAGCTCCGCCGTCACCTGCATGCCGTGTGCGTTGGAGACCGTGCGATGGCTCTCCGAGACGCCGCTGCCCGCAAAGATATCGTAGATCTTGCCGACCGAAATCGTGTCGTATCCCGCTTTTTGCAGCAGATTCAGCATGGTATCGGCGGGCGGTTCGAGCGAAAAATCGTGGCGGTTCGCCGTGCGCGTAAAGGGATATTCGCCGCAGAACGGGCGGGCGATCACCCTGCCCACATGATCGGGCGGAACGAGGATCTCCCGCGCAATGCGGCAATAGCGGTAGAGCTCTTCCACGGGCACGACGTCCTCGTGCGCCGCAATCTGAAAGACGCTGTCCGCCGAAGTATAGACGATGAGCGCGCCCGTTTCGATGTGTTCGCGCCCGTAATCCTTGATGACTTCCGTCCCCGAATAGGGCTTGTTGCAGATGACGTTCCGCCCCGTTCTCTTCTCGAACTCGCGGATGATCCGCTCGGGGAACCCGTCGGGATAGGTCGGGAGCGGATCGGGGGACACGAGCCCCGCGATCTCCCAATGTCCGATCGTGGTATCCTTCCCCATCGACCGTTCCGCCATGCGCGCATAGCTTCCCGTCGGCGCGGGAACGCCGCCGCCCACGCCCTCGATGTTGAACAGCCCCATCGCTTCCAGCGCGGGACAGTCGAACTCGGGACGGGAACGGATCGCACCCAGCGTATCGCTCCCCTCGTCGTGCCAGAGCCCCGCGTCGGGAAGTTCCCCGATTCCGAAACTGTCGAGCACGATCAGAAAAAATCTCTTTGCCACTTCTGCCTCCTTACGCCAATTCCAGCGCGATCTTCATCATCGCCGTAAACGACGTCTCCCGCTCTTCGGCGGTCGTGTTCTCCTCGGGATAGAGAAAGCTGTCGCTCACGGTGCAGATGCAGAGCGCCTTTTTGCCCGCGCGGGCGGCGTTGCAATAGAGCGCCGCGCTCTCCATCTCCACGCCGAGCACGCCCATCTTCGCCCAACGCATTCCGCTGTTCATGTCGTCGTAGAACATGTCCGAAGAAAAGATATTCCCGACTTTGTAGTTGACGCCCGCCTTCTCGCAGAGCTCCGCCGCGCGGCGGAGAAGCCCGAAGTCCGCAATGGGACAGAACGTGCCCGGCAGATCGTATTGCTTGGCATAGTTGCCGTTCGTGCAGGCGCCCTGCGCCAAAATGAGATCGCGGACGTGCAGATCCTTGTCGAACGAACCGCAGGATCCGACGCGGATGATCGTCTCCACGCCATAAAAGTGATAGAGTTCATAGGAATAGATCCCGATCGACGGCTGTCCCATTCCGGACGCCATCACCGAGACGCGCTTGCCCCGATAGGAGCCCGTGAAGCCGTTCACGCCGCGCACGTTGTTGACGAGAACGGGATTGTCGAGAAAATGTTCGGCGATGAACTTCGCGCGGAGCGGATCGCCCGGCATGAGGACGGTCGGGGCGAAATCGCCGTATTTTGCCGCAATGTGCGGGGTGGGAACATTGTGATCGCTCATAAGAGACCCTCCTCTTTCACGATTTTGACGATGCGGGACGTGCCGAGCCGCTCCGCGCCGAGCGCGACGAAATCCTCGGCGTCCTTCACCGAAGAGATGCCGCCCGCCGCCTTGATTCTGACTCCCTCGCCGACATGGCGGCGGAAGAGCGCGACGTCCTCCCGCGTTGCGCCCGCTTTGGAGAACCCCGTGGACGTCTTGATGAAATCCGCCTTTGCCGCGGTGACGATTTCACACATCTTGATCTTTTCCTCTTCAGTGAGGAGACAGGTCTCGATGATGACTTTCAAAATCTTTCCGCCGCACGCCGCCTTGACCGCTTCGATCTCTTCCTTTACACGGTCGAGGCGCCCCGCTTTCAGATCGCCGATGTTGATGACCATGTCGATCTCGTCCGCGCCGTTTTTCACCGCCTCCTCCGTCTCGAATACCTTCACCGCCGCGGTGTTGTATCCGTTCGGGAAGCCGATGACCGTGCAGATGCGGATCCGTTCCCCCGCATATTGTTTCGCCTCTCTCACATAGCAGGGCGGAATGCACACCGACGCCGTGGAGAATCGGATCCCGTCGTCGATGAGTGCGCGGATGTCGTCCCACGTCGCCGTCACGGAGAGCTGCGTATGGTCGCATTTGCTTAAAATTTCTTTGATGTCCATTTGAATTTCCTCACCTTTGAGTTGCGTTTCCATTATACTCCAAAATCTTCCCGTTGTCAATGGAAAAGGCGAAGATAACATTTCGGGGAAAAAGAAAAAGCGAGGACGAGCCCCGCCGCTTTCCTTCGCGTCCCGCTCCGCCGAAGGAGTTTTACGTTTCAATATATTTTATGATTCTTGCGGGAACGCCCGCTGCGACGGCGTTTTCGGGCACGTCCTTTGTGACGACCGCGCCCGCGCCGACGATCGCCCCGCTCCCGATCGTGACCCCCGGCAGAATCGTGACGTGCGCGCCGATCCAGACTTTGTTTCCGATCTTTACGGGCGCGGGAGACATATTGCCGCGCTTTTCGGGATCCGGATCGTGATTCAAGGTTGCGATCACCACCTGCTGCCCGATGAGGCAGTCGTCGCCGATCTCGATCCCGCCCTGATCCTGAAAACAGCACCCCGAGTTGATAAAGACGCGCTTGCCGAGCGTAATGTTCAGCCCGTAGTCGGTGGAAAAGGGCGGAAACAGCCCGAACGTTTCGTCGTATTCCTTCCCGATGAGTTCGAAGAAAAGTTTTCTCAGTTCCCCGGGCTCATGATACTTCCCGTTGATCTCCGCCGTAAACATCAGGGCGCGCTGCGACATTTCATGCATGTGAAGGTGCATTCCGGAGCCCGCCTCGATGTAAGTTCCGGCGCTCATTGCTTTGATAAACTCTTCTCTGTCCATTCTCTCCTCGCTTGACGGTATGAAAGCGGCACTTCGCCGCTCCCGTTCTTTGGATCATTCTTCGGTGCGATATTTCATCGCATACACTGCGGTGGGCGGCGACGTGACCGACTTGACCGGTCTGCCGCGCGTGCCCGTCGCGTCGATGGGGATCTGCTCGGTGGAGATTTCACTCATGCCGTTTTCCGAATTGAGCGCAAGCATATAGGGCACGGTGACGTAATCGGCAAAGAGGATTTTATCCTCCTCTTTGAGCGCGGCGATGCGCACCCCTTTGCAGTTGCGGTTCAGAGGGTCGATCTGTGCGGCGATGACGCGCTTGAATCTGCCGCCCGACACGGCGACGACGATCTCCCCCTCCCCGTCGATCTGCGAGGCGAAGATCACGCGGTCTCCGTCTTTGACGTTCATGCCCTTCACGCCCGCGGCAATCCTGCCCTGCACGGGCACGTCGTCCTTCTTCGCGTTCAGGCACATTCCGCCCTCGGTGACGAAGAAGATCGTCTCGTTGCCTTCCGCGGTTTCGGTCTGCACGGCGACGACTTCGTCCCCCTCCGCGAGCTTGACCGCCTGAAAGACGTTTTTTGCGACGGCGTATTCGCTCCATGCGCTCTTTTTGAGCATTCCCTTCGCGGTGATGAAGAGCAGATTCCCTTCGGGCAGGGCGGCGGGAAAGAGCGCGACGGGCTTCTCGTCCTTCGGCACGTCCTCGAAGAGCTCGTTGAGGGCGTATCCCGCGTCCGCGAACTTACAGATACAGTCCTGCGCGGCGAGACGGAAACAGTTCCCGCGGTTGGTAAAGACGAGCGCGTCGCCGTCCGACAGAATGCGGATGGAATTCCCCATGATCTGGGAGGGGCGCGTCTTTTCCTGCACGGTCTTGCCCGACATTGAGAAATTCTTTTCGCTGACGCATTTGAGCGTGCCCGTCCCCGAGATGCAGAGAATGGACGGAACGCCCGGCTCGCGGAGATCCGTCCGCTCCGCCTCCGCTTCGCTTTCGTCGAACACGAGCGTCGATTTGCGCGGAGTCCTGTATTTCTTCTTGATTTCGAGGATCTCCTCTTTGACGACTTGGAGCTGCAACTTCGTGCTTCCCACGATCGCCGTGAGCTTTTTGATGAGTTCTTTGAGCTGTTTGAGTTCCTCTTCGAGTTTGAATACTTCGAGTTTGGTGAGCCGCGCGAGCCGCAGATCGAGGATCGCCTGCGCCTGCCGCTCCGAAAGATCGAACCGCTTCCTCAGTTTGTCGCGCGCGTCGGCGGTCGAATCGGCGTTCTTGATGATGCGGATGACTTCGTCAATGTTGCGGACGGCGATGATGAGCCCCTCGAGAATGTGGCACCGCTCCTTCGCCTGCGCGAGATCGAATTTCGTGCGGCGGAGCACGACTTCGCGCTGGTAGGCGACATAGTAGCGGATGATCTCCATGAGTCCCATCAGCATGGGCTTGCCGCCCGCGATCGCCACCATGTTCATGCCGAAGCTCGTTTCGAGGTCGGTATATTTATAGAGCAGTTTCAAAATGCCCTTGATGTCCGCGTCTCCCCTCACTTCGATCACCGCCCGCATGCCGCCGCGGTCGGATTCGTCCGTGACCTTCGTGATCGGGGCAAATTCCTCCTTCTTTTCTTCCCGAAGTTCGGCAATGCGGCGCAGAAGATTCGCCTTGTTGACCTGATAGGGAAGCTCCGTGACGACGAGATTTTTGCGGTCCCCCTCCCCCGGTTCAACACGCACCTTCGCGCGCAGCGTAATTCTGCCCTTGCCCGTCTTATACGCTTGGTTGAGTTCGCCCGCGATGATGTATCCGCCCGTCGGGAAATCGGGCGCGGGAATGTATTTGAGCATCTCGCTCAGACGGATGTTCGGATTGTCGATATAGGCGACGACGCCGTCGATCGTCTCTGCAAGGTTATGAGGCGGAATGTTCGTCGCAAGTCCCACCGCGATGCCCGACGCGCCGTTCACGAGCAGATTCGGAAACCGCCCGGGGAGCATGTCGGGCTCTTTGAGCGAGTCGTCGAAATTGAGGGAAAAGGAGACGGTATTCTTGTCGAGATCTCTCAAAAGTTCGAGCGCGATCGGTTCGAGACGCGCCTCGGTATATCTCATCGCGGCGGCGGGGTCGCCGTCAACCGAGCCGAAATTGCCGTGCCCGTTGACGAGCGTCCTGCCCATGTTGAAGTCCTGCGCCATGCGGACCATCGCGTCATAGACGGAGGAATCCCCGTGCGGATGATACTTGCCCATGCAGTCGCCGACGATGCGCGCCGACTTCTTGTGCGGTTTGTCGGGCAACAGTCCCATCTCGTACATCGTGTAGAGAATGCGCCGCTGGACGGGTTTGAGACCGTCCTCGACGCGGGGCAGGGCACGGTCCATGATGACGAATTCCGCATACGGGAGCATGGAATTCGGCAGAACTTCTTCGAGGGGGGTGACGAACAGATTGCCCTGCGGCTCCTGTTTTGCGGCTTTCTCGGTCTTTTTCATTGCCGTTCTCCCTCCACTTTGGCTTTCTCAATGAACGTGTCCGTCTTGTTGAAATTCGCGTTGCGGCTCAAAAATTCTTTTCTGCCCTCGACCTTGTCCCCCATGAGCGTCGAAATCATGTTTTCCGCCGCCACGGCGTCCTCGATCGTGACCTGTGTGAGATTGCGCTTCTGAGGATCCATCGTCGTCGTCCACAGCTGCTCCGCGCTCATTTCGCCGAGACCCTTGTACCGCTGGATGAGATACCCCTTCCCCACTTTTTCGATCTTCTCCGAGAGCTCGTTGTCGTCGTAGGCATATTCCTCGGCGGAGCCGTTCTGCTTATAGACCTTATAGAGCGGCGGCATGCCGATGTAGACATGTCCCGCGTTGACGAGCGGACGCATATAGCGGAAGAAGAAGGTGAGAAGGATACAGCGGATATGAAATCCGTCCTGATCGGCATCCGAGAGGATGATGACCTTATGATAGTTGAGTTTGTCGAGATTGAAGTCGTTTCCGATTCCCGCCCCGAGCGCGGAGATGATCGTGCGGATCTCCTCGTTGGCAAGCACCTGATCGAGCCGCTTTTTCTCGACGTTGAGCGGCTTTCCGCGGAGCGGAAGGATGGATTGATACTGCCTCACGCGCGCCTGTTTTGCGGTGCCGCCCGCGGAATCCCCCTCGACGATGAACAGTTCGTTCTGCTCGGGCTTCTTCCCGGAGCATGCGGCGAGCTTGCCGACGAGCATGATAGAATCAATGCTGTTTTTTGCGCGCGCGGTGTCCTTCGCCTGCCGCGCCGCGATGCGGACCTTCGCCGCGCCCTGCGCCTTTTTGAGGATCTCGTCGAACGCCTTTTTGTACCCGTTCTGCCCCGCTAAGGCGCGCAGTCCCTCAACGACCGCCGCCTCGACGGGCGACTTTGCCTCGGGATTGCCGAGCTTTGTCTTGGTCTGTCCCTCGAACTGGACGTTCTTCATCTTGATGGACAGCACGGCGGTGAGCCCCTCGCGGAAATCGTCGCCGAGGAAATTCGCGTCCTTCTCTTTGAGCGCCTTCGTGTCGCGCGCGTAGTCGTTGAGCATGCGCGTGATCCCCGAGCGGAATCCGATCTCATGGAATCCCCCCTCGGGCGTGGGAATGTTGTTGACGAAGGAGAAGAGATTCTCCGTGTATTCTCCCGTGTGCTGGATGGCGTACTCGATGAGAATGCCGTCCTTCTCCGTCCTGTAATAGAGCGGCTTCTGGTAGAGCGCGGTCTTGCCCTCGTTCAAAGATTTCACAAAATCGGAGATTCCGCCGTCGTAATGAAATTCGACGGTATAGGGCTGCATTGCTCCCGCAAGATCGAGCTGGCGGTCCTCTTCGTCGCTCTCGTCGAACTCGTTCTGGCTGATCCGCTCGTCGATGAGGCGGATTGTGAGCCCCTTATTGAGAAACGCGAGTTCGTTGAGACGGTTCGAGACCGTGGAAAGCTGAAATTCCGTGGTGGAAAAGACGGCGTCGTCGGGCATGAAGCGGACGAACGTGCCGTGTTTTCTCGTTTTTTGACCGATGTCCGCGAGCGGGGCGACGGGCACGCCCGATTCCACCTTCTTCTTTTTGAGATCGTAGGCGGAACGGAACTCCATCGCATAGGTCTTACCGCCCTTGTAGACTTCCACTTTGAGCCATTTGGAGAGCGCGTTCGTGACCGACGCGCCGACCCCGTGCAATCCCCCCGAATAGGAATAGTTGTGCTCGTCGAACTTTCCCCCCGCATGGAGCTGGGTAAAGACGACCTGCACGCCCGAGACCTTCATCTTCGGATGGATGTCCGTGGGAATCCCCCGCCCGTTGTCCTCGACGGACGCGCTTCCGTCCTTGTGGAGGATGACGCGGATCTTGTCCGCGAATCCGTTCGCCGCCTCGTCGATCGCGTTGTCCACGATCTCCCACAGGATATGGTGGAGCCCACGCGACCCCGTTGAGCCGATATACATGCCCGGGCGCAATCTCACCGCTTCCAGACCTTCGAGAACGGTGATATCTCTTGCCCCGTAATTTTCCGACATATATTACCTCACTACTCGCAAAATGTTGCACTCATTCACAAATATCATACCATATTTTGCGGTCTATGGCAAGGGTTTTTGCGGCAAATTCAGACAATTTCCGCCGAATCGCTTGCGGGGGCGCGGCGGGCAAAGCCCGCCGCGCCCCCGCAAGAAACGCGCGAAATATGATTCGAATGATAACAGGAAACGGCGAACGTGCGGCGTTCTCTATCCCTTCATCGCATTCATCCGATGTCGCTGCCCGTCAATGTTCCGTTCGTGCAGACGACTTCTTCGATCGAAGCGCCTGTCCGCCAACCCTGTGCGGAATAGTTATTTTCCCGCTTGTCGATGTTTTTCCATTCTTCTTCCGTGCCGCCGTATACGATGCGTTTGAGCTTAGTGCATTGGAGAAAAGCATAGTTTCGGATAACGGTAACGCTCTTCGGGATGTTGATCTCCTCCAATTCTTCCATACAGGCGAATGCGCCCGCCCCGATCGCGAGCACTCCTTCGGGAATGACGCTCGTCTTGCAGCCCGCGATCACGGTCTTTGTCGCGGTCTCGATGAGACAGTTCCCTTCGCTACGGTAGACGGGATTCTTTTCGGACACCTCGATCTTTGTCAGTTTGTTGCAAGTCCAAAACGGAGTTTGAGGGTTCAACGTCTCAATTTCCGTCACACTCTCGGGAATATAGAGGCTTTCAATGCTACTTTCGGAAAACGCAAGAATACCAAGTTGCGTCACGCTGTTTGGGATTTTGATCGTCTTTGCCTTGCTGTAAGCAAATGAATACTGCTGAATAAAAGAGTTTCTCACTGCCAGCACTTCCTGGTATTCAAGCTCTTCAAAATTGTATCCAAGTCCCGCGACGTAAGCATTGTAGCTTTCGAAAAATTTATCCGTGTAGTTGTACGCTCCCTCGTGGGCGGAATCGGGTCCGAAGTACTCTTCGGGGAGACCGATGCGGAGGACGGGCAAACCGTCGTGCTTCGCGGGAATGACGATATTTTCTTCCTCTGCCGCCTCGCCCGCGCCCACGATGTATCCGATCGCCGTCGTATTATCCTCTCCGTAGATCGCGGTGTAGTGCAGACCCTCGGTCGCCTGCTCCTCTTCGGGCGCGGGCTGTCCGCCTTCTCCGCCCTCGCCGGGATTCTGTTCCCCTCCGTCGGGGTTCTGTCCGCCCTCGCCGGGGTTCTGTCCGCCTCCGTCGGGGTTCTTATTTCCCTCGTCGGGATTCTGTCCGCTCCCCGAGGGGTCGGTGACATTGACGTCCCCGGACGGAGTTTTTTCTTCGCCGCATGCGGAGAAGAGGGTCGCAGCGCTCATCGCCATGACGAGCGTAAGGCACAGCGCGCAAAATTTGTGTTTCATTTCGTTTTCTCCTTCTGTGATATTTGCGGGCAAAAATAAGGACGTTCCGATACGGAACGCCCGCAAAGAGTATCCCGTATTGTTGCGACACAATTCCCTTGATGCAAGAAAAGAAGGATACACTTCCGCCGTTTGTATCTTGCTTCAAAGATATGGAATTATGTCGCAGTTCTCATTATAGCACCCTTCATGAAAAATTGCAAGATAATCGAAGCGGTTTTTTCGTTTTCCTGTTTTCCCTTTTGGTTCGGAACAAGGTTCGGAACCGGCGTTCCCGCGTTTCGCCGTCGGACGCGGATTTCCCGCGATCCCCGCGCTGTGAAAAATGGACAAATTTTTTTCTTTCCGCGTATTGACTTATCCGAAAAAAGTCGTTATAATAGGAACAGCGCAATCAGGGGGGATCCTTTTTTGCGTACAAACTCAAATTTATATTATTTATGGAGGTTTTTTGATGACTAAGATGACAATCGACGGCAATACCGCCGCCTCGCACGTCGCTTACGCCTTCTCGGAAGTGGCTGCCATCTACCCGATCACGCCTTCGTCTCCGATGGCGGAGTCCGCCGACGAGTGGGCGACGCAGGGCAGAGTGAACATGTGGGGACAGAAGCTGCGCATCACGGAAATGCAATCCGAAGGCGGCGCGGCGGGCGCTGTCCACGGCTCCCTCGCGGCGGGCGCGCTCACGACGACCTACACCGCTTCGCAGGGGCTTCTCCTCATGATCCCCAACATGTACAAGATCTCGGGCGAACTGCTTCCGATGGTCATGCACGTCTCCGCCCGCGCGCTCGCGGCGCATTCGCTGAACATCTTCGGCGATCATTCGGACGTGATGGCTTGCCGCCAGACCGGGTTTGCGATGCTCGCAAGCTGCTCCGTACAGGAAGTGATGGACCTTGCCACCGTTGCGCATCTTTCCACGCTCCGCGCCCGCGTCCCCTTCCTCTCCTTCTTCGACGGCTTCCGCACTTCCCACGAAGTGAGCAAGATCGACGTCATCGACTACGATGAAATGAAGGCGCTCTTCGATAAGAAAGGGCTCGCAAAGGACGTGGCGGAATTCCGTGCGCGCGCGCTCAACCCCGAACATCCCGTCCAGCGCGGCACCGCCCAGAACGGAGATACATATTTCCAGAACCGCGAGACCGCAAACAGCTACTATCAGGCAACTCCCGCCATCGTGCAGGAGATGATGGATGAAGTGAGCGCGCTCACGGGAAGATCGTATCATCTCTTCGACTATGTCGGCGCGCCCGACGCGACCGAAGTCGTCGTCATCATGGGCTCCGGTGCGGAGACCGTGGAAGAATCCATCAATAAGCTCAACGCAGCGGGCAAGAAGTACGGGCTCGTCAAAGTCCGCCTCTACCGTCCTTTCGTGACGGACGCCTTCCTCTCCGCCCTTCCCAAGACGACGAAGAAGATCGCCGTGCTCGACAGAACAAAGGAACCCGGCTCGCTCGGCGAACCGCTCTATCTCGACGTGTGCACCGCTCTCCTCGAAAAGGGCGTGACGAACATCAAGGTCGTCGGCGGCAGATACGGGCTCGGCTCCAAAGAGTTTAACCCGTCTATGGTGCTCTCCGTCTATAAGAATCTCGATCTCGACGAACCCAAGAATCACTTCACGGTCGGCATCATCGAGGACGTCACGAACAGCTCTCTCGACTTCTCCGAGAAGTTCGACGCGGCTCCCGCGGGCTCCACTTCCGCGAAGTTCTACGGGCTCGGCTCGGACGGCACGGTCGGCGCGAACAAGAACTCCATCAAGATCATCGGCGACCATACCGACATGTATGCGCAGGCGTACTTCTTCTATGATTCGAAGAAGTCGGGCGGCATCACCGTCTCCCACCTCCGCTTCGGCAAGACGC
>CANRGR010000015.1 GCA_947630245.1 uncultured Clostridia bacterium | reverse complement strand
CAAACATCTAAAACAAGATATGAGAAAAGGCGTGGCTTCACGCCACGCCTAATTCTCTTTGAGCGGCGACTTACCTATATTCCCTATGGGAACTACGGTAAAGCCGGCGCGTTTTTTTGTGCGAAAATGCTTGACAAATACCCCGTGGGGGTATACAATCAAGATACCCGTGAGGGGTATATTGAGGAGAAAAGAATGGAAAACTGTTGTTGCAGCGCAAAGACGAAGGTCCGCACCGAGGAGGAGAAGAAGAAAATCGTCTCCCGTCTCAGCCGAATTGCGGGGCAGGTGAACGGCATCCGGAAGATGATTGAGGAGGACCGCTATTGCGACGACGTGCTCATCCAGCTCGCCGCCGTGGATAAGTCGGTCAAGAGCCTTGCGGGCGTCGTTTTGGAGAGTCACATGCACTCCTGTCTCATCGAAAACATCAAGGAGGGAAATCTTGCCGTGGTGGACGAGATCGTGGATCTCTTCAAGCGGTTCCAATAACATGAAAAAGCGATACAGTATCACGGGCATGACTTGCGCGGCATGCGCTTCGGGCATCGAGCGTACGGTCAAAAAGCTCGGCGGAATGCGGTTTTGCTCCGTTTCGCTGATGGGCGAGTGCATGGACGTCGAATTTGACGAGAGCGTGTTGGACGAGGGAAAGATTAAAACCGCCGTCTTTTCGCTCGGCTACGGCGCATACGATTACGGAAAGGCGCCGCAGAAGGGGAAGGGGAACGTCGACCCGCTCCTCGTCCGCTTTCTGCTCTCCGCGGTTTTGCTCATTCCGCTCATGGTTCTTTCGATGGGGGGAATGTTGGGACTTCCCGTGCCCGAGGGGTGGTGGAACCACGGATTCCAGCTCGGGCTCGCGACGGCGATCCTTGCGATCAACTATCCGTTTTTCACGAGCGGCATCCGTGCGGTCTGCAAGCTCGTACCCAATATGGATACGCTCATCACGGTGGGCAGTCTCGCCTCCTATTTTTACAGTCTCGCCGTGCTCATTATGAGCCATACGGGAAGCTCTGCGGGCATGGGACACGACCTCTTCTTTGAGTCGGCGGCGACGATCTGCACGCTCGTCTGTCTCGGCAAGTGGCTCGAAGCGCGCTCGAAAAAGAAAACGGGGCGCGAAATCGAAAAATTGCTGTCCCTTGCGCCCGACATCGTCACCGTGGAGCGGGAGGGGAAGGAGACGAAAATTTCCCTCTCCGATGTGCGGGTCGGCGACGTCGTCCTCGTGCGGCAGGGGGAATCCGTGCCGGTGGACGGGGTCGTACTCGGCGGGCATGCCTTTGCCGATCAGGCTGCGATCACGGGCGAGAGCCTGCCCGTGGAGCTTTCGGCGGGCAGCCGCGCGATGAGCGCGTCCGTCGTCACGGGCGGATATCTGAGGATTTCGGCGGAGAAGGTCGGCGAGGATACCATGCTCGCGGGCGTGATCCGCATGGTGCGCGAGGCGGGCGCGAGCAAGGCGCCCATTCAGAAAACGGCGGACAAAGTCGCCGCGGTGTTTGTTCCCGCGGTCGTTCTGATCGCGCTTGCGACGTTTGCGGTCTGGATGATCGTCAGCGGAGATTTTTCAAAATCGGTCAACTATGCCGTGAGCGTGCTCGTCATCTCCTGTCCGTGCGCGCTGGGACTTGCGACGCCGGTTGCGATCATGGCGGCGACGGGACGGGGCGCAAGCCTCGGGATCCTGTATAAAAACGCCGAGGCGATCCAGACCGTGCACGATATCTTTCTCGATAAGACGGCGACAATCACCGAGGGAAAGCCCAAAGTCGTCTATTTCGACGGCGACGATCAAGCCCGCAGGATCGCCTTTGCGCTCGAAAACAAGCTCAATCATCCGCTTGCGCGGTGCATTGCGGAGTTCTGCGAGGAGGGATACGAGGCGGAGGAAGTGAGCTACGTCGTGCGGCAGGGCGCGGTCGGGAAGGTGGACGGAAAGACGTATTTCCTCGGCAACGAGAATATGATGCAGGCGCGGGGGGTGACATTCGGGGAGCGGCTCGCGCTGTTCGAAACGCTCTCCGCGGAGGGCAAGACGGCGCTCTTCCTCTCGGATGGAAAGAGGACGCTCGCGATGTTCGCCCTCTCCGATACGTTGAAGGAGGGGAGCCGCGCGGCAGTGGAAGAACTGTCCGCCCTCGGCTGTCTGCCCATCATGCTCACGGGGGACAACGGCGCGGTCGCGAGATATATCGCGGACGAGGCGGGATTTCCGCCGTACGACGGCTGCGTGTGCTCCGAGCTTCTGCCCGAGGACAAATTGCGCCATGTGAAGGATTTGCGGGAGCAGAACGAGGCGGTCAAGCGGGAAAACCGCGCGGCAAGGCGGGCAAACCGCACGGTCGCGATGGTCGGAGACGGCATCAACGACGCCCCCGCCCTCAAAGAGGCGGATGTCGGAATCGCGATGGGCGGCGGAACGGACGTAGCGATCGAAAGCGCGGACGCGGTGCTCATGAGCGGGGACATCTCCGCCCTTCCCCGCGCGATCGCGCTCTCGAAAAAGACGATGCGGATCATCAAACAGAACCTGTTCTGGGCGTTTTTCTATAACTGCGTCGGCATTCCGCTGGCGGCGGGGGCGTTCGCTTGGGCGAATCTCTCGCTCAATCCCATGATCGCGGCGGCGGCAATGAGCCTTTCGTCGCTGTTCGTCGTCACAAATGCGCTCAGGCTCATGAGATTCGGGAAAAATCAAGGCGCAAAGCGCCGAAAAGGAGAAAATAAAATGCAAAAAACGATCAAAATCGAAGGCATGATGTGCGAGCACTGCGTCAAGCACGTCACGGAAGCGCTGTCGGCGGTGGACGGCGTGGAGAAGGCGGACGTCTCGCTGAAAAAGGCGTTCCAAAAGCACGGGAAGGCGGTGGTTACCTGCACGGAGGGCGTGAGCGACGAGGCGCTCACAAAGGCGGTCACGGACGCGGGCTACACCGTCGTCGGAATCGAATAAGCTTGATTGTCAAATTTCAGGCGAACGGGAAAATTTCAGGCGCGCCGCGGCTTTTGCCGCGGCGCGCCTGTGTTCTTATATCGCCGTCGTGCCATTCCCCGACAATGTTCAGACGGTTCCTACTGTGAATTTGCATTCCGAAGATCTTGTATCAACACTTTAATATGTTCGACCTGCGAGGGGGTAAGCCCGTCCACGCAGACGGAATTCCGGACGGACACACCGAGCAGATAGTCCGTGGAAACCCCGAAAAAATCCGCAAGTTTCATGAGCATTTCGATGGAAGGCAGGATATTATCGTTTTCCCAGTTGGAGATACACTGCTTGCTCACATGCAGACAACCCGCAAGCTCCACCTGGCTCAGATGCCTGAGCACACGAAGGTTTTTAATGTTTTCACTCAGCACGATTCTCTCCTCCGGAATCAAACTTTTTTTGACTTTTTGTCAAATTTTACAATACTATTGTAAAAAATCTCTTGACAGATACAAAATACTTTGGTATACTAATCATGGACTTCGGCAAAAACCCGCAAATCTCACGGGTTTTTGCCGCGGAAGGAGAAAAAGGACGTGTAGCGATATGAAAAGAAGCCGTATTCTGTACATAACATCCTTTATTATTCTCGTCCTGTTGCTGATTTTTAACCTGATCATGCTGTTCTGTATCAACGGAATGAGGGAGGAGAGCGTCGGCGGGGGAGTTCAACTTGATCCGAATGCACAGGACAGCCGTCCCGGAGGGAGCGAGTCCGTACCGGGACCCACAATAAAGGGGTTCTCTTCTCTCACGATCCCGGCGGATGAGGAAACAATCGCGATTGATCTTTATAATCCGGTTGAAAATGCCGGACTGTACTATCTGACGTTTGAGCTTCGTCTGCCCGATGACAGCGAGCAAGGGTACGAAGTGTTGTTCAAGACGGGACATCTTGCGCCCGGCAAGCACATTTACCAAGTGACGCTCTCGCATGGTTTGCAAGCGGGCGAATACGAAACCTATCTTCTCGTACAGCCGTATCGCATGAAGGACGTTTCGCCGACAAATAACGTTTCGGCAAGGGTAAAACTGACAGTCAAATAGGTGATTACGGGCAATCCCGCTATCATAAATAAATTTTCAGAGGTGTTTATATGAAAAAGAAACATGCAATCCTTTTCGGCTCCACAGCCATGCTTACGCTCGCGCTCGCGGGCTCCGTCGGCGCTGTCGCGGCTTCCGCAGACACGGATTTGGGTCCTTCAAGCACAACTACGACAGTAGAAATTACCTACAATGTGGCGGACAGTTGGAAAGTTACAATTCCCGCGAGTATAACGATCGGAGAGGCTGCAAAAATCTCAGCGACAGACGTATATATCGCTGACGGTTCTACTCTTAAGGTAACGCTTAAGGGAGTGGATGAATCGGGATGGAAGTTGAAGGAGGCAAGTACAAGCAAGACAATTGATTATACCGTTAAAAAAGGCGACGAACAAAACACACAAGAAACTACTGTTAATGTCAACGATTCAATTCTCGAAGTAACCGGCGGTGAAACCAAAAAAGATTCTTATATCAAAGCTGAGGTAGAGGGAAACAAGTCTACCGGCGGCAAGGATTATAAGGACACCCTTACATTTACAGCAACTGTTGCATAAGGCGAATAAGTCTCATTTAAGGACGACTAAACAATGTTTGCTTTGAATGCGGCATTTTCGGGGATGAAGTCGGTAGCGTTATCACTCGCGATCGTGAACGTCCTCGTGTTGGCAAGCGTTTTGATCTGCCTGTTTTTCGCATATCGGATCAAAAATGCGGATTCGCGCCCCGAACCGAAGCAAAAGCGCACATTTTTCGATTCTCCTGCTCCGAAGAACGATGCGAATGTGCAGAACTCAAAGGAAAAATAAAAAAGCGGATCTCATAATTGTATCCATGATGTGTGCAGGAAAAAGCGGCGAGGCGTCCTAAGCGGACGCCTCGCTTTCCTGTCGGAACCGAGAAGCGGAGGGGTTCAATATCCCAAAAATTCGACGCCTTTGAGCAGAACGTCGTTTACGACTTCGCTCGAAACCGAATAAAAGATGATCTTCCCATGCCGCTCCGTCCGCACCATGCCCGCGTCTTTGAGAAAGCGCAGCTGATGCGATACCGTTGTCTGGTTGATGCCGAGCACACGGGAAAGATCGGTCACGCACATCTCCGAGATCGCCAGCGCGGACAGCAACCGGATTCTCGTCCCGTCCGCAAAAATCGAATAAAACCGCACGAGCGAAAAGAGGAGTTCCCCTTCGGGCACATATCCCTCCACGATGCTCTGCGTGCGCTTGTCGAGAAGCAATGTCTCCGCCATTTCCCTCCTCCTTCCGTCACAGAATAGCATATATGACAAAATATATCCTGTCCTGTTTTGTCGAAGTGCAACAGGAGCGGTCGAAAACGACGGCGGCGGGAGCGGCCGAAAACGGCAGGGCTTTCCAAGATATCCTTATCGCCGCCCGCGCGCGAACCGCGCGCGGGCGGCATTTTCCTGCCGAGAAATTCTTGCAATCCTCTTGAAAAATGCTTGCGGGTTGTGTATAATAGAATTATGGGTGAAAGTATCGTCCGGGAAAAACTAAAACTGCTTCCCGACTGCCCCGGCGTCTATCTCATGCTCGACGCGGAGGGGACGATCATCTACGTCGGAAAAGCGCGGGTGCTCAAAAACCGCGTGCGGCAGTACTTCCATTCCTCGCCCAAGCCCTCCAAAGTGCAGGCGATGGTGGACAACATCGCCGACTTTTCCTATATCGTCGCGCCGACGGAGGTGGACGCGCTCGCCCTCGAAAACAATCTCATCAAAAAGTACAAGCCCAAATACAACATTCTCCTCAAAGACGACAAGACCTATCCGTACATCAAACTGCACACGAGGGAAAAGTTTCCCCATCTCTCCATCACCCGCAAGGTGAAAAAAGACGGGAGATACTTCGGTCCCTTCATGGGGGGAATTTCCTGCAAGGACATTCTCGACGTCGCGGCAAAAGTCTACAATGTGCGCATCTGCAACACGGCGATCACGGAGAACCCCAAAAAGCCCTGCCTCAACTATCATCTCGGGCGGTGTCTCGCCCCTTGCGCGGGGTATTGCAGTGAGGCGGAATACGCCGAACGG
Organism: uncultured Clostridia bacterium; assembly: GCA_947630245.1. Taxonomy (GTDB): domain Bacteria; phylum Bacillota; class Clostridia; order Christensenellales; family Borkfalkiaceae; genus Gallimonas. The sequence goes on along the minus strand of CANRGR010000015.1, from coordinate 22,535 downwards.
GTGGAGAAAGCCGTCTCCTTCCTCTCGGGCGGATACGAAGAGGCGGAGAAACTTCTCAAAGAAAAGATGGCGTTCTTTGCCGAGAACGAAGAATTCGAGCTCGCAATGGAGTACCGCGACCGCATCGGCATGCTCAAAAAACTGCAACTCAAACGGATCACATCCATGCCGAAGGACGTGGACGCGGACATCTGGGCGCTCGCTTCCAACGGGCTGTATGCGGTGATGAGCGTGCTCGTCACGCGCAAGGGGATCATGCAGGGAAGCCGCAACTTTCCCCTCGAAGAGGGTGCGGGCGAGCGGGGAGAGGCGTTTCTCTCCTTCCTCACGCAATACTATTCGAATCATGAATTTCCGCATGAACTCATCACGGACGAGCTCTTCGACGACGGTCTGCTCCGCGAATATGCGCTCGGGCAGACGGGGCGGAAGGTGGAGATCGTCCGCCCGAAGTTCGGGGTGAAGCGGGAACTTTGCAACATGGCGGCGGGGAACGCAAAGGAATATCTCGAAAAGTCCGTTTCCGCGATCGCGCACAAGAACGACATGACGATTGCCGCCTGCGAACGGCTGAAAAATCTCCTGTCCCTCTCCCGCTATCCCAAGCGGATGGAGTGTTACGACATCTCCGATATCTCGGGCGTGGACAAAGTGGGGAGCATGGTCGTCTTTACGGACGGGGAAGCGGATAAAGTCGCCTACCGCCGCTTCCGGATCAGGACGGTCGAGGGCGCGGACGACTTTGCGTCCCTCAAAGAAGTGCTGTTCCGCCGTCTGAGCAAACTCGGCACGGACGAGGAAGAGCGGTTTCCCAAGCCGCAGCTGATCGTCATCGACGGCGGCAAGGGACAGCTCTCCGCCGTGAAGGAGATCTTCGACGAATTGGGCGTTTCGGAGATCGACCTCATTGCTCTCGCAAAGCAGGAAGAGGAAATTTTCACGCTCGGAAGCAGTGAAAGCGTCCGCATTCCGCGGCGGGACTATGCCCTCAGGATGCTCCAACGCATCCGCGACGAGGCGCACCGCTTTGCCATTACTTATTTCCGGAATCTGCATTCAAAGAAGAGCCTTTCCTCTGTTCTCGACGAGATCGACGGCGTGGGCAAGCGCAAGAAAGCCGCGCTCATGGAGAAATTCGGCACCATCGACAAGATCATGCGCGCGTCCGAACGGGAACTTGCTGAGGCGGAGGGGATCGGTCCCGAACTCGCCGCACGGATCCGGAAATATTTCGAGGCGTTATGAATTACGATCTGTTTTTATCCGATTTCGACGGCACTCTCGTGCGCGCCGACGGGACGATTTCCAAGCGAAATATCGAGGCGATCGCGCGCTACCGCCGCGCGGGCGGCGTGTTTGCCGTCGTCACGGGGCGCATGCTCTCCTCCATTCTCCCGCGGCTCAGAGAGCTGGGACTTGGGGAGGGACTTGCGGTCGCCTATCAGGGCGGCGTCATCGCCGACATCGCCACGGGGCGGCTTCTGAAACGGGACGCCTTCTCCCCCTCGGAGGCGGTCAACGTTTTGACCCCCCTCGAAGCGGACGGGGAGCACATTCACGTCTATTCGGGGGAAGTCCTGTATGCGAACCGCAGCGACGAAATGCTCCGTCTCTATGAAAAGATCTGCGGCGTCAGGGGAACCGTGCCGAAGGAACCGCTCTCCGAGTTTGTTACAAGAAGGGGCGAGCCCGTCGAAAAGATTCTTGTGATGATCGAGCCGCCCAAGCGCGACGCGCTTTTATCGCGGCTGAGGGAGCTGTTTCCGCAGCTCTCCGTCACGGCGTCGTCTCCGTGGCTTGCGGAGATTCTGCCCGCGGGCGTGAGCAAGGCGCAGGCGGTGGAATTTTTGTCGGAATATTATCATGTGCCGCGGGAAAAAATCGCCGCGGCGGGGGACCAGCTCAACGATCTGCCCATGCTCGAAGCGGCGGGCGGAAAGTTTGCGGTCGCCAACGCAGAACAGCCGCTGAAAGCGATCTCCGTCGTCGTTCCCTCCTGCGAGGAGGACGGCGTGGCGGTCGCGATCGGGAAATACGCAATGGGGGATCTGAAATGAACGATATGTTTCTTCCGAGCGAGACGGTCATGCTCGACAAATTCGCGTCCGATCTCGGGCTCGAAATGCTCTATGCGGGACGGGGAATTGTCACGCTCACCAGCGTGAGCGTAGACAGACCCGGGCTTCGTCTTGCGGGATTTTTCAGTTATTTCGATTCGCGCAGAATCATGATCATCGGGCTCACCGAGCACGAATATCTCCGTTCCTTCTCGGAGGAGGAGCGCGTGGAGAAGATCGGCAAGCTCTTCGACTGCGGGGAGATCCCCTGCATCATCTTTACGCGCGATCTGCCCGTCCTGCCCGAATTCATGGAGGCGGCGCGCAGTTCGGGTACGCCCGTCTTTCGGTCGAGCAAGATGACGACGACGATCATGAGCGATCTCGTCATCTATCTCACCCGCCTGCTCGCGCCCGCAACGACCGTCCACGGCGTCCTTCTCGACGTGTTCGGCGTGGGACTCATGCTCACGGGCAACAGCGGCGTCGGCAAGAGCGAAAACGCAATGGAACTCATCAAGCGCGGTCACCGTCTCGTCGCGGACGACTCCGTCCTCATCAAACGGGTGGAGAACGAACTCATCGGCACCGCGCCCGAGCGCATCCGCTATTTCATGGAGCTGAGGGGGATCGGGATCATCAACGTCAAGAACATGTACGGCTCCGGCTCCATTCTCGGCGAAAAGGAAGTGGAGCTCGTCATGGAGCTCGAGCATTGGCGGCGCGACAAGGAATACGACCGCATCGGCGGGGAGGAAAACGTGGAGGAGATCCTCGGGGTAAAGGTGCCCAAGCTGATCGTTCCCGTCTCCCCGGGGCGCAATCTTGCGATTCTCATCGAAGTCGCCGCCCGCAACTACCGTCTCAAAAGCATGGGTTACGACGCCGCGCAGGAGCTCATCCAGCGCACGATCGGAAGGTGATATGAAAACAGTTGAACTCTTGGCTCCCGCAGGGGAGGAAGCGACCGCCCGCGCCGCGCTCTTCGGCGGGGCGGACGCCGTCTATCTCGGGCTCACCCGCTTTTCCGCGCGTTCCGGCGCGGAAAATTTCGGTTATGAAGCCCTTCGGCGCACGGCGGATCTTGCCCATCTGCTCGGCGGAAGGGTCTATGTCTGCCTCAACACGCTCGTCAAGGACGGGGAGACGGACGACTTCTTCGCCTCCGTCCGCGCGGCATGGAACAACGGCGCGGACGCGATTTTATTGCAGGATCTCTTTCTCGGCAAGAAGCTCAAAGAGCGCTATCCCGCGCTCGAACTTCATCTGAGCACGCAGGCGGGGTGCTGTAACGAGCGGGGCGCCGCATTTGCCGCCGAGTGCGGATTTTCGCGCGTCGTGCTGGCGCGGGAGACGCCGCTGTCCGAGATCGAAAAGATCGCCGGGCGCATCGAGACGGAGGTGTTCGTGCAGGGCGCGCTCTGCACCTGTTTTTCGGGACAGTGCTATCTCTCGTCCTTCGCGGGCGGGAACAGCGGCAACCGCGGACGGTGCAAACAGCCCTGCCGCAAGAAGTATTCCATCGACCGCAGCGGGTTCGAAACGCCCGCCTACGCCCTCTCGCCCGCGGATCTGTGCGTGGGGGAGAAGATCTCCGCGCTTTTGAACGCGGGAGTCTGTTCGTTCAAGATCGAAGGAAGAATGCGGCGGAGCGAATATGTCGCCGCCGCGGCGAATTATTACAGAACGCTCATCAACGGCGGAAGCGGCGAGCGGGAATTGAGCGATTTACGGCGCGCCTACAACCGCGGAGACTATACGCATGGGCTGTCCTTCGGGCAGGAACCGGGATTTCTGTCCCGCAACGTGCAGGGGCATATCGGGGAGAAGGTCGGCGTCATGCGGGACGGCGAATTCTGCGAGAGCCGCTATCCCGCCCGCAAGGGGGACGGATTCAAGATCCTGCGCGGCGGACGGGAAGCGGGCGGCGGCGCCTTCCGCGCGGCGGGGAAGGGCGGATTCTTCCTCTCGTCCCCCGAAAAACTTCATGCGGGGGACGAAGTGCGGCTCACGACGGATTCCGCGCTCTCCTCCCGCCTTCCCGAGCGCAAACGCGCGCTCACGCTCTCCCTGCGGGTTGTCGCGGGCGAGCCGTCGGAGGCGGTGTGCGGGGATTTCGTGTTCCGCGGGGGAATCCCCGAGCGGGCGAAGAGCGCGCCGTTGACGGCGGAGGAACTGCAAGACTGTTTCCGCAAGACGGACGGTCTGCCCTTTTCGGTCTCGTTTGCGCACACGGAGACGAGGGACGCCTTTCTGCCCAAATCGGCGCTCAATGCCTTCCGCCGCGATTTCTATGCGGCGCTTTCCGCCTCTCTGCTCCCCGTCCGGGAGCCGCTCCCCGGGCTGTCCGTGCCAGAGCCGCCCGCGGAATCCTCCGAGGAACGCCGCACGGCGATCATCGCCGAGGATCTTCACGGTCTGAAAGCGGATATTCTCATCTACAAGCCGCGCGATTACGGCGCGATCGACCCCGCCGAGGTGCGCGCGGGCAGGGGGAAAAAGTATCTCTATCTCCCTCCCTTCTTCACGTCGGAGGACGAAAAATCGATCCTTCCCGCGCTCCCGCTCTTCGACGGGATCTACTGCGAAGGATATTACGGATTTCCGCTTGCCGAGGCGTATGGGAAGGAGCTCTTTTCGGGGACGGGGTGCAATTTGTCCAACCGTTTTGCGGTCTCGGAGGCGAAGGCGCGGGGGGCGGCGGTCGCCCTCTCCAAAGAGCTGACCGCGCGGGAACAGCGCGCGCTCGAAGGCACGGGGTCGTTCTCGCTTCGGGAGGGGGCGATCAAGGTGATGGATCTGTGCTATTGCCCGTTTTCGCTCGACTGCGGCACCTGCGACAGGCGGAGGGTCTATACCCTGACCGATGAGGAGGGACGGAAATTCCCGCTCCGTCGGTATCGCATGACGGGAAAGGGATGCCGTTTCGAACTGTTTAACTGCGCGCCCCTCTCCGCTTCGGGCGGCGGGGGAGCGCTCACCGATCTTACCGTCCGCTTCCCCGAGGGGACTGTGCCCACGCGGGGACATTCGGAGAGGAGTTTGCCATGAAGAAATACGAACAAAAACTCGAACTCGACAAGATTCTCGCCCAGACGGCGGAGTACGCGACGCTTGCGGCGGGGAAGGAGAAGGTGCTCTCCCTGTCTCCCGAGACGGAGATCGGCGCGGCGAAACGGGCGCTCGCGCTCACGGGCGAGGCGCTTCTCCTGCTGTATACGCTCGGCGGGGAGCGGGTGGAATATTTCCCGCCGCTCGGGGACATTCCCGAGCGCGCCGCGAAGGGGGCGACGCTCTCCTGCAAGGAACTCACCGACGCCGCGCTGCTTCTGCGCTCCGCGCGCGTCTGCTTCCGCTCGGTGCAGTCGTTTTCCAACGACGGAATCGCGGGTTTGCGGGAAATCGTCTCCCGTCTCGTCTTTTCCGAGGGACTCGAACGGGAGATCGGGGAGAAGATCATCGGCGAGAACGAACTCTCCGACCATGCGAGCGAGAAACTGTATGAGATCAGGAGAGAGATTCTGCGCCTCAACGAGCGGATCCGCGGACGGTTGCAGGAATATCTCACGGGCGAGGAGAGCAAGTTCTTGCAGGACGCCGTCGTCACCGTGCGCGGCGACCGCTTTGTCATTCCCGTCAAGGTGGAATACAAGCGCAACGTGCGCGGCTTTATCCACGACCGCTCCCAGACGGGACAGACGGTCTTTATCGAGCCCGAAGAAGTGCTCGAAATGAACAACGAGCTCCTCTCCCTCCGCCTCGACGAGCGCGAGGAGGAAGAGCGCATTCTCTCGGAGCTCTCCCGCGCCCTCGGAAGGATGAAGGAGGATCTCGAACGCGACATGGAGATCCTCTCCGAGGTCGATTCCTTCTATGCGCGCGCGGAGTACGCCTATCGCTTAAAATGCACCTGCCCGCAGCTCAACGGCCGCGGGATTGTCGAAATCCGAAAGGGCAGACACCCCTTGCTCGACCGCAAGACGGCGGTGCCCGTCTCCGTCTCGGTGGGGGAGAAGTATTCCTTCCTTCTCATCAGCGGCGCGAACACGGGCGGCAAGACGGTCACACTCAAAATGTGCGGACTGTTCTGTCTCATGGCGGCGTGCGGGCTCTTCGTGCCCGCCGCGGAGGGCACCCGTCTTTCGGTATTCGACGGCGTGTACTGCGACATCGGCGACAGCCAGTCCATCGAAGAGAATCTCTCCACATTCTCCTCGCACGTTCTCAATCTGAAAGAGATTCTGTCAAAGGCGACGGAGCGCAGTTTCGTGCTCATCGACGAGCCGGGCGGCGGCACCGATCCCGAGGAGGGACAGGCGCTCGCCCGCGCCGTCTTGAAGGAGTTGATGAACAAGGGCTGCCGCGGCATTGTCACCACCCATTATTCCGCGCTCAAAGAGTACGCCTTTGAGCAGGAAGGGATCGAAAACGGCTGTATGGAGTTCGATTCCGAGAGCCTGCGCCCGCTCTTCCGCTTGAAGATCGGGCTCCCCGGGTCGTCCAACGCCCTCCTCATCTGTTCCCGGTTGGGACTTCCCGAATCCGTGATCGAGGAGGCGAGAAAGCATCTTTCCGACGGCGCGCGCGCCTTCGAACACACCGTCCGCGCGGCGGAGGAGAGCAGGATCAAGGCAGACGCAATCCGCACGGAGGCGGAGCGCCTCAAAGGGGAGTGGGAGGCGCGGCTCGCCTCTCTCGAACGGGAGGAGACGCAGTTCGCAAGGGAGCGGGAGAGATTTCTCGCCAATTCCAAAGCCGAGGCGAAGCGGATCGTGTCGTCCCGCACCGCGGAGGCGGAGGAGATTCTGGAAAAAATCGAGGAGATCTTCGAAAAAGAGCAGCTCACCGAGGCGGATCTCATCCGTGCGCGGACGTTGAAGAACAAGATGAACCGCATGGGGGTCGAGGAGGAAGAGGAGCCCATCCGCTCCGAGCCCGTCGATCCCGCGGCGCTGAAACCGGGGGACAGGGTGCTCGTCAAGAGCATGAACGCCGAGGGAACCGTGATCTCCGTCCGCAAGGAGAAGAACACCGCGCAGATCCAATGCGCGTCGCTCCGCGTCACGAGCAAAATTTCCGACCTGTACACCCCCGCGCGCAGGCAGGAGAAGAAGGAGAGCGTGCAGGTCGTGCGCAATCTCAAAGAGCGGCCCGTCCTCTCCCGCGAGTGCAACGTCATCGGGCTGACCGCCGAGGAGGCGATCGCGGAGGTCGAGGCGTTTCTCGACGCCGCGCTCCTGCAAAATCTCGGCGAAGTGCGCATCGTGCACGGCATGGGCACGGGGAGACTGAGAAACGCCGTCGCCGAATATCTGAGAAAGCATGCGCGGGTGGAGGAATTCCGCCTCGGAAAGTACGGGGAAGGGGAGTCCGGCGTCACCATCGTCAAGCTGAAATAGGGAAAGCGGAATAAACGCCGCGGGCGCGCTCATAAAATGGAGGGATGAAAAAGCCCTCTTCCCGCGCGATCGCCGCGCTCACGAATATCTTTCTCGTCTCCGTCGTCCTCGTGATCGGCGCGGTCTGCTTTCTGCCGGGCGTGTCCGTCGCCTCCCGCATCGAGGATCGCGTGCACTACCGCGGCAACTCGGAACACGGCGTCTCCTTGATGTTCAACGTGTACTGGGGGACGGAGGAAGTGTACGGCATTTTGGACGTGTTGAAGGAACACGGCGTGAAGGCGACCTTCTTCCTCGGCGGAAGCTGGGCGGACGACAATGTGGCGTGCGTAAAAAAAATCGCGGAGGAGGGGCATGAGATCGGCTCCCACGGTTATTTTCACCGCGATCACGACAAACTGAGTTTGCAGGCAAACCGCGAGGAGATCCGCACGAGCGTGGAATTCCTCTCGCTCGCGGCGGGGAGGGAGATCACGCTCTTCGCACCCCCCTCGGGCGCGTATAACGAGGATACGGTGACCGCCGCGGAGGAGCTCGGGCTTTCTACGGTGATGTGGAGCAAGGATACGATCGACTGGCGGGACAAGGACGAAGAGCTCTGCTTCTCCCGCGCGACGAAGAACGTCAAGGGCGGGGATCTCGTGCTCATGCACCCGATGGAGCATACGCTCAAAGCGCTGCCCCGCATTCTCGATTATTATGAAAGTCATGGGCTGACTCTCGTCACGGTGGGAGAAAATATTTCGTAAAAGGTACATAAAGGAGAAATACATGATCACGACAAAGACACTTTCAAACGGCGTGCGGATCATCGTCAAGCGGATGGAGGGACTGCTCTCCGTGACGATGGGCGTGCTCGTGGGCACGGGCGCGGCATACGAGACGGATGAGGAGGACGGAATCTCCCATTTCATCGAACACATGCAGTTCAAGGGGACGGACAAGCATACCGCAGCGGGGCTTTCCGACGCCTTCGACGCACTCGGCGCACAAGTCAACGCCTTCACGGGAAAGGACATGACCTGCTTCTATGCGAAGTCGACGAGCGATCATGCGTCCGAGGCGTTTGGGTTGCTTGCGGAGCTCTTTCTCGAATCCACCTTCCCCGAGGAGGAGATGGCGCGGGAGAAGGGAGTCGTCATTGAGGAGATCAACATGGACGAGGACTCGCCCGAGGATCTCTGTCTCGATCTGCTTGCGCGCGCGGCGTACGGAGCCCGCGGATTCGGCAGAAATATTTTGGGACCTGCGGGGAACGTGGAGCGCTTCACGCGCGACGCCCTCTTTGCCTATAAGACGGAGCGGTATTGCCCGAACAATATCGTCGTGGCGTTTGCGGGGAACATCGAAAATACCCTTGCCGAGGATCTCGCCGAGAAGTATTTCGGCGGCATGCAGGTGCGGGAACTTTCCCCGCGGCAGGCGCCCGTTTTGTGGGAAGGAAAGAATCTCTTCCGCAAAAAACCCATCGAACAGGCGCACTTTGCGTTTGCCTTTCCGACGGTCGAGCGGGAGAACGATATGATCGGCGCCGTGCAGGTCATGAACACCGTGCTCGGCGGCGGCATGAGCTCCCGTCTCTTCCGGCGGGTCAGAGAGGAGCTCGGGCTCGCCTATGCCGTCTATTCCTACACGTCCCACTACGAGCAGACGGGACTTCTGACGGTGTATGCGGGCGTGAATCCCAAAAAGGCGGAGGAGGCGGCAAAGGCGGTTTGCGCCGTCGTGAAGGAGTTCAAAGAGAAGGGCGTCTCGGAGGAGGAATTTCTGCGCGGCAGGGAGCAGATGAAGTCCTCTTATATCTTTTCGCAGGAGAACACGTCCTCGCAGATGCTGCTCTACGGAAAACAGCTCCTGTACCGCAACGAAGTGTACGATTTCGAGAAGCGGATGGCGGAAATCTCCGCGCTCACGCGGGCGGACGTCATGGAGGCGATCGCGGGCAATCTCGATTTCGCGCGGGCGGCGGTCGCCTCGGTGGGAAATCTCGAACAGGCGATCATCCTTTGATATGGCGCGCGTCGAGGGATTCCCGCCCGTGTATGACGGGAACAGCCGTGTCCTCATTCTCGGGAGTTTCCCGTCGGTGAAGAGCCGCGCGTCGGGATTTTATTACGGCAACCCGCAGAACCGCTTCTGGCGCACCGTGTGCGGGTTTTTCTCGGAGCCTGTTCCCGGGAGCCCCGGGGAAAAGCGGGCGTTTCTGCTCCGCCGCGGCATTGCGCTCTGGGACGTCGTGGAGAGCTGCGAAATCGTCGGCTCGTCGGACGCGTCTATCCGCAACGAGAGAGTGGCGGACCTTCCCGCGCTTCTGAACGGGAGCGGGATCGGAACCATTTTCTGCAACGGGACGAAGGCGTATTCCCTGCTTGCGGACAAGTTTCCCGGGCTTCTGCCCGCCGCGAGAAAGCTGACGTCCACGTCGCCCGCCAATCCCCGTTTTTCGGCGGAGGAGTGGATTGCGGCGCTGAGAGAGGCGGGATTGTGATCTGCACAACGGTTCAACAAGTAAATTTTCCAAAAAAGGTTGACAAATCCCGTCCGTTCCGCTACAATAAGAAAAAATGCCGTAAGGCGCAAAGGAGTTCTTTATGTTTGAAAAGGTTTGCAAAATGCTCGGAGAGCAACTTGGGATCGCGCCCGAAAGCATCCGCGCGGAACAGGAGGTCGTCAAGGATCTCGGCGCCGACTCGCTTGATGTGGTCGAGCTCATGATGGCGCTCGAAGACGAATACGGGATCACCCTCCCCGAGGGCGAGATCGAAAATGTCAAGACGGTGCAGGACATCGTGGACATGATGGGTCGGTTGCAGAAATAAAGCGCGGCTTCGGAACAGACACAAAGAAGGGAGGCAAATGCCTCCCTTTCCGTTTATTCGGTTTTTATCGAACCTTGTTTGCGCGGCGGTTGCGGAGCGCGCTGCGGGCGATCTCGAAGATGTTGATCCCGATTCCCGACAGAATATAGACATAGTAGGTAAAAAACCGCCAGATGAGGACAACCCATCCGACGACGGGTCTGATCCCCACAACGAGCGCAAAGACGAGCGAGCCCGCCGCCTCCATCGCGCCCGTGTTCCCGGGCGTGGGAATGAGGAGCGCCGTGTACCGCGTCACAATGACGAGACAGGCGATCTGCATTGCGAGTTCGACCGTCGGCACGACGTCCGCCACCGCGATCACGACAAAGAAGGGGATCGTCACAAAGAGCAAGCTCTCCGCAATGCACAGAAGGAGCAGCGGAATGAATTTGAAGATGTTGCGCATGAACCCACGGATCGTCTCGCTGTATTCGGTGAGTTCGCGGAGGTACTTCTCCGTGACGCGGTCGCGGTCTTTGACGATATGGAGCGCGAAAAGCAGACGGATGACGAGTGAAAGGATCTTCTTGCACGCGCCCGGGAAGATCGAGAACAGGATGATCGTCAGCGGGAAGAGAATATTGATCGCCAGCGAGATCCACGAGATGATCAGCATGGTGCGGTTGACCGTGCTCTGGGGGACGTACTGCGGCGTGAGCGCGAGCAGGACGACGGAGAGCGCGGACAGAAAGAAGATCGAGACGATGTATTTGAGAATGGGAATCGCCGAAGCGACGCCGCGGGGAATGTCCTTTTTGTGCAGATAATAGATCTGGAAGGGTTGTCCGCCCGTGGAGAGAGGGGTGATTCCGTCGTAATATTTCCCGAGGAACATCGTTTTGACCGCCGTGCGGAAGCGGAATTTCCCCGTGCAGACTTTCAATAGATAGGCAAACTTCCCGCTCTCGACGAGAATGTACAGCAAAATTACGCCGAGCAGCAGCGCAAAGAGGGGATAGTCGATCCTGCCGAGCAGTTCGGGCAGGGAGAGCTGGGGATTCTCCTCGTCCGAAATGTAGTTTCCGATCGTAAAGAGCATGACGATCGACAGCGCCACAAGCAAAAGCATGAGCACGGTCTTGATCCACCAGCTCAACATGTTTGTCCGCTTCGTGGGAGAGAGATCGTTTTGTTCTTCGGGTGTAAATTGAGACATCTGCGCTCTATTCTATCACAAATGCGCGCCTTTTGCAACGAAAGCGCGCCTGTTTTTTACGGATTGTCCCGATGATTCTCGGAATCGGGCGGACGTCCGGGCAGATCCTCGGGAGATTTTTCGGGCGAAGTTTCGGTTTGGGCGTTTTCCCCGGAGGGCTTTTCGGGTCGTTTCAGACCGAGTAGCCACTTTCCGATCGCCGCGCCGATGATGATCGCATATCCCACAAAGCTCCAAACGTCGGGAATCTGTTGCAGGAAACAGAAGCCGAGGATGGCGGCAAAGGGGACCTGCGCATAGTCGAATACGGCGAGTTCGCGGGCGGGCGCCTTGCGGTATGCCGCCGTGATAAAGAATTGTCCCACCGCCGCCGAGACGCCCGAGAGAATGAGATAGCAAAGTTGCATTCCGCTCATGGGCTTGTATCCGAAGAGAAAGAAGGGAAGGGCGGCAAGCGTCGAAAAGGCGGAAAAGAAGAAGATGGTCATGAGGCTCCGCTCGCCCTTCCGCCCGAGCACGCGCACGCAGGTGTAGGCGAATCCCGCCGCGCCGCCGCTCGCAAATCCCGCCAGCGCGGGCAGGACTTTCAAATCGAAGGACGGGCGGACGACGCACATTGCGCCGCAGAAGGCGACCGCCGCGAACAGGAGTTCGAGGGGTTTGGGTTTCTCCCTGAGCAGGAGCGCCGAAAAGAGGATCGCAAAGAACGGGGAGAGTTTGTTGAGGATCGACGCGTCCGAAATGCTCCCGATGCGGTCGATCGCATAGAAATTGAGCACCACGCCGATGAATCCCACGAAGGCGCGCAGAAACAGCCAAAAAAGACAGCCCTTGCGGATGCGGAATTTCTCTTTTTCGAACAGTAACAGAAAAAAGACAATCGCCGCCGCGAACAGATTGCGGAAGAAAACTTTCTGCATCGTGGGGAGATCGCCCGCGAGGTTGACGAAGAGATTCATGCAGGCGAATCCCATCGCCGCGCCGAGAATGCAGAGAATCCCGGCTGTGCGTCCCGTTGCTCTCATACTTACTCCATCATACGCCGCTTCTTTCTCTCCGGTTCGTCCGCCTCGCAAAACCATGCGGAAAAGTCGGGCAAAAAGAGATCGGCGGCGGCGCGAAGTTCGGCTTCCTCCTGCTTCGAATGGACGTCGGACACCGCAACGGCGAAAAATCCGCCCGCCTTTGCGCTCGCAACGCCGGCGAGAAGATCTTCGAACACCGCGCATTCCCCCGGCAATACCCCGATCCGCCGCGCCGCTTCGAGATAGACGTCGGGAAATGTCTTGCCGCGCCCGACGTCCCGCGTCGTCACGAACGCGGAGAAAAAATCGGCGACGCCGCAACGCGTGAGCGCGGGCAGAAAGAGCTCCGGGGAGGAGGAAGTCGCGATCGCAAGTTTCACGCCGCGGGCGCGGAGACGGACAAGCAGTTCCCGCGCATACGGTTTGAGACCGACCCGCAGGGCGTACTCCTCGCGGATGAGTCCGAGCCATTCTTCGACGATCTGTTCGGGCGGCTCCGGAAGGGAGAACGTCTCCTTTGTAAAGCACGCCGTCTCTTTGAGATCGAGCGCCTTGATTCTGCCGAAATAGTCCTCGGGAAGGGTCAGACCGCGCTTTGCGAAAAAGCGGCGGTCCACTTCGCTCCAACTGTCCAACGAGTCGAGCAGGGTGCCGTCGAGGTCGAAGATTGCGCCGCGTAGTTCTTTTGAGGGCTTCATAGTCTCATTATAACGGCGAAAGCGCGGTTTGTCAACGGAAAATCGGTTTACGGATCCGTCCGTTTGTGATATAATGGACGCCATGAAACGGGTCATAGAAGTGGAAGGAATGTGCTGTAAGCGGTGCGCCGAGCGCGCGGAGAAAAAGCTCCTGTTGACGGACGGCGTATCGGGCGCGAAGGCGAATTTCAAGAAGGGGATCATCTTCGTCGAGTGCGAGACGGGAGACGACGTCCTCGCCGTCTGTGTGACGGAGGCGGGATTCACCGTCAAAGAGATCCGCGCGCGGAGGGGACTGTTCGACTGAGCGGGCTTTTTGATTCGGTTTGGCTTAAAGTCGTGCAAAACGCTTGCGTTTTGGGCGGAAAGAGAATATAATAGAAAAAAATCGAAAAGGCGCTTACAAAGGACGCGTCCTTGCCGAACCCCCGCTCAAAGAGAGTCTCTGCACGGTGAAAGGAGACAGCGGCACGGCAAGGGTATCACCTTTCAGCCTGCGGGGGGAAAATCGCAGTAACTCCGCACGGCGTCGCGAACCGTTATCCCCGCGGCAAATGTCTGTTTGTTTTGGTGGTTGATATGCCTTCGCGTATTCCAAAACGCGGAGGCTTCTTTTTCGGGAAGGAGGAAAAGATGTATCAGAAAGTAGAAACGTCGCTGAATTTTGTGGAACGCGAGAAGGAGATCGTCGCCTTCTGGAAGGAAAACGGGATCTTCGAAAAGTCGGTGGAAAAGAACGAGGGGGGAAAGGAGTTTTCCTTCTTCGACGGTCCTCCCACGGCGAACGGGAAGCCGCACATCGGGCATGTTCTCACCCGCGTCATGAAGGACATCATGCCCCGCTATAAGACCATGAAGGGCGCGCACGTCCTGCGCAAGGCGGGCTGGGATACCCACGGGCTCCCCGTTGAGCTCGAAGTCGAAAAGGCGCTCGGCATGGACGGGAAACAGGACATCGAAAAATACGGCATCGAGCCCTTCATCAAACAATGCAAGCAGTCGGTCTGGAAATATCAGAGCGAATGGGAGAAGATGAGCGACCGCGTCGGCTATTGGGTGGACATGGAGCACCCCTACGTCACCTATCACGACGAGTACATCGAGTCGGTCTGGTGGGCGATCAAGGAGATCCACAAGAAAGGGCTTTTGTACAAGGGACATAAAATCGTGCCCTACTGCCCCCGCTGCGGCACCGCGCTCTCTTCCCATGAAGTTGCGCAGGGCTATAAGGACGTCAAGGAGACGTCCGCCGTTGCGCGCTTCCGCGTGAAGGGCAGGGAGAACTGCTATATCCTCGCCTGGACGACGACGCCGTGGACGCTTCCCTCCAACGTCGCGCTCTGCATGAATCCCGACGAGGACTATGTGGAGATCGAATCGGACGGCGCGCACTATATCCTCGCCGAGGCGCTCGCGGGGAAATTTTTCGAAGAGTTCACCCTCGTCGAACGCCGCAAGGGCAGAGAGTATGAGGGCACGGAGTACGAACCGCTCTTTTCCTATGCGGTCGGCTCGTTCGGGGAGAAGGCGTTCTACGTCGTCTGCGATCCGTATGTCACCCTCACGGACGGGACGGGCGTCGTCCACATCGCGCCCGCCTTCGGCGAGGACGACTATAAGGTCGGCAAGAGATACAAACTGCCCGTCGTCCAGCTTGTCAACGAGCGCGGACGCTTCGACGCCCGCTGTCCGGAGCTTGACGGAATGTTCGCAAAGGACGCGGACAAGACAATCCTTCAAATGCTCAAAGAGCGGGGACTTCTCTTCCGGAAAATTCCCTTTGAGCACAGCTATCCCCACTGCTGGCGGTGCGATACGCCGCTGCTCTATTACGCCCGTTCGAGTTGGTTTGTCGAAGTCACGAAGGTGAAGGACAAGCTCATCGCCAACAACCGTTCGGTGAATTGGATCCCCGAGACCATCAAAGAGGGGAGAATGGGGAACTTCCTCGAAAACGTCATTGATTGGGGACTTTCCCGCGACCGCTATTGGGGGACGCCGCTCCCCGTCTGGGTGTGCGAGGATTGCGGGGAGATCGAAGTCATCGGCTCGCACAGAGAGCTCACGGAAAAGACGGGCGCGCCGCTCGACATCGAACTGCACCGTCCCTATCTCGATTCGCTCACCTGCAAGTGCCCCAAGTGCGGGGGAAAGATGAAGCGGACGCCTGAGGTCATCGACTGTTGGTTCGATTCGGGGTCCATGCCCTTCGCGCAGTATCACTATCCCTTCGAGAACAAGAATCTCTTTGAAGAGACCTTCCCCGCCGACTTCATCTCCGAGGCGGTGGATCAGACGAGGGGATGGTTCTATACCCTTCTCGTCATTTCGACCATTCTCTTCGACCGCGCGCCCTTCAAGAACTGCATCGTGCTTGGGCACGTCAACGACCAAAACGGCGTCAAGATGAGCAAGCACAAGGGGAACGTCGTCGATCCGTGGACGGTGCTCGACAAGCAGGGCGCAGACGCGGTCCGCTGGTATTTCTACACGAACAGCGCGCCCTGGATCCCGTCGAGATTCGGTCCCGAGGCGGTCTCCGAGACGCAGAGAAAATTTCAGGGAACCCTCTGGAACACTTATGCCTTCTTCACGCTCTATGCGGGGATCGACAAGTACGATCCGAGCAAGCACGATCTCAAACGGTGCGCGCTCTCCCTCATGGACCGCTGGGCGCTCTCCCGTCTGAATACGCTTGTCGGGGAAGTGGACCGTCTGCTCTCGGAGTATAATATCACCGACAGCGCGCGCATGATTCAGGACTTTGCGGACGAGCTCTCGAATTGGTATGTGCGCCGCGGGCGCGACCGCTATTGGGGCGAGGAGATGACGGCGGACAAGGAAGCCGCCTATACGACGCTCTACACCGTCCTCGTCACCCTCGCGAAACTGCTCGCGCCCTATACGCCCTTCATGGCGGAGATGATCTATCGCAATCTCGTGCCCGGATTCTATCCGTCCGCGCCCATCTCCGTGCATCTGTGCGATTTTCCCGTCCGCGACGAGACGTTGATCGACGCGAACCTCGAAGAGAACATGGAGGAAGTTCTGAAAATCGTTGAGCTCGGGCGGAGCGCACGGGCGAGCGGGGGCGTCAAGAACCGTCAGCCGCTGTCCGAGATGATCATTGCCTCCGACCGCGCGATTTCCGTCGGAAAGGAGCTCGAAGCCGTCATTCTCGACGAGCTCAACGTCAAATCGTTGCGCTATGCGGGGAGCGGAGAAAAGCTCGTACGGTACACGTTAAAACCCCAGCTCCGCACGCTCGGTCCGAAATACGGCAAAAAGCTCCGCTTCATTTCGGACTTCCTTGCGGGGTGCGACGCGGGAGAAGTCGTCCGCAAAATCCGCGAAGAGGGAAGCTACACCGTCGATCCGGAAGGGGAGATCGTGCTCCTCGAAGAGGATTTGCAGATCTTCACCGAATCGGCGGAGGGGTATATCTCCGCGGCGGACAAGGGCGTTACCGTCGCCCTCAACACCGCTATGACCGAGGAACTTTTGTTGGAGGGCGCCGAGCGCGAACTCGTCTCCCGCATTCAGACGATGCGGAAGGAGGCGGGATTCGAAATTACCGACCGCATCGAGATCTTCTACCGCGCGACGGGGCGCGCCCTCGCCGTGCTGAGCGACGGACGCTTTTCCAAAGACGTGCTCGCGGAGCGCGTGACGGAGGGCGACGGCGAAGGGTTTACCAAAGAGCTCGACATCAACGGCGATCCGGCGACGGTCACGATCCGGAAGAAATAACCGTCCGCTTTCATGAAAAACATCTTTCTTCTCGACATGGACGACACGCTGCTCGACTTTCTCAAAGCCGAGCGCGCCAATCTCGCGCATACGTTCCGCGCGGTCGGCGTGGACGCGGATGAAAAAATGATTGCCCGCTTCCATGCGATCAACGATGGGCTCTGGAAGGCGCTCGAACGGGGCGAGATCTCCCGTGAGGCGCTCAAAGTGCGCCGCTTCGGGTTGCTCTTCGAAGCGTACAACATTTCCGCAGATCCCGCCGCGGCGGCGCGGGAATATATCACGCACTTTCCCGAAGTGTGTTTTCCCTTCGACGGGGCGGCGGAGTTTCTCGGCGAACTCAAACGGCGCGGAAGGGTGTATCTTGTCACCAACGGCGGCACGCTCATCCAGACGGCGCACATCGCCGCCGCGGGATTTGCGCCCTTCCTCGACGGCGCGTTCATCTCGGAGGAGATGGGCGCGGACAAGCCCTCGCTCGCCTTTGCGGACTATGTCGAGGCGCACATCGCAAATTATCGCAGAGAAAGCGCCGTCTGGATCGGAGACAGCCTCACATCGGACGGAGCATGCGCCGACGCGCGGGGGATCGACTTCATTCTGTTTGCAAGCCGCGGCGCGCCCGCGGGGTATCCGCGCCGTTGTGCGGAAAATTATCGGGACGTTCTGGCTTATCTCGACGAAATGTAACTCCCAAGAGGGGAGGGCGGCTTGCCGTTAAACCGAAAATATCAGTTTGAACAAAAACAGCGGGGAAAAATTCCTCGCTGTTTTTGTTTTCAAAGGAGCCGATAAGCGGCTGAATTTTCATGCGACCCTTGCGGGGGACCGGGATCAGAGCCCGATTTTCGTCCATCTTCCCGTGTAGGTCCTTCTGAGACATTCTGCGGCATACGATGCGTCCTTCAACTCCTGACCGGGGCGCGCCGGATCGAAGGTAAGTCCTCTGCCCGCGCCCTGCGCCATGAATGCGAGATAGGCGTAACCCGTGCCGTCCTCTTTCTCCCGGAACACGGCGGACGTGAGACTCGTGCCCGCAAAGGCGTTCTCGCCGATGCTGTAAACGGTTGCGGGAATGCTCACGGATTTGAGCGACGAGCACCCGTAGAACGCGGAGATCGCGATGGTGATCGTGTTGTCTTTGATCGTGACGGATTCGCCGACCCGATTGGGATCTGCCGCAACGACATGGTTTCCGCAGTAGAGCACGCCGTTCTGCCAGTTATCGCTCTGCGTATAGTAGAGGCTGTTTTTGAACACGTCCTTGCCGACGTATTTGACGCTGTCGGGGAAGGAGATCTTCGTGAGCTTCTTGCAGTCCTCGAACGCTTCGGAGCCGATCGTCAGGACATTGTTGCCGAGGAATTCGACTTCGGTGATGTCCGCGCCGCGGAACGTGCCCGCGGGAATGGACGTTGCGTTCTCTGGGATCTGGATCTTGTCGTGCGCATGGGAGAGATTGATCGTCGTGTTGTCGCCGAGCGGGCTCGACGCGTCGTTGACAAAGGCAATGCCCATCCACTGGGAGAAGTCGCCGAGGTATTCGACGGATTCGATCTCGCAGTTGATGCAGGCGTCTGCGTCGAAGGTCTTGACGGAGACGGGGATCGTGAGTTTCTTGATGCTCTTGCAGTTCTCGAACGCATTCGACGAGACGGCGATGATATCGCCTCTGATCGCAAAGTCGGTATTGAGGGAAGGTCTCACACGGATGAGGAAGTGCGAGATATAGAGCGCGTCCTCTGTTCCCGTCTCGAAGTTACGGACGATGCCCGCTTCGCGGAACGCAGAGCGACCGATCTCGCGGACGGTGTCCGGAATGGAGACGACGGTGAGCTGACGGCAGATCTGGAATGCATACTGTCCGATGGATTGGAGACCTTCGGGGAAGATTGCCTCTTTGAGCGAAGTACAAGCGGTGAATGCAAATTCTTCGATCTCTTTGAGCGCAGACTGTTCTCCATCTTTGAGGTCGACGCGCACGCTTTGGAGATTTTCGCAGGATTCGAACGCCATCTTTCCGATCTTTTGCAACGTCTTGGGAAGCACGAGCTCGGTGATCGTCTTGTTCAGGCGGAACGCGCCGTTGGCGATCTCCTGTACGGGAAGGGAGTGACCGCCCACCGTAGCATGATCGGGAATGACGATCTTCTCCGCGTTCGGCACGCGTTCGTCGCTCACGACGACGGCATATTCGCCGTGCTCTGCCTTCTGATAGGTGAGTCCGTCATAGCCGCATTCGTCGCAGATGTTGGAATCTTCGAAGTCATGTCCCTCGTCGATGTTCGCACCGCAGGTGATACATTGATTCTTGTGGGTGCTGTCCGTCGTTTCCCACTTCTCGGCGTCGTACTTGTGTCCGAGCGCGGGCGCATTGACATAAGTGAAGGGACGGTGGCACTGTTCGCAGGTCTTTGTGACGGTTCCCTGCTCCGTGCAGGTCGCGTCTTTCGTCTGTTCCGTCATGGAGCAATCGGAGAATTCGATGAAGTGGCAGACCGTGCATTCTCTCGAATGCCTCTCCAGCGTCATGTCGGGAGTGTATTCGTCGGGGAATTTGTGTCCGAGCGCCTCGGTGTTCTGTCCGCTCTCGGAATATTTGCACTTGGAGCAGACCTTTCCTCCGATATTGCCGGGGTTCGTGCAGGTTGCCGCCTGGCTGACGTCCACGAATTCGCAGTTTTCATAGATATTCTCCGAGCAACGCGAGCAGTGTCTGTAATGTCTGCCGTCGTTGGAGGGAGTGTAGTCTAAGCTGAGCGCGTGCCCGAGCGGTCTGTCTCCCTCGACGGTCTTTGTATTCTGGCAGACGGTGCAGGTATAGATCGTCTTTTCGGGATCCGTACAGGTTGCGTCCGTCGTTTTCGACATATAGCTGCAACGCGTCTTGGGCGTCTGGGTGCCGCAGAGCGGGCAGTAACGGGTGTGATAATCCATTGAGCCAGACGTCCCGTTCGTGTAGGGTTGCCACTCGTGGGTGAGCTTTTCGGTGTGGGAGTCCGTATAGGATCCGTCGCAGACGCTGCATGTGTGAATCGTATACCCTCCGACAAGGCAGGTGGGTTTGATGACGGCGTTTTTGTCGAACGTGCACGCTTCCCAATCATAGTAGTTGTCGCGCGTGCAGATCCGATAGTGCTGTTTCTTCGAGAGATCGAAATGATAGAAATCGGAGTATGTATGCCCGAGTTCGCTCGTTTGGTTGCTGTCGAAGGAATATTGACACTTGGTGCAGGTGTTTCTCGTGTAGCCGGCGGTCGTGCAGGTCGGCATGACGACGTCCTGCTTTATGGTGCAGCTCTGTTCCTGTGTGTGGTTCTTGTTGCGCGAGCAGACCGCAGTGTGCGTCGTCCCGCCCGAATGGGTGAACGTCGTCCAGTCGTGTCCGAGCGCCGCCTTTTTATCCTTCGTCGTCGTATAGCCGCAGGTCGTGCAGAGGCGGTTGGTGATGCCATCCGTCTCGCAGGTGGGCTGGACGACGGTATCCTTGTAGGTGCAGTTTTGCGTGTCCTCGGCGCCGCAGAGACTGCATGTGCGGGAGTGTTTGCCGTTGTTCTGCGGCTGGTAGGAAGTTGCGTAGACGTGGTTGAGCTGCGGGCGGCGGTTGATCTCCTCCGAGAACTTACACACGCTGCAACGTCTCGTCGTGTAGCCTGCCTGCGTGCAGCTCGCCTCGACGACGTTCGTCTCGATCTCGCATGCCGCTTTGAGAACGTGATTGTTGTCGTTCTCGCAGACCTGAATGTGATAGTCGATTCCGTCGTCGCCGACGATGTGTTGAAGCGGACCGTACTTATGGTTGAGCATCGGCTTGACGTCCGTCTTTTCTTCGAAATAGTCGCAGACGTCGCAGTGAAGGGAGGTAAAGCCGTCCGCTTCGCAGGTGGGCTTAATGACTGTCTTTTGAAGATTGCAAGGCTCGGTGATCTTGTGAGCGGGATCGTACTTGCAGATCTTTTCATGCGTCTTGGTGTTTGCAATGTGATGGACTTCGGTATATTCGTGTCCCGTCTGTTGCAAAACTTCGGTCGTGTCGTTGTTGCAGAGCGTGCAGTAGACCCTGCGGGATCCGTCGGTGGTGCAGGTCGCGGGAACGAGCTCGGTCTGCAAATCGCAGGGCTCCTCGTTCGTCGTGCCGCAACCGTTGTTGCAGGTCTTTGTGTGGCGGTTCTGCCCGGGGATCTGCGTACAGGGACCGTAGGAATGTCCGAGTTCCGCCTGGGGATCGGTCTCCTTCTCATAGTTGCAAGAGGTGCAGTACCGAAGCGTGTAGCCGCGGTCGGTGCAGGTCGCGGGAACGACCTTTCTCACGCTGAACGAGCAGTCGTTCGTCTGCGTCTCGGTCTCACAGCGGGGGCAGGTGCGGGTGTGCGTCTCCGCACCGGGATCCTTTACCCATTTTGCATGATCCCAGTCGTGCCCGAGCGGATCCTTGACGTCTGTGCGGCTTTCATAGTGGCGGCAGATCGTGCATTCGACCGCCGTGTATCCCTGTTCGGTGCAGGTCGGATCCACAACTTCGCGTTGGATCTGACAGCTTCCCGATTCGAGATAGTTTTCGCAGTGGTTGCGGCAGTAACGGCTGTGCGTTCCGCCGTTTTCGGGGCTGTATTCCCAAGTTGTCCAGTCGTGCGCGTCGGGTTTCATCGGGATTTCAACGGGCTCGACCAATCTTTCTTTGCAGATGAAGCACTCTACGCCTCCCTGCCAACCGGGATGCGCGCAGTTTGCCTCGACGTCGGGGATCGGAATCCGCTGATGTCCTGCGGCAGTCACGCGGTCGGTCTCGAAACGATCGTTGCACTTCGTGCAGGTTCTGATCGTGTACCCGTCCGTCGTGCAGGTTGCGGGAGTTTCGTCGTCCTCATATTCGCAGGGATGTCTGTCGATATGGTGAGGGTCGTTTTTGCAGACGCGGTAGTGGGTGCCGCGCGATTCGTTGAACCACTCGTCGTCGTTGAAGGAATGCCCGGTCGCCCTGATTTCCGTCTGCGGTACCGTGATGGTGTTGCAGACGGTGCACTGCTTTCCTTCCGTCAGTCCCGTATCCGTACAGGTCGGTTTCTTTGCGGGCAGAGTCTTTAATTGATGGGGCTTCATGGGGATCTCCTGCGGTTGGCGGAAGACGTGCTTGCAGACGGAGCACTCCGTGCCCTCCGTCATGCCCGTCGAGGTGCAGGTCGCCTCTTTGCCCGGAATCGTCCTCGTGACATGAGCGAGTTTTTCGGTCTCGGTCGGCTGTTCGAGGACGGTGTGGCAGACGGAGCATTCGACGCCCTTCGTCTTGCCCTTCGAGGTGCAGGTTGCGGGAACCGCGGGAATGTCCTGCCGCGTATGGGGGAGCATGTCGGTGTCGGTCGGCTGTTCGAGGACAGTGTGGCAGACGGAGCATTCGACGCCCTTCGTCTTACCTTTCGAGGTACAGGTTGCGGGAACCGCGGGAATGTCCTGCCGCGTGTGGGGGAGCATGTCGGTGTCGGTCTGCTCGGCGAATACGGTATTGCACTCGGAGCAATAACGTCCCTCCGTCTTGCCCTTCGAGGTGCAGGTCGCCTGAACCGCGGGCTGAACTACGATCTGATGTTGAAG
>CANRGR010000014.1 GCA_947630245.1 uncultured Clostridia bacterium | reverse complement strand
GCGCGTCCTCGAACGCATACGCGCACATAGCGCGTAGCAGTTTGCCGCGTTCTTCGTCCGTGAGCGTGTCCATAAGCTCCGCATACAGGTCATAGAACGTGAATTTTGTGAGTTGTGTTTTTCCTTCCATATTACCTCCTTTTTGCATATTTCGCGGGCGATTACGGCTCGTCCGCTTGCCGTGTTTGCAGACAAAGTACAGCTGTCCGCTTGCCGTGTTGCGGGTTTCCTGTTCGGTCGCCGCGCGGTCGTCCTGTTCGGACAATCAAAAAGTCCGACCGCTTATCACAGTCGGACTTTGTAACTCCCTGTTCGGGTGTTTCCTATTACGACGATTAGAGCTTTATTTTTAATACCAAAATTGCAATCGTTCCGTTAAAGGCAAGTGCCGCACCCACGATACATAAGACATGAATACAACCATATCGGCAAACAAGCCCGCGACTTCCGTTAAAGCCGCCGCATTGATAACATAAGCACCAATCCAATAAATTGCAAGGGAAATGCCACTCATAATGCCGCTCATGACGGGAGCCATGAAACTCATTGTTCTGCCCGTAAAGAGAGTTGTTTTTGTAAATTCGTTGTTGACTTTCTCAAATTTACCCTCTTGATATTCTTCGGCATTGTAAGCGCGGACAACGCGAATCCCCGTAAGGTTTTCACGGGTTGACTGATTGAGTTGATCCGTGAGCAACTGCATTTTTTTGAATTTCTTGACGACGAGCATCATGATAATGAGTATCACGGCGACCATAACGACGACCGCCACGGCGACCGCTACCGACCATTGCCATTGCTTGCCCGCAATTTTCACGATGCCCCACACAGCCATGATAGGAGCTTTTATGAGCATTTGTAAGCCGATTACGAAAAACATCTGCACCTGCTGAATATCATTCGTGGAACGTGTAATAAGCGACGGTGTGCTGAATTTATTGATTTCCGCCATAGAGAAAGATTGAACTTTCATATAAAATTCTTCTCTGAGCCGTGCGGAAAAATCGGCTGAGATACGCACAACGAGTAGGCTCGTAATGATAGCACTTACCATACTGCCGAGCGCACATAACAGCATATATAAGCCGTTGATCCAAATATCGGACATCGAACCCGTAGCCCCTTGCGCAATTTGCGTTATCGTATTCATATATTCGGGCATTTCCAGATCCAAATAGACCTGTGCCACAATGAACACTAACGCAACAGCCGCAAGACACCATTCTTTTGGTTTGAGCCGTTTTAAGAGTTTGAGCATTTTTGCCTCCTTTTGCTTGACAAACGAAGTTTAACGTGTTACAATGCTTATATGAAAGATACATTTGTAACTTTTTGCTAACAGTATATTCTCTTTCGAGAATAATGTCAATCATATCAAAGCCGAAAAAATCAAATGATACAAAGGAGGATAAAGTTGTAACATGGAAGAAAAACTTTCCGTAAAGGAACAGATCAAGAAAACATTTATCGATCTCTTGTCCGAGAAAGAATACTCGGATATTACGGTATCGGAACTCGCGGAAAAGGCGGGCGTGTCGAGAATGTCTTTCTATCGCAATTTTAGTTCGACCGATGATATAATAGAAAATATTGCAAACGATTTTCTTTACGATTTCTCGTCCGTTGTTTTGCCCGTCATACAAGAAAACACCGAGAGAAAATGGAAAGATTTTGTCTTTGAAACCGTCTATCATTTTTATAAATTCGGTCGAACTCTCAATGCCCCACTCAAAGAATACGCAAAGCAGTTTTCGCGCTCTTTTGGAATAATCATGTCGAGAGTGAATGACAAAATGACAAAATCGGAAATAGAAACTATATCCAATTACACGGCTGAAAAATATGTAATTTTCGGCAAGATCGGTTTTGTTAATGCCATTGTCCGTCAATGGGTGGAAATGGGTATGCGGGAATCTCCCGACGAAATGATTACTCAAATTATGTCGGCAATTACAAAATTATAGGTAAACCAAATATATCAGTAAAATAATAAAAAGACCTCGGCGTTTTGTTCCGAAGTCTTTCATGCTCTGCTCAATGACTGTTTTAATAGAATTTTTTGGTTTTTTGCCGTGTCCCTAATCCTATTAAACACACTGTCTCCGATCGAAGTCACGCTGTCCGGGATCTCGACGCTCGTCAATCCGGTACGATCCGCGAACGCACCATAGGCAATGTTCTTTGTCCCTTGACGGATCGTATAACTGCCCGCGATCTCCTCTCTTGCTTTGATCAAGTGATTGCCGAGATAGAGGACGCCTTGGGTATCCCAATTTGTTTCATCTTGATAATATGCCGTTCCTTCGAACGCACTACCTCCGATCGAGGTTACGCTGTCAGGGATTTCAATGCTCGTCAATCCGGTGCAATCCATAAATGCACCCAAACCGATGGAGGTCACGCTATCCGGGATCGTGATTCCCGTCAACGCGGTGCACCCCTCAAACACGTTATCTTCGATGGAAGTCACGCTATTCGGGATCGTGATATTCTTTAATTCGGAGCAATTCACAAACGCACCCGTTTCAATCGCCGTCACACTGTCCGGGATCGTGATTCCCGTCAATCCGGTGCAACCCTTGAACGCATACACTTTGATCCGAGTTACGAATTTGCCGTTTACGCCATATGGGATCACAATATCCCCGTTCGCAAATGAATTGTTGCTCACAATATATGAATCCGTTTCTCGATCAAACTCGTAGTTCAATATCTCGGTGTACTCCCATTTTGCGCCGCAAACGCTGCAAACATTTTCCGCCGTATAGATGTGCTCGTGCTCGGGATAATTCGGCTTTTCTTCCGGATCTTTCCCCGGGTCGCTCGGGTTTTCTCCCGGATCTTCGCCCGGATCGCTCGGGTTTTCTCCCGGGTTCTTCTCGGGGTCTTTCTCCGTGTCGCCCGGATTGACGGCCGGGGGATTTTCACCCGAAGGGGTCTTCTCTTCTCCGCAGGCGGCGACCAGTCCGGCGCTCATCGCCATCAAGAGCGCCAAAAATACCGCGGTGAATTTGTGTTTCATATTTCCTCCTCCTGTTTTAAGACTGTGATTGACCGGCCGTTTTTCGGAAATCCCCGCGCTTTTTCGGGCAAGTCCGCAAAAACTTACCACGCGGCGTCGTGCCGTGCGGGGCAATTTTTCATCGGAAAAACTCTTCGTAGACGGCGCGGACGGTGCGTTCGTAGTTGTCGTTGTCGACGCCGACGATGATGTTGAGCTCGGAGGAGCCCTGGTCGATCATGCGAACGTTGACGCCCGCGCGGGCAATCGCGCGGAACAGCCGCGCCGAAGTACCGATATTGCGGCTCATGCCGTGACCGACGACCGCGATGAGCGCAACGTCGTCGAATACGCGCACATGGTCGGGATGCACCGCCTCCTCGATCCCGCTGACGAGGGCGTCCATCATGCCCTCTTTGAGTTCGGACTCGTCGAGGACGAAGGACATCGTGTCGATTCCCGACGGCATATGTTCGAAGGAGATCCCATACTGTTCGAATACGCTCAGAATGCGGCGGGCAAAGCCGATTTCGCTGTTCATGAGCGATTTTTCGATGAAGATGACCCCGAAGTTCTTCTTGCCGGCGATCCCCGTGACTGTCCGCCCGCCGAAGCGGTATTTGCTCGTGGGGACGATTTCGGTGCCCTCGTCGTCGGGACGGAAGGTATTCTTGATGAGAATGGGAATGTCCGCCTCGCGGACGGGAAAAATCGCCTCGCTGTGCAGAACGTTTGCCCCCATATAGGAGAGCTCGCGCAGTTCTTTATACGAAAGGGAGCGGATTCTGACCGGATCGGGAACAATGCGCGGGTCGCAGGCGAGAAAACCGCTGACGTCCGTCCAGTTCTCATAGAGATCCGCGCCGACCGCCCGCGCGACGATGGCGCCCGAAATGTCGCTCCCGCCGCGGGAAAAGGTTCTCACCTTGCCGTTTCCGTCCGCGCCGTAAAATCCCGCGACGACGGCGCGTCGTTTTCCTCTGAGCGCCTCCGCCGTGAGCGCATAGGTGCGCTCGTTGTCGAGCATGCCGTTCTCCCGGAAGCGGACGGTCTCGCACGCGTCGATAAAGGGCACGCCGAGAAGCTCCGCCATGATCCTGCCCGCGAGATATTCCCCGCGCGAGGCGGTAAAGTCCTCGCTCTGTTCCTCTTCGATTTGTCGCGCCGTCTTTGAAAGAAGTTCGTCCGCCGGGAACGAAAGCCCGAGCTCCGCCGTAATCGAGCGGAAGCGCGCGGCGACTTTGCCGTACGCCTCGCCGCACTTCCCCGTATCTTTGACTTCGCGGAAGGTCTCATAGAGGAGATCGGTCACCTTGTTGTCCCCGCCGAACCGTTTCCCCGGCGCGGAGACGACGACAAATCTCCTGTCCGGATCGGATTCGACGATCGCGGCGGCGCGGCGCATCGTCATGCCGTCCGCCATAGACGTGCCGCCGAATTTACAGACTTTAATCATACGAGATCTCCCTGCATTCGAGGCAGTACCGCTTTTCGTTTTCCCCGCCGAGCGCGAAGGGCTTCAAGGGAAGGCGCTTTCCGCCTTTGAGCGCGGCGAGAAGCTCCTCCTTTCCGACGCAACCGGGCGCGACGACGACGCAGTCCCCCTTCGCGAGTTTTCCGGGATCGCCCTGTTCGTAGGAAACCCTGCCCGTATTCGCGCGGAGAAACGCGGAAATCGCGGCGTCCGCCGCCGCAATCCCCTCTGCGCCCCCTATGAGCGGATAGAGCACGTTCCCCTCCCGCCGCGTCCGCACGTTCCGGGGGAACCAATCGCAAAACGCCTCCGTCTCGATCTCCCGCACCACGCGGTGGACGGGTTCGAGCGTGACGGCGTCGTTCGCAAGATTGACGAACTCCGCGAGCGTGAAACGCGCGGGATGGTTGCGGCGCTCCGATTCCGTGAGCCCCGCCTTCACTTCGTCCCAATATGCCTTTGCGCCCGCAAGAAAATGATTCCCGTCCGCCGCCGCAAAGCAGGGGTCGGCGCGGGACATCAGCTCGTGCGCGACGTCCTCCGCGATATAGTCGGGCAAAAACGAGCCCGCGAGGCGGCCGCCGCCCTGCATCAGATCGAATTCATAGAGCCGTTCGAGCTGTTCGTCTTCGAGCGAGCGCATGAGTTTATCCTTCTTATCGCGGTAAAACAGCACGGTGTGGGGACATTCGAGGAGGGCTCCCCTTCTCGCCGCCCGCCGCGCCTCGACGAGTTCGGGCAGAAGCGTCGCCGTGCCGCGCGCGGAAGCGCCCTTCTCTCCCTCGGGGGAATACTCTTCGAGATCGAGAAGCGCGAGAATCCCCTTGCGCGTGCCCGCCGCGGTCTCCCGCTCGGCGAGAATGAGCCCGCGCGCCGTCCGCTGCAAACATCCGCCTTCGAGCGCGGAATACATCGCCTCCTTCCGCTCCGTCGCCCGCGCCTCGTCCTCGTCGCCGAGATACGCGTCGGGAAGAAGAAAGGAAAACGCAGAGGGCGCATCGCCGACTTCGCGCGCGACGCGCTCCCAGAACATTCTGTCTCCCCCGCGCCGGGAGCACGGCGGAGACGCCCATTTCCGAAAGCCGCCCTTCGGCAGAAACACTCTCGGAATTCTGACGCAATTTCTCATAATGTGTAATTCAGCGCGTTGATGATCACGACCGCCACAAACGCGAGCCCGAGGGCGAGCAGTTTGATGGGAATGTTTTCGGTAAATGCCTTTTTGAGTAGTTCGATGAATTTCATGCTTTCTTGCCCTCCCCGCTAAATTGTTTCCAATAGTATTCGCGCAGAAATTTTTTCAATACTTCCGAATCGGCATAGCGGGTAATCTCTCCGCGCTTGACGACCGAGACGATACCCGTCTCCTCGGAGACGATGATCGTGGAGACGTCGGCAACTTCCGTTATGCCGATCCCCGCGCGGTGGCGGGTGCCGAAGTCCTTCGGGAAATCGCGCTGGGTCAGGGGCAGGAAACAGCCCGCCGCCTGAATCTTGTCGCCGTAGATGATCATCGCGCCGTCATGCAGGGGCGCCTTGTTGATGAAGATGCCCTCGATGAGCTGGTTGGAGATATTCGCGCCGAGCAGAACGCCGCTGTCGAGAATTTCCTTCGGCAAATTGCCGTTCGAAAGGACGATGAGCG
Source organism: uncultured Clostridia bacterium (assembly GCA_947630245.1). Lineage (GTDB taxonomy): Bacteria > Bacillota > Clostridia > Christensenellales > Borkfalkiaceae > Gallimonas. The sequence continues at coordinate 22,856 of CANRGR010000014.1, read as the reverse complement.
CGCCCGTGTTGTTCTTGGACAGATTCTGGACCGCCTTGATAATCGCGCCGATATACTCCTCCGCACGGGCGGAGACGGCGGATTTTGCGGTCGTCTCGCGCGAATCGGTTCCCACGCGCTTGCCCTTGCCCGTCCAGATCGTGCGCTTGATCTCCGTGGAGAAGAGCAGCAAAAAGAACATCGAGAGCAGAAGCAGGAAGATGAAATAGGCGTTGTCGTCGAAGTTTCTGGAAAAGAGAAAGATGATCCCCACGACAATCGTCACGACCGTATAGATCGCGATGAGAATGCGCGCATTGTGCTCTTTGAGAATGCGAAAGACGAAGTAGATGAGCAGGAACAAAAACACCCACTCGGCACAATACGTCACCCAATGGGGCTCGGTAAAGACGCTCTTGATGGCGTTCCAGAACTCGGTCATATTCCCTCCTGTGCCGCGAAAGAGGCGGCATTATCCTCTTTTATTATAGCTTTCCCGCCGAAAAAAGCAAAGTATTTTCCGCGTTTTTCTGTGATTTTTCGCTCAACCGAAGAAGATTTCCGCGATTGCGCACGAAAGCGCGCCCGATTTGAGAACGAGCCCGCTCCGCATATCGCTCCCGAGCGCATAGAGAGCGCGGTACAGTTCCTCCGCGCGCGCCCGCCCGATCCGCGCCGCCAATTCGCGGTTCTTCTTCACGGGATAGGGCTTCATGCCGAGGATACTGCCGATCTCCTCGTCGCTTCCGCGCATGCCGGCGATCTCGGAAAGCGTCTTGAAATGGGACGTCAGCGCGGAGAGCGCGGCGGTCTCGTCGTACCCCTTTTTCAACAGGTCGCTCAAAATCTCCCAGAACGCCGTCGTATTGCCGCGGGACGCCGCCTGCGTGAGTTCATAGATTCTGTATTCCGCGTCCTCCGCAATGTGTTCCTCCACGACGGCGCGGGTCACCCTTCCGCCCTCGCCGAGCAAAAGTCCGAGCTTCTCCGTCTCCTTCTTCATGCGGGCGGCGTCCGACGCGCAGTAGCGCACCATGAGCCCCGCCGCGTCCGCGTCGGGCTGCAACCCCTCCCGCTTCATCAGGGCGTAGAGCCAGCGGGTGAGCGTCTCCTCGTCCTCTCTGCCGCAGTCCACATACACGATCTCCTTCTTTCTCGTGAGATCGCAGGCATTCCCCCTCTTCCCCAAATTGACGATGAGAAGGACGGTGGAATCGCAGGGATGTTCGGCGTATGGTCTTAAAATCTTCTCCCATTCCCGTTCGGTGGGATAAAATTCATAGACGCGCACGAGCCGCTTTCCGTCGAGAAAGGGCAGGAAGCGAAGTTCGTCGCGGAAGGAGAGGAGACGGTCGCCTTTGAGGGTCTCGCCCTCGACGCGGACGTCGTTGAGCGCGGGATTCGCAATCCCGCACGCCGCGCGGATCTTTGCGACCGCATGGTCGCGGAAGTACGTCTCCTCGCCCGCGATGAGATAGACGGGCGCAAGCCCTTGCCGCAAACTATTTTCAAGCTGTACGAATTTCATGACTGTCTGATCTGTCCGTCCTTCAAATAATATCTTCCCCGCGCGCCGCCGATGAACAGATCTGCGCCGAGCGCAGACGGTCCCGTGAAATCAATCTCCACCGCGACATTCTCCGTGAGGAGCAGAAGTTTACCGGGTCCCTCATAGCGAAAGGAGAGACTGCCGTAGGAAAATTCCCGCCCGAAGAACACGGGCGTTTCGGAGAGTCCCGTTTCGATCTCGTCGCGGGCGCGGATTCCCTCCGCAGGAAGAAACGCCGCGATGTTGATCCCCGCCTCTTCGTCGTTTCCGATCACGACCGCGGCGGTGAGCGTTCCCGACATGAGACGGCGCAGAAAATCCTCGCAGTCGGAAACGGAGATTCTGCCGTCAAGCACGAGCACCCGCTCCCCCGCCGTGCGGACGAGCAGGGCGGAGCGATTCTCGCGGGCGTACACGTCGAGACGGCACCCGGAAAAGACGACGTTTTCCGAGACGAGAATCGCCGAAAAGAGGACGGAGAGCCCGATCGCCGCCACCGCCTTCCCGCACGTTTTCAGGCGGAATTTCTCGGAGAGCGCCAGCATGCCCGCAACGAGCACCACGCCGCCCGTGCCGAGCGCGAATCCCGTGATGACGAAGGAAAAGTCCGCCCACGAAAAGAGCAGTAAAAAGAGGGAGAGAAGTTTCTCCGGGAAGAACAGGAAAAAGGACGCGGCGGGCGGAATCGCAAGCGCAAACGCCGTGCACAGGAGAAGTCCCAGAAAGAGTACGGGCAGAAGCGGCACGACAAGGAGATTGAGCGCCGTTCCCCATGCGGAGACGTAGCCGAACGACTCGATCATCACGGGAAAGGTGAAGATCTGCACCGACAGGCTCGCGCCGAGATACCCCGAAAGCGCCTTCGGGAGGCGGATCCGCCGCAGGAGCCGCCCGATCTGTCCGCCGAGAAGCGCAAGCCCGAGCGCCGCGCCGAAGGAGAGCCGCAGTCCCACCGAATACCACTCGGCGGGCGAAAAGAGCAGAATGAGCGCCGCCGCAAGGGAGACGGAGGAGAGAAAGTCCAGCTTTCTGCCGAGCGCGCCGTTCGCGCCGTGGAAGGCGCACGTCAGAAGGGCGCGCACCGAGGAGACGGAAAATCCGCAGAGCGCGGCATAGAGAACAGCGAGGGCGAGCGCGGGCAAAAACCGGTACCGCCGGAGCGGTTTGAAGATAAAGTACGCCGCGCCGTAGAGAATGCCGATATGCAGTCCCGAGACGGCGAAGATATGGGCGATGCCGCCCTGCCGCATCGAATCGGACAGTCCCGATTCGATCGACCCCGGGCTCCCCGTGAGGAGCGCATAGGCGACGTCCGCCTCGTCCCGCTCCATGTTGTCGTGCAGACGGTCATAGAGCGCGGAATCGAGCAGGAGAAAGGGATTATGCGATCTGCCCGTCTTTTCCGTTTCGGACGCGCTCGCGGTGTAGTTGATTCCCTCCGCAAACAGATAACGGGTGAAGGAATCCTCGAAAAAGCCGTCCGTATCCACGGGAGAGACGCGCGCGGTGAGCGTCAGCTCGTCGCCCGCGCGGACATCGCCCGAGAGATAAACGCGGCACTTGCCGCTCCTCGGCGTGCCGTCGAAGGCGAGCCCGCGGAGCACGGCGACGCAGTATCCGCGCTTTTGCGTCGCCTCCTCCACCGTCCCCGAAAGGCGGTATTCGCCCGCCTCCGCCCGTGCGGTGTAGGTTTCGATGCGAAGATGGATCGCAAGCGCGCCGACGCCCGCCGCGATCGGAAAACAGAGCGCGAGAAAGAGAATCCGCCGCTTCGAAAACGGAAAGAACGCAAACAGGACGATGAGAAGCGGCAAAATGAGATCGGAGGGCGAAAACCCGCCCAAGCGCAGGCTCCCGCAGAGGGAGATCCCGAACGCGAGGGAGAGCGCGCAGAGAAGAAAGGGACGGAGATTGATCCTCGCCCTCTTTTCGTTTTCTCCCCGCGCCGCCATCTCAGGCGAGGGAGATCCGATCGGACACGGAGCGCACGAGGAGCCCCTTCTGTTCGCCGAAGGAGAGACAGTCGCGCACGAAGGCGGCGAATTTTTCGTCCGTCCGCACATGGAATACGCCGCCCATCAACGCGAGCAGTTCGTCCATATAGAGGCTGACCCGCTCTTCGAGCACGCCCTTGACGAAGGAGACGATCTCAAACGGCGTATAGGCGTCCGCCGTTTTGCGGAGAACGGGCTCCGTCTCCGTGCGGAACCGCCCGATTGCGATCGCCCGGTCGGATTTGTAATAGTAATCCGTTCCACCCACGCGCTCGCGGCGGAAGGCGCAGGAATCAATGAGAGCGTCGAGACGGCTCTCGATCCGCGCGCCCGACTTGACGATGCCGAAACTCGCAAGACAGCGGGTTTTGAGAAAGGCGCGGGAGATGGGCTCCTCCGCGGCGACGATCTCTTTCAGCCGCGCCGCGATCTCGCCGTCGTTGACCCCGCTCGTGACGAACGCCGCGACTTCCGCGCCCGTCGTCTTGACCGCGCGGTAGGGACGGGCGTACTTCGTCAGATACGCGTTCCCCTTCTTCTCCGCGCCCGTGAGCTTGTCGAGCAGATCCTTGATCCGCTTGATCTCCCGCTTGGGATTGTTGTAATAGTTGACGCTGTTGACGCGGATGACGTTCCAATTCCCGCGTTTGAGCGTCTGGATCTGCAAGAGATTGCGGTCCTTGACCGAGAACCGGTCCGTCCCGTCGCAGATGACGGCGAGGATGAAGTTGTGGCGGTTCTTGGGATCAATCACGGCGACGTCGATCTTGAAGTCGGACGCGCCGACATCCACGCGGCACTCATAGCCGTAGTCGGAGATCTCCTTTGCGATGAACTTGCCGATCCCCGCGCCGGGCGCAACCGCGCCGGAGCGCACGGCGAGCGTCGTCCTGCCCTTCTCCGCAAATTCGAGGAAGGCTTTGAGCCCCGCCACGCCCTTCGAAGAGGTCTTGGAAAGGTCGATCATGCCCGACGTCATCGTCGAAAAGACGACCATCTCCTCCCGCGCGCGCGAGACCGCGACGTTGAGCCGCCGCCAGCCGCCAGCCTGATTCAAAGGTCCGAAATTGAGGGAGACCCGCCCCGTCGTGTCCGGTCCGTAACAGACCGAAAAGAGAATGACGTCCCGCTCGTCCCCCTGCACGTTTTCGAGATTCTTGACAAAGACGGGCTCCTCGCGGTCGTACGCCGCCGCGTCGAGCTTCTTCGACAAAATTTCCTTCGTGAGGAGGCGTTCGATGTAGTTCTGCTGTGCGCTCGAAAAAGTGACGACCCCCATGCTCGATTTGGAGAGCACGGGATCCGAGAGACGGCGGATCACTTCCTTCACGAGCTCCTCCGCCTCCTTTGCGTTGCGCTTGGTAAAGCCGCGGTCGTAGACACCGTCCACGAGGCGGAGAGAGACCTTGCTTTCGAGCGCGTCGGGGGACGGGAAGGTGCACAGCTTGTTGTCGTAATACATGCTGTTCGAGAAGGCGATCAGCGATTCGTGCTTGCTGCGGTAGTGCCAGAGGAGATGCCGCTCGGGCATGCCGAGGGCGAGGCAGTCGTCGAGAATGCTTTCGAGATCCTCGCTTTCGAGGTTCTCCTCGTCCACATACGAGGAATGGAAGAAGGACGTGGGCGGGAGCTGGCGGGGATCCCCCACCACGATTGCCGTCTTCGCCCGCGCGATCGAGCCGATCGCCTCCGCCGTCGTCATCTGGGACGCCTCGTCGAAGATGACGAGGTCGAAGAGATTCGCCTCCGGTTTCAGATACTGCGCCACCGTCGCAGGGCTCATGAGCATGCAGGGACTGATCCGCTTGATCAGCTCCGGCACTTCGGAGAAGAGGGATCTCAGCCCCGTGCCGCGCAGATTGCTCTTGGAAAACCGCCGGAAGGCGGCGACTTCCACGCTCAGGCTCCCCTCGCCGTTTTCGTCGGGCAGGCGGGAGAGAAGATCCGCGCGGATCTTTTCGCGCGTCGTCGCGGTAAATTCCTCCCAGAGGGAGCGGAATTTCTCCACCGTCTCTTCGAGCGTGCCCACGGTCATGCGGGACAGGTCGGGATCGGCGGGAATGTTGATTTCGAGGAAGTTCTTATAGACGTTCTTTTCGAAGCCCGCGAGGATATTCTCCCCCGTGAGTCTGCCGCTTTCGAGCGCGTCCGTGACGAAACTGCACCCGAGCTCTTTGAGCTGTTCGCCCGTCTTTTTGTACATGCACCAATTCGGGAGCATGTCGATGTTGTCGATCAGCGCCGACGCCTTTGCCGAGAAATAGTCGAGCACGTCCTCCTGCGCGAGCTTGCCGCGGTTCGCCTTTGTGACGTCGAGAAAGGCGTTCTGTTCGAATCCGAACGCGTCCGCCGCTTTGAGGTATCCTTCGAGCACGGGGAGCGTGTATCCGCTCTGCGCGCGGATGCACATGCTGTTGAAGGCGTCGGGATTGTAGTCCATGAACGTCTCCGCGCACATCTCGTGGAGGGCGGAGAGATCGCCGAGAAATTCCGCGCGCTTCTTGAAATTGAGATCCCCGGAGCGGTCGGTAAAGCTGCGCGCGAGCGGACTGCCCGCGATCAGCGCCATCGCGTCATAGATGTCCACGAGGGTCTGCATGAATTTGGGCAGATCCTCGGGCGCGAGCTCGCGGTAGGCGGCGCGGGTCAGCTTTTTGACGGCGCCCGCCGTTGCCTTGCTGCCGCGCAGATCCCCGCCCGCCTCGACGACGCGCTTGACTTCGGGATAGTCCTTCCCGAGATCCACAAGGGTCTTGAAATGTTGGTTATAGTACGAAAGACGCTCGTCGAGCCGCTTGTTGGCGTTGTAGAAAACGTAAAACTGCTCCTCGCTCGCGTTGGCGAAATACTTGTTGTAGACGCCCGAGGAGAGATTGCGCGCGAGTGTGCAGAGGTTGTCGAGTTTTTTGCGGGTGATCGCGGAGATCTTCTGGCGGTAAAATTCGAGGAAGAGCGCGAGATAGGCTTTGAGATGTTTGATCTCGACGAGCAGAACTTCGCAAGAACAGAAGATATGATCGCGGAGCGGACGGCTGTATTCGGTGAGATTGACGTTCTCGAAGGGAGAGTTGAACACTCCGCCGCACTCCTTCGCCGCTGCGGCGGCGGAGAGGATCCTGCTCCTGCACTCCGCGAGTTTGCGCTCGGTGAGAGAGTCGTAGAAGGACGTCTCGATCGCCATCACGTCGGGCGCGTCCTTGTTTTTGAGATAGTTCAGAATCGCCTCATAGACGGAGATCCCGAGCCTGCGCTTCTTGTGCAGGGCGAGCATGGGATTTTTGAGCTCCGAGCGCAGCTGCGCCACTTCCTCCGCCTCGCGCGCGAACCGGTCGGACACGGGAATTTTCCCCGCCGAGAGCGTTGCGTCGAGCCGCTTCAAGACGTCCGATTTGTCCGTCTTGCCGCCGTGCAGTTCGAGGCAGAAATCGCCGATGCCGATGGAATCGAGCCGCTTTTTGACGACGTCGAGCGCCGCCTTCTTCTCTGCGACGAAGAGCACCCGTTTGCCGTCCTCGAGGGCGTTTGCGATCATGTTCGTGATCGTCTGGCTCTTGCCCGTTCCGGGCGGACCGTGCAGGACGAAACTCACGCCCGCACGGGAGAGCGCGATCGCGGAATACTGCGAGCTGTCCGCGGGGAGCGGAATGAGCGTCCCCTGCGGATCCCCCTCGTCCTCTTCGCGCACGTCGGCGCCTGCCGTCCGCTCCATTCTGCCGCAAAGCAGCGCGCCGACGACGGCGTTCTCTTTGAGACTGTCGAAATGGCGGCGGATGTCGTTCCACATCAGATAGTTGCGGAAGGAGAAGGAGGAGAGATACACGTCCTTCGTGACCGTCCAGCCCTTCATCGTCGCCGTCTCGGCGAGAACCATTGCGAGGATCTCGGAGATTTTCAGACCCGTCACGCCGTCCCCCAGCCCGCGCACGTCGATGTTGAATTCCTGTTTCAGCGATTCGAGCAGGGTGGAATTGACGAAATATTCCTTCTCTTCGAGTTCGAGATCGAACCCGTCGTTGCCCTTCGCGCGCCTGAGTTCGACGGGCGAAAGAACGAGCGGCGCATACTTCGGTTCGCCGTCCTCCCGCGAGACGTATCTCAAAAATCCGAAGGCTAGATAGAGAATCTTCGCGCCCGACTCCTCCTCCGCCTCGCGGTTCTTGCGCATGAGCCGCACCGCGTTCTCGGTGAGATCGTTCGCGCTCCCGTACACGCTCATGAGTCCCTTTTTGACATGGAGCTTATAGAGCGCCTTCTTGGCGTCCGAGAGCTCCGCGCCGAACGGCTCGCACGCCGCGTTTTCCGCGCGGAGGCTCATGCCGCTCTCGCTCAGACGGGCATAGAGTTCATCCCCGTCCGCCGTGCAGACATGGAGCGCGTTCTTGCCCGTGAAGTTGAGGAGGGCGTTCTTGGCGGTGAGATCGAGCAGCCGCCGCTCCCACTGCCTGTTCTTGGGTTGTTTGCCTTCGAGGCTGAGTTTTTTGTATTCGCGGAGGGGAGCGGGCGCGGATTCGTCCGACATGTCCTCATCTTTGAGGAGCTCCACGCCTTTGAGTCCCATGCCGCGGAGGGGCATGGGCGGGATTCCCGCAAGGCGGCATCTCTTCAAGTCGACGAAATATTCGAAATACCCCTCTTTGAGTTTTTGGGAAAAGTGCGTCTCCGACGGGGTGAACGCCGCGTTGCGCTGGAAGAAGAGATCTTCGACATCGAAGAAACTGAGATTGTTGATCCCCTCGGAGATGTATTTGGAGACGATGTCGCAGTCGTCCGAGACGGTGTCGAGAAAACAGCTCTCGTACAGCCATACGCCGACGCCGAGCCCGTTTTTGCCGAGCGCGATCACGGGATGCAGGTGCGCCGCTTCGAGACACGCCGCCGTGAAAACGGCGAGTTGCAAGGGGGTCGCCTTTCTGCATTTCAGAATGGGTTCGCGGGGCACGGCGAGCACGGGCGCGGAGAGATCCTCCTCTTCCCGCTCGACGGAGAACTGCTTGACGGAGGCATAGACCGCCGCCGCGATCTGGCGCACCGTGTTTTTATTCGCGCCCGTGTACCCGTAGAGCTCCGAATTGAGATTCCAGCGTCTGAGCCGCTTGCCCGCCTCTTCGAGGATCCTGCCGCAGTCGGAAAGGCGCGGACGGACGAAACAGGCGAGCCGCTCCGCATTGCCGCCGAGCCCCTCCCACCCGTCGTAGGGAAGCGCGACGACGCTCTCCGTGACGGAGGCGACTTCCGCGTCGCCGAGAAACGCCGTCGCGGTCACGTTGAGCGCCTTCGCCGCGTCGTTCTCCGCGAAGAAAAGAGGAGAGAAAACGCTCTCCGCAGTCACTTCCACCGAGCTTTCGAAGGGGACCGTCACCGCCGTCTCAAACGGAATGAGCAGGTTGTTGCCGTCGAAGAGCCGCACGGTGAGTTCGACGTTCTCGGGCAGTCCGCTCCTGATCTGGATGATCGCGGGCGTTTGCAGGAAACAGTCCTGAAATCCCGCATATTTCGGGATGCGGAGCCCGAGAGTGATTTTTTCTTTCAGATCTTTTTTTGCTTTCTTGATCGCCATAAGTTTCCTCTGCGGCCGCCGCCGCCCCGAATGATTGATGTCTCTCTTTGAAATTATACCATTTTCCCCGAAAAAACGCAACCCCCGCGGCGCATGTTTCCGCGGTTTGCGCGCAAAAAAGTCGCTCCGGGAAAGTTGCCGCAACAAAAAAAGCGCGCTATATAAACGCGCCTTCGAAATATTCGAGCTGTCCGTCGAGAACGGACGCCACGTCGAACCGGCAGGGCACCTCCTCGCGGAGCATGTTGCAGTAAAACCATGCGATCTTGCGGTATCGCTCGCGCTTGCGCGCGTCCACCGCCTCCGAGGGAAGCCCGTACTCCTCCTTTGTGCGCGTCTTGACTTCGACAAAGCAATACGTCCCCTTTTTCAGGGCGATGAGATCCGCCTCGCCGAACGGAGTCGAGAAATTGCGTTCGAGGATCTTGTATCCATGCTTTTTGAGATAGCGGGCGGTCAGCTCCTCTCCCTGCCGTCCCAGAAGTTTTTTACGAAAGTCCTGCGGTGAATTCTGCATATTCCGTGCTCCCTGATCGCGCCGATGTGCTCTTTGGTTCCATATCCCGCGTTCCGTTCGAAGCCGTACTCGGGAAACTCGGCGGCATAGTTTGCCATGAGCTTGTCACGGTAGACCTTTGCGAGAATGCTCGCCGCGCCGATCGAACATACGAGCGCGTCCCCCTTGATGACGCTCCGCTGCGGAAAGGCGATGTCGAGCGTCATATTTCCGTCCGTGAGAACAAAGTCGGGCGGAATTTCCAGCCCCTCGACCGCGCGCTTCATTCCCAAGCGCGTCGCTTGCAGGATATTGATCTCGTCGATTATCTTCTCGTCCACTTCCGAGACGGAGCAGGCGACGGCGATCTCGCGGATCCGCTCGGAGAGCTCTTCCCGCCTCTTCGCGGAGAGCTTTTTGCTGTCGTCGATCCCGGGAATCCGCTTTGCCTCGTCGAGGGGGAGAATCACCGCCGCGCAGACGACGGGACCCGCAAGCGGACCCCTGCCGACTTCGTCCACGCCCGCCACGGCGCAATACCCCTGCGCAAAGTATTCCCGTTCATATGTAAGTTCGTCCATCGTTATCCCCCGAGCCCGACCGCTCTGAGATCGTCCGCGCCGTCGAGACAGATCCTGCCGAGTTTGCCCTTGCGGAAATCGTCGAGAACCGCTTTTTCGCCGCGCTCGAAGTCGTACTCTCCGCCGCGGAGCAGAAATCCCCGCTTCCGGCAGACCGCTTCGAGCATTTCAAGGGGGGTTTCCCCCTCGATTCCGTACCGCTCGAACAGTCCCGCGGGATATTTTTCGGACAGCTCGCCGATGAGACACAGGGCGATCTCGTCGAGGGCGAGAATTTCGTCGTTGACGCAGCCGATATAGGCAAGACGGCGGGCGAGGGTCTGGTCGGAGAGGGCGGGCGGCATGACGCCGGGGTTGTCCATGACGTCGAACGAGCCGCACTTCACCCACTGCTTTGCTCTGGTGACACCCGCTTTATCCCCCACCTGCGCCTTCTTCGCGCCCGAGAGCGCGTTGATGAGGGCGCTCTTGCCCGTATTGGGCGCACCCGCGATCAAAAAGCGGAGCGGCTTCCCCGAGCCCTTCTCTTTGAGGCGCGCCGCCTTCTCCCCCGCGATCTCCTCCATGGCGGCAGAGAGGACCCGCGCGGCGTTCCGCCCGTTCGCGGAGAGCGCAAGCGCGCGGTTTCCCGCCCGCTCCATCGACGCGCAGAGCTCCTCCGTCCTTCCCGCAAGATCCGCCTTATTGAGGACATAGAGCACGGGTTTCTCCCCCGCCATCGTCTTTAAGCGGGGGTTGAACGAGGAGGCGGGCGCGCGGGCGTCGAGCACGCACACGACCGCGTCGCATAAATTCAGGTTTTCCTCCATGATCCGCATGGCCTTCGCCATGTGACCCGGATACCATTGAATCGTTTTCATATTTTTATTCACACATTTCTTTTTTCTCGCCGCTTGTCTCACCCTCGATTCTCTCGGGTTCGAATGCGTTCGGGAGCTCCACGGGCTCCGCCCCGAACGAGAAGCGGCGTTCGTAGTAAAAAGAAATGTCGTGATTGCTATGGTCGTTCGCCGCTTTACGCGCGAAATCAATTCGCGCTACGGCTCTCGGCGTTATTTTTTTCAAACATTTCTTTTATTCACACATTTCTTTTTCTCGCCGCTTGTCTCACCCTCGATTCTCTCGGGTTCGAATGCGTTCGGGAGCTCCACGGGCTCCGCCCCGAACGGGAAAACACATATGTTTCTTTGCGGCGAAGGTCGCGCCGCCGTTTCTTACTTCAAAAGATCGGGGCGGTTCTTTCGGGTGATCGCGATCGACTGTTCCCGCCGCCACTTGTCGATCTCGGCATGGTTTCCGCTCCGAAGGACTTCGGGCACGCGCAGTCCGCGGTACTCCACGGGGCGGGTGTAGTGCGGGTATTCGAGCAGATTCTCCGAAAAGCTCTCCTGTACGAGACTTTCGGGGGAGAGCACGCCCTCCGCATAGCGCGCAACGCAGTCGGCGACAACCATTGCGGGCAGTTCCCCGCCCGTTAAAACATAGTCCCCGATTGAGAGTTCCTCGTCGATGAAGAGATCAATCGCGCGCTGGTCGATTCCCTCGTAATGTCCGCACAGGAGCACAATATGCTCCCGCTCGACGAGAGAATACACCATCTCCTGACGGAACGTCTTGCCCTTCGGGGAGAGATAGATGCGGAGCGCCCTGTGTTCGGGATCGACCGCCTCGATCGCGCTGCCGATGGGCTGGGCGGTCATCACAAGCCCCGCGCCGCCGCCGAAGGGATAATCGTCGCACTTCTTCTGCTTGTTCTCGGTGTAATCGCGGATATTCACCGTCTCGATGGAGAGTTTCCCCTCTTTGACGCCTCTTCCGATGATGCTCGAAAAGAGCGGCGCGAACATTTCGGGAAACAGGGTGAGGATTGTGATCTTCATATCACCGCCACCTCGCGGAAGCGTTTTTGATCGACCGTGATGCGTTTTGCGGCGACGTCGACGGATGTGACGACGCCCTTGACCGCGGGGAAGAGGATCTCCTTCCCGCCGCTGTCGAGAAAATAGACGTCCGTTGCCGCCTGATGGATCTCTTTGAGGATCCCGAGGGATTCCCCCTCTTCCGTGACGATTTCACTGCCCAAAAGATCCGCGATGTAGTATCTTCCCTCGCCCGGATCGGGCGCCTCCTCGCGCGGAATGAACAGTTCCTTTCCGCGCAGAAGCTCGGCGGCGTTGCGGTCGGGTACGCCTTTGAGCCCCAAAAACGCAACTCCCGCGCCGACCCGCGCCGAGAGGATCTTCCGCTCCTCGCCGTCCAAAAAGACGCGCCTGAGCCCGAGCAGGTCCTCCGCGCTGTCCGTATACGGCTTGACTTTGACTTCGCCGCGGATGCCCTGCGGCTTTAAGATGACGCCCACCGAAAGCATATTTTCCATATCAGAATCCGAACACTCCGCCGACAATTCCGCGGATTTTCTCCTGCGTCTGTTCCTTGTTGCTGCCGCTCTCGACGACGGCGATGTGCTCCCGCGATCCGAACCGCTCGAACAGCTCGAAATATTTCGCGCGGATCGCCTTCTGCCGTTCGAGGGTCTCATAGCGCTCGTATTCGCCGCGGCGGGCGACCCGCTTCATTCCCTCCTCGGGCGGAACGTCGAGATAGACGGTGAGATCGGGCGTGAGCAGTTCCATCGCGGGCGTGTTGAGCGCGATGACCCATTCGAGCGGGACGAGCCCGCCGTTGTAGGCAAAGGAGGAGAGATAGAAGCGGTCGCAGAGAACCGTCGTCCCCTCCGAGAGTTTCCGCTCGATGCCGCTCGTCTTGTTGCGGATATGATCGAGCCGATCGGCGGCGAAGAGCGCGGCGATCGTGTGCTCGTCCGTCTCGATTCTGCCCGAGAGACAACAGCGGATCTGCGCGCCGAAGGGGGAATCCGTCGGCTCGCCCGTGAGAAAGACGGGAACGCCCTTCTCTTGCAGATATTGGGAGAGAAGTTTGAGCTGCGTGCTCTTGCCGCTGCCGTCCCCTCCCTCGAAAACAATGAATTTTCCTCTTGCAACCATATGAAACGATTATAACAGATGCGCGCGCGGATGTCAACCACATTTCAAAACGGCGGCGGGCGCCGAACGCCCGCCGCCGAAAATCTTCTCCGCGCCTTAAAAGATCTCGCGGATATACAAAAACACGAGGACGCAGATCACGAGGAAATACAGCACCGAGAAGATTCTGTAATACTTCCGCTTGACGGGCTTGCGGTCGTCGAAAAAGAACAGGAAGGGAATCCCGCACGCCGCATAATAGGACTTCCCGAGCCCCCATTTCGCCCCGAAGTCCGTGAAATGGAAGCAGAGATCAATCATACTGATGAGAAACAGGCAGACGGAGAGGAAGATCGCCATGCGGAGGGCGCGCAAATGCGCCTCCCGCCGGGTTTCGAGAACCGCCGTGTCGCCGAGGATCTTTCTGTCCCCGCGCGGGAGGACGGTGAGATTCTCCCACACGCGCATGGGCGGCTTCGCCTGCATCCGATGGCACAGCATGATACAGCCGAAGAAAAGATAGACGGGCAGTGTCCTTGCGGGGATCATCGTGAGCAAGGACGAATCCGACCAGATGTAGCCCGAATGGGACAGCCCGTTGATCAGGAACGCCGAGATCACATATCCGATGGGCAGGAGCGCGCCCGCGCGGAAGAGACGGAGCTTCCATTTCCTGTTCGCCCACTTGGGACGGACGGTGACGAAGATACAGATCGAAAGGCAGAGGAACAGATCGATAAAGATGTTGAGGGAAGGGATCTTTGTGAGGATATAGCTGATCAGAATGTACTGCGCTGCCTCGGAGGGATCGCCGAACTGCGAAAGCGATTCGCCGTACACTTCGATGTCCATGCGCTTGAACAGATCCGAAAGAATGGTGTAGAGATTGGGAAACTGCTGGGAAAGGTGGAAACAGACCCCCATGATGAGCACCGAGAGCAGCACGATCGCAAATGCGATCACGATTGTTTCGACCAGGAAAAAGATGATCGCGATGAGCGCGTTGCGCGCGGTGAGCTCTCCGAGCGAGTCGTTTTTGAGATTGAGCACGAACGAGACCGTGGCGACGAAATAGAGCGGGATCACAAGACTCCCGAGCGAACGCATCACATTGAGAAACGTGCCCCATCCCCCTTCGATACGGAACATCTTCGCATGCGTGTACACCGCGAAAAGGTCAATCACGTCGTTGTTCGTGTCCTGCAAAATCAGATCGGCGACTTCGAGATAGTGCGCGATGACGAAAAGGATCGCGAGCTGGGACAGCAGAAAAAAGATCGCGGCGACATAACGGAGCGAGACGACCCCGTGTCTGTGTGCAAATTTGTAGGCAAGAAATCCGCTCATATTCTTCTTCCTTTGTATGATTTCACGGCGCCCGTTATGAGAGCCAGTTTGTAAACGCACGGAATGCCGCGGGCAGGGCATAGCGCGTGCGGATCTCCTCCGCCGACGCCCAGACGAGCCCGCCGAACCCCTCCGCGTCCCCGCGGACGAGATACCCCGTCATCCGCCATTCCACATGGGTGAAGATATGGATCGCCCGTTTCTGCGCGGCGATTGTCCGTCCTTCGAGATTTGTCTCCCCCGCCGCGGCGTTCGGAAATTCCCACAGTCCCGCGAGCAGTCCCCTCTTGTCCCGCTTGCGCAGGGCGTACGTTCCGCCGCGCTCGAATACGAACACGTCGAGCGGGACGATCTTGCGCTCTTTTTTCTCCGCGCGGACGGGGAACTCCCCCTCCCGCCCGAGCGCATGCGCGCGGCAGAGCTCCCGCCACGGGCATTCCCCGCAGAGCGGATCCCCGTTCGGCAGGCAGACGATCGCCCCGAGTTCCATGAGCGCCTGACAAAACTCGCCCGCCTCGGGGGGATAGACCGATTGCAGCAGAGCGGAGAACGAGGCGCGCGTCGCGCCGTCGTCGATGTTGCGCCCGTCCGCAAAGAGACGGGTCAGAATGCGCAGAACGTTCCCGTCCACGGCGGGACAGGGCAGGGAAAAGGCGATGGAGCAGACCGCGCCCGCCGTATAGTCTCCCACGCCCGGAAGCGCGCGGACTTCCTTCGGCGACGTGGGGAATCCCCGCTCCGCGATGATGCGGGCGGCGCGGTGCAGGTTGCGCGCGCGGGAATAGTAGCCGAGCCCTTCCCACGCTTTAAGGACTTCCTCCTCGTCCGCCGCCGCAAGCGCCTCCGCCGTGGGGAATTTTTCGAGAAAGCGGGCATAGTACCCCTTCACCGCCTCCACGCGGGTCTGTTGGAGCATGATCTCCGAGACGAGAATCTCATAGGGATCGCGCGTCCCGCGCCAGGGAAGCTCCCGCTTCGCCGCGCCGTACCAGCCGAGAAGGAAAGGCACGGCGTCTTTCATGAACCGGATTTGATCTTGCATCATCCAAAACTCCGCCGCAACCCCATGCCGCGGCAACGGCGATCAGAACAGACCGGAGATCACGCCGTTTTCATCCACGTCGATCTTCTCCGCGGCGGGGACTTTGGGAAGTCCCGGCATCGTGAGGATATTGCCCGTGAGCGCGACGACGAATCCCGCGCCCGCCGAGATCTTGACCTTGCGCACCGTGACGGTGAAGTCCCGCGGGGCGCCGAGTTTGGTCTGATCGTCCGAGAACGAGTATTGCGTCTTTGCCATGCAGACGGGCGTCTCGCCGAATCCGAGCGCCGTGAGGCGGGCGATCTCCTCCTCCGCCTCTGGGGTATAGCACACGTCCCTGCCGCCGTAGATCTTCGTCACGATCGAGGCGATCTTCTCCTTGATAGGACGTTTTTCGTCGTAACAATAGGTAAATTCGCTCTTTTCGCCGCACAGCCGCACGACTTCGCGGGCGAGCTCCTCCCCGCCCTTGCCTCCTTCCGCCCAGACGGTGGAGAGCTTCACGTTCACGCCGAGCTCCTTGCACCGCTCGATGACGAGGGCGATCTCCGCGTCGGTGTCCGTGGGAAAGCGGTTGACCGCGACGACCGCGGGCAGATGATAGACGTTGACAATATTCGAGACATGACGGAGAAGGTTGGGAATCCCCGCCGCGAGCGCGTTCAGATCCTCCTTTCCGAGCTCCGTCTTGGGAAGTCCGCCGTGCATTTTGAGGGCGCGCACCGTCGCCACGATGACGACTGCCGCGGGCTTCAATCCCGCAAAGCGGCACTTGATGTCGAGAAACTTTTCCGCGCCGAGATCTGCGCCGAATCCCGCCTCCGTCACGACATAGTCGCCGAGTTTGAGCGCCGTGCGGGTCGCCACGACCGAATTGCACCCATGCGCGATGTTGGCGAAGGGACCGCCGTGGACGAACGCGGGCGTTCCTTCGAGCGTCTGCACGAGATTGGGCTTTAAGGCGTCTTTGAGCAGGGCGCACATCGCCCCCGCGGCTTTGAGATCCCCCGCCGTGACGGGCGCGCCGCTTCGGTTGTAGCCGACGATGATCCGCGCAAGCCGCGCTTTGAGATCGGAGAGGGACGTGGCGAGGCAGAGGATCGCCATCACTTCGCTCGCCACCGTGATGTCGTAACCGTCCTTCCGCGGCACGCCGTTCTTTCCGCCGCCGAGCCCGTCCTCGATGAACCGGAGCTGGCGGTCGTTCATGTCCACACAGCGGCGGAGGGTGATCGTCTCGGGGTCGATCCCGAGTTCGTTGCCCTGAAAGATATGATTGTCGAGCATGGCGCAGAGCAGGTTGTTCGCCGCGCCGATCGCATGAAAGTCGCCCGTGAAGTGAAGATTGATGTCCTCCATCGGCACGACCTGCGCATATCCGCCGCCCGCCGCGCCGCCCTTGACGCCGAACACGGGACCGAGCGACGGCTCGCGGAGCGCGACGACGACCTTCTTCCCGATGCGGGCAAGACCGTCGGCAAGACCGATCGTAGTCGTCGTCTTTCCCTCGCCCGCGGGGGTGGGGGTGATTGCGGTGACGAGGACGAGCTTGCCGTCTCGGTTGGGACGCTTCATGATGTCGAGCCCGACCTTCGCCTTGTTCTTGCCGTAGTACTCGATCTCGTCCTCCGAGAGAGCGAGTTTTGCCGCGACGTCGCGGATGTGCAGTAATTTTGCCTCCTGTGCGATCTCGATATCCGATTTCATGGATGATCTCCTTTTTTGATGTTAATATTGATCAGACGCAAAGAATGTGGCGAACCAAAAATGAGATTTCTCCACTTCATTCGCTTCGCTCCCTTCGGTCGAAATGACAAAACGGGCGCTTTCTTGTCATTCCGAGGGAGCCGTAGGCGGTGCCCCGCCCGCATTCTTTTTCACGAAGGGCGGCACGAGCACGCAGTGCGAAGTAGTGAATCCCCTTGTCCAAAACGAACTTCGTATCAGGGGATACACTCGCTCCGCGCTACGCGCTCCGCTCGGTATGACAACGTAATTTTTTTAAATCCCCATGCGCGTTGGAAAACCACGCTTTTCCATAAGCGCCCACAATTTGCGCGACACTTCGCGCTTGTTGTCCGATGAAACGAACGAGAGGACAAACAAGTTAAGGCGATAAAGCACGTTTCCTCGAACGATTCTTTTCGCAGCGCGCGAGGCGCAGCCGAAGCAAGCGAGCAAAGAATCGTTCGAAAACATCACTTGAAATATTTCACCGCGCTCTCGAACAGTTTCATCTCGTAGTTGCCGACGACGTTGCGGTACAGTCCCGCGCCCTTGCGCTCGGAATGCCCCATCTTGCCGAATACCCGTCCGTCGGGCGAGAGAATGCCCTCGATCGCAAACGCGCTGCCGTTGGGATTGAAACGCACGTCCATTGTGGGATTGCCCTTGAAATCGACGTACTGCGTCATGATCTGTCCCTTTGCCGCAAGCGAACGGATGAGCGGTTCGTCCGCGACAAACTTTCCCTCGCCGTGGGAGATGGGCACGGACAGGATGTCCCCCGCCCGCACGCCCGAAAGCCAGGGGGATTTGGCGGAAGCGACCCGCACCCGCACAATGCGGGATTGATGCCGCCCGATGTCGTTGTATGTGAGCGTGGGACAGCTTGCGTCGGTATCCATGATCTTGCCGAAGGGAACGAGCCCGAGCTTGACGAGCGCCTGAAATCCGTTGCAGATCCCGCCCATGAGCCCCGACCGCTGTCCGAGCAGCGCGCCGATCTCCGCCTTTACTTCGGGATTACGGAAGAATGCCGTGATGAATTTTCCCGAGCCGTCCGGCTCGTCGCCGCCCGAGAATCCGCCCGGGAGAAAGACAATCTCCGTGTACTTGCAAAGGTGCGCGAACTCCTCGACCGAGCGCGCCACGTCGTCCGCCGTGCGGTTGCGGATCACGAAGATCTTCACCTCCGCGCCCGCGTCCTCGAACGCCTTCGCGGTGTCGTATTCGCAGTTCGTGCCCGGAAAGACGGGAATGAGCACCCGCGGACGGGTGTACCGCACGTCGGGCACTAAAAGGCAGGGCTTTTCGTAGGTGAACTTCTCGCAGGGAGAATCCGGCGCGGGAATGTTGCAGGGATAGACGGGTTCGAGCTTGTTTTCGTACACCGTCTGCAATTCCGCAAGCGGAATCCGCTCCCCGCCGCAGACGATCTGAGCTTCCGCGAGCGTCTTCCCGATTCGCGGAGCCTCCGCTGTCGCGCCGTCCGCAAGTTCGAGCACGAACGCGCCGTAGCGGTAGCCGAAGATGCGTTCGAGAGAGGATTCCTCGTACGCAAAGCCGATCCCGTTGCCCATCGCCGATTTGAGCACGCCCTCCGCGACGCCGCCGAAGCCCGGCGTGAAGCAGGAGAGGACCTTCCCCTCGCGCATCCAACGGGTGACGAGATTGAAATTCTTTCTGAGCGACGCCGCCGCGGGCAGACCGTTTTTATCGTATTCCGGGCTCAAAAGCACGACGTCGTGCCCCGCACCCTTGAATTCGGGAGAGACGACCTCAAAGCTCTTCCCCGTGGTGACGGCAAAGGAGACGAGCGTGGGCGGAACGTCGATCTGTTCGAACGTCCCCGACATGGAGTCCTTCCCGCCGATCGCGGCGACGCCGAGATCGAGCTGCGCCTTGAAGGCGCCGAGCAGGGCGGCAAGCGGAACGCCCCAGCGCGCGGGGTCGTGCCCGAGGCGGAGAAAATATTCCTGAAAACTGAGATAGACGTCCTCAAAGGACGCGCCGCTCGCGATGAGCTTGCTCACGCTCTCGACGACGGCGAGATACGCCCCGTGGAAAGGGCTCTGTTCGGCAACATACGGATTTCCGCCCCACGCCATGTAGGAGACGGTGTCGGTGTGTCCCCTTTCGACGGACACGAGATGAACCATCGCCTGCGGCGGGGTCATCTGATACTTCCCGCCGAAGGGCATGAGGACGGTCCCCGCGCCGATCGTCGAGTCGAACCGCTCCGAGAGTCCGCGCTTCGAACAGACGTTGAGATCGCCCGCGAGCGCGCGCATTCCTTCGCCGAATGCCTTCGGGATCTCCCGCCGCACCGCCGCCGCGCGCTTCACTTCGGCGCGCGTGTGCTTTTCCGCGCCATTGGAGTTCAGAAATTCGCGCGAGACGTCGACGATCGTCCTGCCGTTCCACGTCATGACGAGGCGGGGTTCCTTTGTGACGGTCGCAACGACCGTCGCTTCCAGATTTTCCCGCTCGGCGAGCCCGATGAATGTTTCCGCCTTGTCCGCTTCGACGACGACCGCCATGCGCTCCTGCGATTCGGAGATCGCAAGCTCGGTGCCGTCCAGCCCCTCGTATTTTTTGGGGACGAGATCGAGATTGATCGAAAGCCCGTCCGCGAGTTCGCCGATCGCAACCGAGACGCCGCCCGCGCCGAAGTCGTTACAGCGCTTGACGAGAAGCATCGCCTCGCGGTTGCGGAACAGGCGTTGGAGTTTGCGCTCCTCGGGCGCGTTGCCCTTCTGAACTTCCGCGCCGCAGTCGTGCAACGATTCGACGGTGTGCGATTTGCTCGATCCCGTCGCGCCGCCGCAGCCGTCTCTGCCCGTTCTGCCGCCGAGCAAGATGACTTTATCGCCCGGCAGAGGGGTCTCGCGGCGCACGTTGCCCGCGGGCGTTGCCGCGATGACCGCGCCGATTTCGAGCCGCTTGGCGATGTATCCCTCGTGATAGATTTCGTCCACCTGACCCGTCGCGAGACCGATCTGGTTGCCGTAGGAGGAATAGCCCGCCGCGGCGGTCGTCACGATTTTCCGTTGGGGAAGTTTCCCCTTCATCGTCTCCCCCACCGATTTGAGGGGATCGCCCGCGCCCGTGACGCGCATCGCCGCATACACATAGCTCCTGCCCGAGAGCGGGTCGCGGATCGCGCCGCCGATGCAGGTCGCGGCTCCCCCGAAGGGCTCGATCTCCGTGGGATGGTTGTGCGTCTCGTTCTTGAACAGAAGCAGCCAATCCTCGTCTTTTCCGTCCACATTGACCTTGATTTTGACGGTGCAAGCGTTGATCTCCTCGCTCTCGTCGAGTTTTTCGAGCATGCCCCGCTTTTTGAGGACTTTTGCGGCGATCGTGCCGATGTCCATGAGATTGACGGGCTTCGTACGCCCGATCTCTTCCCGCGCGGAGAGATACTCCTCATACGTCTTTTGGAGAAGTTCGTCCTCGAATTTCACCCCGTCGATCGTGGTGAGAAAGGTCGTATGGCGGCAATGATCGGACCAATAGGTGTCGATCATGCGGATCTCGGTGAGCGTGGGGTCGCGCTTTTCGCCCGCAAAATATTTTTGGCAGAAAGAGACGTCGTCCTCGTCCATCGCGAGGGCGTATTTTTTGACGAACTCCGCCCGTTCCTCCCGTCCGAGCCGCAAAAATCCGTGCAGCGTCTCCACTTCCGTGGGCACGGGATAGCTCGTTTTCAGCGTTGCGGGAAGTTCCGCGCCCGCCTCGCGGCATTCGACGGGATTGATGACGTAATTTTTGACGGCGGCAAGCTCCCCGTCCGTGATGTTTCCGTAGATTGCGTAGACCTTCGCCGTGCGGATGAGGGGACGCCGTCCCTTCGAGATGAGCTGGATGCACTGCGCGGCGGAATCTGCCCTTTGATCGAACTGCCCCGGAAGATACTCCGTGAGGAAGGACTTCGCCCCGCAAAGATCAATCTCCTCCGTCGCAACGTCCATCTGCGGTTCGGAAAAGACCGTGCGGACCGCCCGTCCGAACAGCGCTTCGTCGATGTCCTCGGCGTCGTAGCGGTTGATGATACGCACGCGCTCCGCGCCCGCGATTCCGAGAAATTCGCGGATTTCGGCGAGCAAGGCGCGTGCCTCGCGGTCAAACCCCGCTTTTTTCTCCACATAGACTCTGTATACCATTTATTCCTCCCCGAGCGCTCTCAGGGCGCGCGCCCCGATGTCGCTCCGTTTGTATGCGTTTTCGAACCCGATCCTCTCCGCCAGCGAATACGCCCGCCGCACCGCCTCTTTGAGCGTCTCTCCCGTCGCCGCCGCGCCGAGCACACGCCCGCCCGCGGTGACGAGTTTCCCGTTTGAGATCTTCGCGCCCGCGATGTAGATCTCCTCCCACGGCGCCTCCTCGGGAAGGGTGATTTCGTAGCCCGTCCGATACTGTCCCGGATACCCCTCCGAGGCGAGCACGACGCAGCACGCCGCGCCCTTCGAAAACGAGACCATGTCCTCTTTCAGCGTCCCGTTGCGGCACGCCTGCATGACGGTGAAAAGGTCGCTTTTAAGAAGCGGCAGGACGACCTGCGTCTCGGGATCGCCGAACCGGCAGTTGTATTCGATGACCTTCGGACCCTGCGGCGTGAGCATGAGCCCGAAATACAGACAGCCGCGGAACGTCCGTCCCTCCTTTCTCATCGCCTCGATTGTCGGGAGAAAGATCGTCTGCATGCAGATCTTTGCAATCTCGGGCGTGTAGAAGGGATTGGGCGCGATTGTTCCCATTCCGCCCGTGTTGAGCCCCAGATCGCCGTCGAGCGCGCGCTTGTGGTCCATCGAAGAGACCATCGGCACGACGACGTTGCCGTCCGTAAAGGACAAAACGGAGACTTCGGGTCCCGTGAGAAACTCCTCGACGAGCACGCGGGAGCCGCTCTCGCCGAAGATTTTATCGACCATCATCTTCCCGACGGCGGACTTTGCCTCTTCGAAGTTGTCCGCAATGACCGCCCCCTTGCCGAGCGCGAGCCCGTCCGCCTTGACGACGACGGGATAGCCGCACGTTTTGAGATAGGAGAGCGCGGCGTCTGCGTCCGAGAACACGCGGCTGTCCGCGGTGGGAATGCCGTATTTCTTCATGAGTTCCTTTGAAAAGACCTTGCTTCCCTCGATGATCGCGGCGTTCTTGCGCGGTCCGAAGCAGGGGATATGAAGCGCTTCGAGCTCATCCACGAGCCCGAGGCAGAGGGGATCGTCCGGCGTGACGACTGCAAAATCGACGGGATGCGCCTTTGCAAAATCGGTGATTCCGGTAAGATCTGTCGCCTTGATCGGCACGCATTCGGCGTCGCGCGCGATGCCGCCGTTGCCCGGCAGACACCAGATCGTTCCGACCGAGGGATTTTTTCTGAGACTTTTTATGACGGCGTGTTCCCTTCCTCCGCCGCCGACGACCAAAATATTCATATCCGTACCTCGAAAAACGTATTGTTCGATACTTCTCTGCAATCCTTTACATCATTAGGACGCTCCGTTCCCAATGTCACCTGCACGAAGCGGACTGCGTATCAGGGGATACACTCGGGCTCCGCCCTCGGTATGACAGCGGAGACGTTCCAAAAAACGTCATG
>CANRGR010000013.1 GCA_947630245.1 uncultured Clostridia bacterium | reverse complement strand
GCTGGGAGCCCGCATACGTCAGGGTGACCTGCGTTTCGCGGTTGATGGTGAAGTATTTGACGAGGGAGATCGCCGCATCCTTCTTCCAGCCTTCGTTTGCAACGCGCGAGCTGACGCCGTAACCGACGGAGTCCATACGCGCGCCCCATTTATCCTGCCGTTGAAGCTGATTCTGGAAGATCTCTGCGCCCGTGAATTCGGACTTGTAGGTGCCGTATTCGGAGCCTTCGACGCCCTTGCCGTACTGGAAGTCCGCGCCCTTCACGAGGGAATACAGCGCGTAGTCCTCGGAGACGGGTTCGGGCATGAGTCTGTATTGGAGATAGTCGCGTTTCGAAGCGTTCAGAGGACCGGAGTTCCAGGTACCGACGCCGTAGAACACGCACGCGCCTGCGACGAACAGATCCCAACCGCTGTCCTTACTGTCGGTGTCGCCCGTGTTGTTGGAGTTGCCGTTCCAGTCGGAGCCGTAAGCGTGGAACGCGCCGACGGTCTCGATGTAGTCCTCGGTGTTGACGCCCCAGACCATGTCGATGGGTTCGTTCGTGCCGTCGAGCTTTTCCTTTGCAACCTGGTTCTTCTTGGCGTCTGCCTTCTTGACGATGTCGGTCGCCTTCTTGTCGCCGGCTAAGCCGTCGTTCCAGACTTTGGTGGATGCCGCGTTCAGATACTGGACGTTGTTGCCTGCGAGCCAGGGAAGGAGATAGAGCACGCCGTCGTACTGGTCGTTGCCATAGACGTTCTTTCTGCCCGACGCGGTGGTGAAGCCGCCGATGTTGTCGGCGTTGTTATCCCAGTTGAAGGTGTTGAAGTAGTAGGTGACAGCCCAGGTGAGTGCGCTGTATTCCGCATAGGTATAGGTGACATAGCCCTGCGTCGAATCATACTTCGCGTCCTTGTTCTGCATGTTGTCGGGAATGGTGACGTCCGTATTATCCCAATATGCCTTCGCCTGTTCGAAGGTGTCGCCGGGGAAGCCGGGGATCGTCACGCAGTAGCCGTCGCCGCCCGTGAAGTAATCGACTGCGCAAGCGAGAGGATCGCCGCCCGCCAAAGCCGCGTCGTAGTTCGGATAGACGTAGAAGTTATACGGTCTGTAATAGACGGGCTTGCCGATCGTGATGATGGGAGCGTCCTGTTTGCCGTCTGCGTCGTAGGTGATGACGCCGGTCTCCTTCCCGTAGGTAAGCTCCGCGCCCTTATACTGCGCGCCGTGCGCGCCGTTTCTGTCGTTCGTCGTCTTGGTCGTGAGCGCGGTGCGGTTCGCTTCGGTGAAATAGAGCTGGTTGAAGCCGAGACCGAAGTTCGAATAGTCCTTCGGGAGACCGTAGATGCCGACCGTCGTGCCGTTTGCAATCGTCTCGAATGCGTTCTTGGATTCGTTGAACTGGATACGGTCGCCGCGGTTGAAGTTCGTGTCGGACGAATACGCATAGAGTGCGAGCGCGTCCTCCCAGACGTCGGTCAGATCGTCCTTGCTCTCTGCGTCGGTGAGACCTTCGGTAAGGTCGAGAATTCTGCCCATGCTCTGCCAGGTCTTGACATACTTGGGCGAGACATAGAACACGTCGGGCTCGCTGTTGTCGGAGATCTGGTTCATGAGCACATCAAAGTAGTTGGAGTCGGAAGGGTCGTAGTTGAAGTTGACTTCTACTACCTCTTCCGCACCGATCTCGCCGCTTGCGCGAAGTTTTTCGGTATACTCCGCAGCCCACTTGTTACAGGTGTCGCGGTTGACGTCCACGTCGCTGTCGTTGCAGAACAGAGAGATGGAGACGACATAATCGCTGCCGCCGCAACCGGCGAACGCAGCGCCCGCGCCGCACATCATCACAGTGGAGAGGGCAACGAGCGAAGCGCTCTTCAAAAGCTTTTTCTTCTTCATTCCTTTACCTCTTATAATAGAATCTCGTGCACGCCCTCCGCTTCCGCCTCCGAACGCCGCTCCGCGCGATTGGGGGCTCGCGCTTTGCCTTGTTCTTCCGCGTCCGCTTCGGACGACAATGCCGTTTTCGGTCTGCCGATACAAAAAATAAGGACATTCGTCAACCCCGCGGCTCTTCCCGGATTTCCCCAAAAAGAGTAGCAAAAAAAGGATTAACGAATGTCCTTCTGCATCATGACTTCCCCCCTCGTCATTTTACACTGACATCAATATAGCACACCAAAAAGGGTTTGTCAATGCTATTTGGAAAATTTTTTTGTGAAAATTTCACCTTTTTTTCGCCTTTTTTTGGATAAATTCACCAAGAACACCCCCAAAAACAATAGATTTTGGGGAGGCTTGCGCCTCCCCGACCCCATATTTTGAATTCCTTTGTTCTTTATTCCCCCGATTTTGCGGACGCGTTTTACTTCGCCGTTTTACGGACTTGTTTTGCGGACTTGTCTTGCCTCGCTGTTTCCCATTCCGCCCGTTTTTTTGCCGTTTCCGCCCGTTTTCCGATTTTTCCGCGCCTTGCCGCTCACATCTCGGGCGTCTTGCGGAAATAGAAGTAGGTTTCGTCCTCGCCGCAGGGGCGGAACCCCGCACGCAGGAGCATTGCCGCCGATTTTTTGTTCCCGCGGAAACATTTCGCCTCCGCGCATTCGAGCCCGAGCTTCATGAACGCGTACTCCGCAAGCGCCGCCATCGCCTCGGACGCGTATCCCTTGCCCTCCGCCTCGGGCAGAAGGCGCACGCCGAGCTCGACTTCGCCGCGGTATCCGAACCGGTGCAGAACCGCCTCGCCCGCAAGCCTGCCCTCCGCGTAGATCCCGAGCGGCATCTCGTCCTTCCGCTTGAAATCCTCGCGCGCCGACCGCAGAAAGTACTCATCCTCCGGTTCGCCGTCGCAGTCCGTCCGCCAATCGTATCCCCAATAGCGGTTGCGCACGACGTCCCGCGCAAGACGGGCGTACTCGGCGGCGTCTGCATCCTTCACCCTCGAAAGACGCAGCCGCGGGGTCGCGATCTCGGGGAGACGGGAGATGCCGTCGATCGCGCGGCGGGGGAGAATGTTGAATTTGTCCACGATCTCGCAGGGCAGATATTGCAGCTTGGATTTGCGCAGTCCGGGGTCGCCCGCGTCGTCCATCCGGTTGATAAAACGCACCCCATCCCCGCAAAACGCGCGCGCAAACTGCTGTGCGAGCATGGGATACGCGCCCTCGAAGGAGCGGTTCGCCTTCTCGATGTGGATCACGGTCATGTCGCCGCAGCGCTCCCCGACGGAGAATCCGACGATCTTCCCCTCCGCAAACAGCACGCCCGCGCACAGCCCGAATTGATCGAGCCGTTTGACGAGTTCGACCGTCTCGGAGAGCTCCTCGCGGGCGAGATAGCCCTTCTCGGACTGCTCCTTGCCGTACTCCTCCAAGAACGCGAGCAGCGCCGCCTCATCCGAGGGTTCGTACGGGCGGAATTGCCACCCGTTGTAAGTTTTCAGGAATTTGTTGACGTGATTGCGCTGTCCCGCGCGCGCCTTGCCGCGGTACTCGGTGAAGTCCTCCGCACGGTAGAGATAGTCCCGCCAGCGGCGGACGTTCGTCACGAGACAATCGGCGCCGTACCTGCCGAGCATGAGCGGCAGACGGCTCTTCGGAACGTTGGTGAAGTGGAGGCGGGTGTGGCGGTCGCGGCAGTCCCGTTCGATCTCGTCGAGCGCGGCGGATTCCTCCGCCTCGGAGCCCGAAATCGACAACGGGTAGTGAAAATAGTGCCGCCCGGCGTAAAATTCGCGCAAAATGAGACACCCTCCCGCGTACGCAAATTCGGGCGAAAGGGCGTCGTGCCACATAAATTGGAACCCGAGCGAGAAATCGCTGATGTGCAGTCTCTGCGCCGCAAAATAGGGCGCAAATTCGGGCTGTTCCTTCTTTGATTTTTGAAATTCAAGCATAATGTTTCGCACGTTCCCGCGTTAAAAATGGGGAGACGTGCGAAAAAAATCCATCCTTTTTTGTTATTTTTTCCGCGCGGGAGGGATCACTCCTCGCGGTCGATGATGTCGAGCATCTCATAGATGCGGTCGAGATCGTCGCGGGAATAGTAGTCGATGTAGATCCTGCCCTTCTTCTCGGTGCCGATAAGGGAGACCTTCGTCTTGAACGTCGTGCGGAGGCGCTCCACAAGGTGCATGAGCTCCGCGTTCGCGAGCGCGTTCTTGCGCTCCTTCTCCTTTGCGAGCACTTCGGGGGGATTGAGATACTGCTTGACGGCGCGTTCCGTCTCGCGGACCGACCACCCGTTTTTCACGCACTCCCGCGCAAGTTCCGCCTGCGCTTCCTTCGGGACGGGCACGAGCGTACGGGCGTGCCCCGAGGAGAGTTTTCCGTCCCGCACGAGCGCGATCACCTCGTCGGAGAGGGTTAAAAGTCGCAACGTGTTGGCAATCGCGGGTCTCGACTTGCCGAGCCGCTCCGCCAGAACTTCCTGCGTGAGGGAAAATTCCTCCATGAGTTTTTTCATGCCGTACGCCGCTTCGATCGGGTTGAGATCCTCGCGTTGCAGGTTTTCGATGAGGGAGACTTCCTGGATCTCCCGCTCGTCGAGATCCTTCACAACGGCGGGGATACTCGTCAGTCCCGCGCGTTTCGCGGCGCGGTATCTGCGTTCGCCCGCAATGATCATGTACGTCCCGTCCGGGTTGCGGTTGACGACGATCGGGCTGATCACGCCGTGCTCTTTGATCGAGACGGCAAGATCGGCAAGCGCGCCTTCGTCGAACACCTTCCGCGGCTGGTCGGGATTGGGAAAGATCTGCGCGAGGGGCAGTTCGGTCACGCCGGTTTCGGGCGCGTCGCCCTGCGCGTTTTCATATGCCTCCACCGTGTCGCTGAACAGCGCGGAGAGCCCTCTTCCGAGTCCTTTTGCCATTGCTTATTCTCCTCCTTCCGTTTTTTTCAAAAATTCTTCGGTGAGCGCCGCATACGCCCGCGCGCCCATACAGCGCGGATCGTGCAGCAGAATGGGTTTCCCGTGGCTGGGCGCCTCGGCGAGGCGCACGTTGCGCGGAATGACGATCTCATACAGTTTTTTGGTGAAGTATCTCTTGATTTCCTGCGCGATCTGGCGGCTGATGAGGGAACGTCTGTCGTGCATCGTCAGCACAACGCCCTCCACGCGGAGACCCTTGTTGAGATGTTTCTGCACGAGGGAGATCGTATTCATGAGCTGGCTCAGTCCTTCGAGCGCGTAATATTCGCTCTGGATGGGAATGATCACGCTGTCCGCCGCGGCAAGCGCGTTGATCGTGATGAGCCCGAGCGACGGAGGGCAGTCGACGAGAATGAAATCGTAGTCGTCGCGCACCTTTTCAAGCGCCGTTTTTAATACCCGTTCTCTGTTTTTCTTATAGACGAGCTCCACTTCCGCCCCCGCGAGATCAATATTCGCAGGCAGAAGATCCAGCCCTTTCATCTCGGTTTCGAGGATATTGTCCTTGACGTCCTCGCCCTCGATCAGCACGTTGTAGACCGATTTTTTCAGCGCGCTCTTCGAAAAACCCAACCCCGTGGTTGCATTTCCCTGCGGGTCGATATCCGCAAGCAGAACTTTCTTCCCCGCCTTTGCAAGATATGCCGCCATGTTGACGCAGGTCGTCGTCTTGCCGACGCCGCCCTTCTGGTTGGAAAATGGTATGATCTTTCCCATATCCGTTACCTCTTATCTTCGTCGTGTTTCCCCTCGGGAAGCGTCTTTTCCCCGGGCTTTGCCTGAGGCTCGGATTTTTCCTGTTTCCCGAACGGATTGTCGGGCGCGTCCTTGTCGTGCTGTTCCATATATTTGAGCACGTCGCCCCAACTTGCGCCCTGCATGAGCATATCGACTTCCTCGGTGTAGATCGTCTCCCGTTCCACGAGCACGCGGGACATGTTGTCGAGAATGCTGCGGTTGTCGGAGAGCATCTTCTTCGCCCGCGTATATGCCGATGTGACGATGCGGTTGATCTCCTCGTCGATGATCCCCGCCGTCTCCTCGCTGTATGTGTTTCTCTGCTCGTAATCCCTGCCGAGAAAGACGGGACCGTCGCTGCCGTAGCAGATCGGACCGAGTTTCTCGCTCATGCCCCATTCGGTGACCATCTTGCGCGCGCTGTTCGTGGCGCGCTGGATGTCGTTGGACGCGCCCGCGCTGACGTCGTGAATGACAAGCTCTTCCGCCGCTCTGCCGCCGAGAAGCATGCAGATGCTGTCGATGAGGCGGTTGAAGGTGTAGCGGTCGTTGTCGTCGTCCGGGCGGGTGAGGGTGTATCCCGCCGCCATGCCGCGGGGAATGATCGAGACCTCCTGCACATTGTCGCAGTATTCGCAGAGCTTCGCGATGATCGCGTGCCCGGATTCGTGGTAGGCGGTCGCCTTCTTCTCCTCCTCGGTCACGACGCGGCTCTTCTTCTGCGGTCCCATGATGACTTTGTTGATCCCCTCGTAAAGTTCGAGATTACCGATCATTGTCTTGCCGGCGCGCGCCGCAAGGATCGCCGCCTCATTCAGAAGATTGGCAAGATCCGCGCCCGAGAACCCGCTCGTAATCCGCGCGATCGTGCGGAAATTGACGTCCGGCGCCAGCGGCTTGTTGCGCGCGTGTACCTTCAAAATTTGTTCACGCCCCTTAACGTCGGGCATGTGCACATAGATCTGACGGTCGAAGCGCCCGGGGCGCAAGAGTGCGCTGTCGAGAATGTCGGCACGGTTTGTCGCCGCCATGACGATGACGCCCTCGTTGGAATCAAAGCCGTCCATCTGGACGAGGATCTGGTTCAACGTCTGTTCGCGTTCGTCGTGTCCGCCTCCGAGCCCTGCGCCGCGCTGGCGCCCGACTGCGTCGATTTCGTCGATGAAGATGATACAGGGCTGGTTCCGCTTGGCGAGATCAAACAGATCGCGCACACGCGAGGCTCCGACGCCGACGTACATCTCCACGAAGTCGGATCCGCTGACCGAGAAGAACGGAACGCCCGCTTCTCCCGCCACCGCCTTCGCAAACAGCGTTTTGCCCGTTCCGGGAGGACCTACGAGAAGGACGCCCTTCGGGATTCTTGCGCCAAGATCGGAGAACTTCTTCGGGCTCTTCAAAAACTCGACGACTTCGGCAAGTTCGGTCTTTTCTTCCTCTGCGCCCGCCACATCGGAGAAGCGCACTTTCAGATTGGTGGAGATCTTCGCCTTCGTCTTGCCGAAGTTCATCACCTTCCCGCCCCCGCCGCTCGTCGCGCGGAGCACGAGGAAGAACGCGATAATTCCGACGACGAGCACGGCGATATAGATGAAGTTGCTCCATCCCGCTCCCGCGTTCGGATCCTCAAAGTAGATCTTGATTCCCATCGCCGTCCAACGGGCAACGTCGGGGGAATCCGCCGTGTATTGGCTGGGTCCGACCGTAATATAGGTATAAACGCTCGAATTTTCGTTCGTATATCCATAATAGCGGTAGCCATCAAAACGGATTTTCCTGATCCGAAGCAGCTGCTCATTCGGCTTGATGACGTAATTTCCGTCGGCGTCCTTGATCGGATTCCCGCTTTCGTCACGCTCGGGACTGCCGCCTTCGATATGCGCAATGAAGTCGTCATACGAGACCTGCTTCTGGTTGTTGAGCATCGTGCTTACGGCGAAGTAAATCCCGATTCCGAGAACGGCAACGAGAACCACCGCAATCACTACTTTTACTGTTTTACTCAATTTGCACTCCTTATAAATATCATTTGCCCATAGTATGAGCATGTTTGCCTTGTTATTGTATCATATTTCCGCCCGCTTGGCAAGCAAATCCATGCATTTCTTTTCCTTTTTTCATAATTATCACCTATTTTTCGTATTCTTGGGAAGATTTTACCCAAAAATTGCCTTGCGTACCCGTTTTTGCCCCCGAAAAAGTTTCATGTGAAACATTCCGAGGGGAATCCCCCGAAAAAGCAATGTTTCATGTGAAACAATTAACGCATAAAATAACATCTTGCGCAAAAATATGGCGTGCAAACCGAAATTCGCACGCCGCATCCGTCAATGAATAAGTTTTGAGATATAATCGCTGAACCACTGTCCCGAGATCGCATAACTCGTCGCACTCTGGAACCACCCCGAAGTGAAGATGCTCCCGACGATCGTGCTCGACCCGATGAACTCGTGCAATCCCGCAATCGGGAGCCAATTCATCAACATGAGGAGCAGAAAGACGGCGATGAGGGATTTGAGCAATCCCAAGATCGCACCGAGGAGTTGATTGACGGCACGGAGCGGAGAGAATTTATCGACGACGCCCGTAAGCAGTTTCCCGAGAAGTCTCGCACCGATCCGGAACAAGAGAATCAAGGCAACAAAGGCGATGACGATCGCAATCCATTTCGCAAAGACCGAGGCGATGAGAACGGCGGGCTGGGTTCCCGCGGGAATGACATCGACGTTTGCGTAGGACGCCGAGATGAGCCATCGCGAGAAAGCGCCGACGCCGAGCTGACTGAGCGCTTCGCTGATATTTGCGCCCGCAACGTCTTGCGCCAGCGCAGTCGAATACGCCTCATTGCCGAGATAGGCGTTTGCGATTCCGTTCGTGATCGCCGTCGTCATGCCGAAGCATAGTTCAAGGAAGTTTGCAAACGACACGCAGAACATGACGGCGAAAATCAAAGAGAACAGCCGCCCGCTGAGTTTGCAGACGCCGAGAACAAAACCTCGGTATGCGCCGAGCGCCGTTCCGAATACAAGAATCAGAACAAAGATCAGATCGAGCGTCCAGCTTCCGGACGCGAGTAATAAATCTTGCAAGGCGAACCTCCGGATGATTTCCATCCTATTATAACATTTTTTAACCGTTTTGTCCTGTTTTTAAGCACGCCACGTTATAAATATTTGCGATCAAGTCCAAACTTTCACGGAAAAGAGCGAAAGGGGAACAAATTCATGGAATATGCTTTTCACGTCTGCAACACAATGTCGCCGCTCGGCATGGCGCGCGCGATCAAACGCATGCTCGGCGACGGCGACGCTCCGCCCGTCCTGCTCTGTATCGGCAGCGATCTGGCAATCGGCGACAGTCTCGGTCCCATTGTCGGGACGATGGTGCGGCGCACGGCGTCCGCCTGCGGCGGATACGTCTATGGAACGCTTCGCGCTCCCGTCACGGCGAAGGAAGTGCGGTATGTGCGCGAGTTTTTACGCCAGACGCACCCGAACGCGAAGATCATCGCCGTGGACGCCGCCGTGGGCGAAGAGAGCGAGATCGGGCTCATCAAGCTCTCCGATACCCCCCTCCGTCCCGGATCGGGGGCAAACAAACGTTTGGGCAAAGTGGGGGACATTTCGATTCTCGGGATTCTCGCGAAGAAATCGGCGTTTCCCTATGCGTCGCTCAACCTGACGCGCCTCAATCTCGTGTACATGATGGCGGAGGCGATCGCGCGCGCGATTGATACGGTTCTCAGCGGCGGCGCGGATAAAAATTCACAGCAAGTGGTGTGAAATTTCACAAATTAAAGAAATCCGAAAAAGCGGGCGATTTGTTTGACGTTTTTTCGCAAAACGGGTAAAATAAGAGAAAATTTTGAAAGGAGAAAGCACATGGTAAAAACGACGAAGACAAAGACGTTCGATACCGAGACGGCAACCGTCGTCAAAAAGGTGGTCTGCGGCGTTTTCGGTGATCCCACGGGATACGAGACGACGATGTACCAGACGCCCGACGGGGACTATTTTCTGTATGTGAACGGCGGCGCCGAATCGCCTTATCCTCATGAGGGAATCACTTCCTACACGAAGGCAAAGGCGCAGGAATGGCTCAAAAATAACTAACTGCCCGCGTATGATCGGGGCTGAATGAAAGAAGGTCGCGCCGCCGTTTTCCTTGCAAGGAAAACGGCGGCGCTCTTTCTGCCAATGTTTTATTTTTAAGGCGATGTTTCGACAAGCTCAACATGACGTATTTTGGAATGCCTGTCTGTTTCCTGTCATACCGAGCGAAGCGAGCCCCCTTATCCAACAACGACCGAGGGGATTCTCTCCCCCCTTCGGGGGTCGGAATGACAAGTGGCAGAGATTCCTCGGCTGCGCTCGGAATGACAGGAAAGCAATGGGAACGGAATGACAAAGGAGCGAAAAAGCCCTCACTGTCATTTCGACCGAAGAGAGCGAAGCGAACGGAGTGGAGAAATCTCATAATAAAGTAGAGATTCCTCGGCTGCGCTCGGAATGACAGGTGGGATTCCTCGGCTGTGCTCGGAATGACAGAGGGGGAGAGATTCCTCGGCTACGCTCGGAATGACAGAGGGGGGAGATTCCTCGACTGCGCTCGGAATGACAGAGGGGGAGAGATTCCTCGGCTGCGCTCGGAATGACAGGAAAAACAACGGGACCGGAATGACAGGTGGAAAAAAGGGAGACGGTTGTCTCCCTTTGTCTGTTTCAAATGATTCCGTCGCGGGTTGTTATTCCCCGTCGAACGTCTTGGGCGGAGTGCCGAAGGAATCGTCCGTCTCATTCGTCTCGTTGCCGCCGTTTGCGGTTTCGGGTTCGGCGTCGCGGGAATTGCCGAGATACGTCCCGAAGAATCCGTTGAAACTGCCCTTGCGGTAGCCGCGGTCTCCGCCGCGCCCGAGGCTCGTGCCCGAGCTCTGCGGCGTGCCCTCCGCGGGCAATTCGCGCTTGGGATAGCGGTCACGGTCGCCGTATTTGCCGCCGCGGTCGTTCTTTCTGTCGTATTTTCCTCTGCCGCCGCGGTCTGAGCGGTCCTTATAGTTGCCCTTGCCGCCGCGGTCGCGCTTGTCGTAGGGGCGAAGATTCTTCGGAATGATGACGACAAACCGCGCGGGCTCCTTGCCCTCCGATTTGGTCGTGACATCCTCGTTGTCGACGAGGGCGGCGTGGATGATTCTGCGTTCATAGGGATTCATGGGTTCCAGCCGCACGCGTTTGCCGAGGCGCACCGCCTTCGCGGCGAGTTTTTCCGCAACCCGTTTGAGCGTCTCCTCGCGATCCTCGCGGTAATTACCGCAATCCACGACGACGCGCTTGTAATCCTTGCGCCCGGTGTTCGCCACGGCGCCCGCAAGCACCTGCACGGCGTCGATCATCTCGCCACGGCGCCCGATGAGCCCTTTGGCGGGAAAGGAAGTGGACAGATCAATCACGATCCGCTCGTCCTCCTCCGAAATCGTGGGCGTCGCCTCGATTCCGAGCAGTTCGAACAGCCCTTCGAGGAACTTGACGGCGCGCATGCCGTCGCTCGGCTTCTCCTTCGGCGTGATCTTCACCTGTGCGGGAATGGAGCCGAACAGCTTCTTCTTTCCCTCTTCGAGGATCTCGATCTCCGCCTCGTCGCGGGAGATCCCGAGTTCTGTAAGTCCGCTCTCAATCGCTTCTTCCGCGGTCTTGGCGCTGAAAATTCTGCTTTCCATAACTTTTTCCCCTCTTATTTATCTTTTTTCTTCTTTTTCCCGTCCGTTTCCTTCCACGGAGCCGAACGCGTATAGCGGTTTTTGATTGCCTCTTCTTCCTTCTTCCGGAAGGCATGTCCGATCACGAGATTGGACAAAAGCGTCACGACGATCCCGATCAGACTGCTCACGGCGATATAGATGGAGAACGCCGCCGTCCACAAGAAACCCGTGATGGCGTAGATGAGCGGCATGACGATCATCATGACCTTCTGCGTGCGGGCGCCCTGCCCGTCCACGGTCTGGTATTGGTTCATTGCCTTTTGGCTGCGCATCATGAGGAACTGCGAGAGCACCATGAGCCCGATCGTGAGAATGATCAGGATAAAGTACCCGTTCGCTTCGTCCTTTTCTTCGGTGAGGAGCGCCGTGAGGCTGTTGTACTGCTCTTCGGAGATGACTTCTCCGATGCTTCTCCCGCCCTTCGCGGGGGAGGGGTAGATTCCCGAGGAGAACGAGCTCTTGAAATCGCTGTAACTCTGCACGGGGTGTTTATAGGAGACGTCGGGATACCAGACGTTCTTGATCCAGAGAAATTTGGGCGGATTTGCGCGGAACCAATCGCGGGAGGCGACGGAACCGAACTGTTTGAAGTAGTTCACCGCGGCGGCGGGAAGTTCCTGTCCGCCCTCCATGAGCGCGGCGATCCCGTCCTTGACCTTAGCGGTGATCTCCGTCTTGCCCTCGTTGAGGGTATACGACTTGTCGAGATCGACATAGTACTCCCTGCGGACTTCGTCCGCATCGAGGGAATAGGTATAATAGAGGAAGGCGGTCTCGCGGGAGGACTCCACGCGCATACGGTTGATCTCCCCGTCGCGGTAGACGGTGTAGGTGATTTCCTCCGTCGCCCCGTCCCGTTCCGACTGTTCGGTGCGCGGCGAGGCAAAATCGGCAAGGGAGATCGTGAGATCGTCCGCCTCCTGTCCTTCGCGGGCGAGATGATAGTCCTTCCCGTCCACGGTGTAGACCTTCACGGCGTCGTTATAGGCGACCGCCATCTTCTCGTACAGGGCGAGATTCGCGTATTGGGAATAGGTCTGGAACGCCGTCACCGCAACGATGAGGATGACGAGGGAGATGATCATGGGCAGACACGCGCCGAACAGGGAATACCCGTTCTTTTTCTGCAACTCCATCATCTTCATCTGGTACATCTTCTTGTCGTTGGCGTACTGCTTCTGCAACTTTTCGAGCTCGGGTTGCAGTTGCTGCATGATGAGATTCTGTTTGCGCATCTTGACGCGCTGATAGACGTCGAACGGGGTGGTGATCGCTTTCAGAATGAGCGTAAAGACAATGATTCCCACGCCGACGACGCCGACGCCTTCGACGATGATTCTGACGAATTGACCCAGCCAGTTGAGATCAATATAGAATCCCTGTTCGAGCATGGGAAATGCGGCGGACGCCGCGTTGAGCAATGATGTCATATCTTCCTTTCCATGCGGCTCATACAAGCCATTTCCGTTTCCAAAAGAGTTCGGGCGCGGGATCCGTTCCCCCCTTCGAGAAGGGGTTGCATCTCAGAATCCGCCACATGCCGAGCAGAATGCCGACGGGCACTCCCCAATTATTGATACATTGCTTGGTATATTCCGAGCAGGTGGGTGTGTACAGGCAGGTATGGCGGGAGAGGCGGCGCTGGTAAAACGAAATCATGCGGATGCAGACTCCCCTGCCGAGTTTGAGGGGAAGAAAGACCGCGCGCCGCAGAATGCGGAAATTTTCCCGCAGGATCGTAAAAAGCTCAGGCATGGGGCATTCTCCCGATGGCGGCGCCGATGTCACGGCTGAAATCCGAAAAAGAATAATTCTCCGCTATTCTCGGAATGAGAAGAACGGAGCAGGCGATTGGGAGATTTTCCGCATGCGAGCGGAACGCCTCCCGAAGAAGCCGTTTGATCCGATTCCGCCGTACGCTCTTCCCGTATTTTTTTCCGACGCAGACCGCCACTTTTGTGCACTCGGACGGATAGTAAACAAGAGTCAGCGTCCCGCAATGAATGCGTTTTCCCGCTTTCAGAATCTTCTGAAAGTCCTTCTTCTTTTTGAGACGCAGATACTTCATGTTCCCCCGTGGTTATGCGGTGAGATGCTTTCTGCCCTTGTCTCTTCTTCTCTTGATCACCTTTCTTCCGCCCGCGGACGCCATTCTCTTGCGGAAGCCGTGAACTTTGCTTCTCTGTCTCTTCTTGGGCTGAAACGTTCTTTTCATGATTCAGATTACTCCTATTTGTCGTCTTTTTGTTTGATTATAAAGAATTTCGCCTCTTTCGTCAAGCGATTATTGGGCGTTTCTCACGGGTAAAATCAAATATAAGCTCTCTTTCTTCTCCTTGCTTTGGAGGATAAACGGGGAGATCGCGCCGTTGAACGAGAGAACGGTCTCTTCCCCGTCGAGCGCTTTGAGCGCGTCGAGCAGATACTTGGCGTTCATCGAGATCGTGAGATCTTTCCCCTCCGTTTTCGCCTTCACCGTCTCGGAGACGTTGCCCGCGTCGGACGCGGACGTGATGCGCACCAGCTCCCCGCCGATTTCGAGGGTGATGAGATTGTTCTTGTCCCCGCGGTTGAGGATCGCCGCGCGCTCCACGCTCGCCGTAAGTTCCGCCCGCAAAAGCGTGACCGTCGTGAGGAACGAGGGGGGCAGAACGCTCTCCTTGCGGATAAATTCGCCCTGATAGAGGCGGGAGACGACCGTCATGTCATCCGCCTGCACGAGGAGCATGCCGCCCTGCGTGTACACGGTGATCTCCTCGTCCCCTTCGAGCATGCGGGAGATCTCGATGAGCGTCCTTGCGGGGCAGATGATACTGGGTCCCCCCGTCCCCGAGAGCAGTTCCGCCGAAGAGAGCGCAAGGCGGTATCCGTCGAGGGCGGTCACTTCGAGGCGCTCCTTGAATTCGAACAGACAGCCCTTCAAGATGGGGCGGGAATCGTCCTGCGCGCAGCAGAATACGGTCTCCGCGATGATCTTTTTGAGCGCGTCCCGCTTCATGACGAAATAATTCTCGCCGATCCCGAAGTCGATTTCGGGAAATTCGGACGCGGGCAGCGCCTGCATGTAGGAGACGGAATCGCGGTAGGACAGCTCGATTCCGCGGTCTCCCGTCGCAATCGTGATCTCGACGTCGGTGAGCTTGCCCGCAAAATCGGCGAAAAGTTTCCCGGGAACGCAGATCTCCCCCTCCTCGAACACTTCCGCTTTCAGCGTCTTGCGGATGGAGAGTTCGCCGTCCGTCGCAAGCAGAACGACTTCGTCCGCGCGCGCGGCGATCTTGATGCATTCCAGAATGGGCGCCGTCGTCCGCACGGCGCAAGCCTTGCTCGTCTTTGCAACCGCCTCGGAGAGAGACAGTCCGTCGCAAATGAATTTCATCGTTTCCTCCTATGATGCTTATTTAATATAAAATAGATATTTAATAATAGTAATAGTAAGGGCGGTGGAAAAGTGGATAACTTGCGCGCCGCTCGTTTTTCTCCCTTATTATAGCGAAAAAGCGGGGAAAATTCAAGTAAAAT
The DNA here is from genome assembly GCA_947630245.1 of uncultured Clostridia bacterium. Lineage (GTDB taxonomy): Bacteria > Bacillota > Clostridia > Christensenellales > Borkfalkiaceae > Gallimonas. The sequence continues at coordinate 17,327 of CANRGR010000013.1, read as the reverse complement.
CGGAAAAAATTACGGTTTTTCTTTGTGGAAAAAGAAGTGGACAGGCTGTGGACGGAATGTGGACAAGCGGGAGTTGTCCACGGCGGAAAATCGGGCAAAAAACGGGAAAATGGGCGCCGCGGCGGGAAAACGGCGAAAAATCAAAAAAAACCGAAGAGATTTCCACGGAATTATCGACATTGTGGAAAAGAATTTCCGAGTTTTCCACAAACAGTTGATTCCCGGGGAAAAGGTGTGGTATAATCGGGATATGGAAGAAAAAATCCCCGATCTTGCGGGCTATCTCGGGCAAATTGCGGCAGATAACCGCTTTTCCGCGTTCCGCGAACTGCTCCTTTCCTACAATCAAAAGGTCAATCTCACCGCCATCGAGGACCCGGAGGAGATCCTTTATAAACATTTTCTCGACTCCGCGGCGGGAGAATTTCTCTTTCCGCACGGCGCGCGGGTGATCGAAATCGGCTCGGGCGCGGGATTTCCCTCGCTGCCCGTCCGCCTGCTGCGGGAGGATCTTTCCTTTACGCTCGTCGAGAGCGTCGGAAAGAAGTGCGCGTTTCTTGCGGAGGCGGTCCGTTTTCTCGGGCTCGGCGGCGTGACGGCGCTTCCCCGCCGCGCGGAGGAACTTGCGCGGGAGGAGGAATACCGCGAAAAGTTCGACGTCGCCTGTGCCCGCGCCGTGGCGCGGATGAACACCCTTGCCGAGTACTGCCTGCCCTTCTTGCGCACGGGCGGGAGAATGATCGCCTACAAGGGCGCGTTGAGCGCCGCGGAAGAGGAACTCAAAGAGGCGGAGCGGGCGATCGCCCTGCTCGGCGGAACGACGGAGAACGTTATCTCCTTCCCGCTGCCCGGCGGAAGGGGAGAGCGGACGCTCATTTCGGTACGGAAGATCGGAAGAACGCCCGAAAAATACCCGCGCGGGCGGGGAAAAGAGAGAAAGGAGCCCATCGTATGACGGAATACGGCAGAGCGTGCGCCCTCACGGGACATCGGGATCTTCCCCCCGACTTCGACTGCGGAAAACTTCACGAGGCGCTTTGGAGCCTCCTCGACGACGGGTGCGACACCTTCTTTTGCGGAATGGCGCGGGGGTTCGATCTCGCCGCGCTCGGCTGTCTCGCCGATCTCAGGCAACGCAAACGGTTCTATATCGAGGCATGCGTTCCCTACCGCGGGCAGGAGCGGAATTTCTCCGCCGCGGAGAAGGCGGAATACGACCGTCTCCTCTCGTGGTGCGACCGGACGACCGTGCTCTTCCCGGGATACCGCCCGGGCTGTTTCCTTGTGCGGGACCGCTATATGGTGGACTGCGCCGACTTCGTGTTCGCCTACTGCACGCGCGCGAAGGGCGGCACGGCGTACACCGTCGGCTACGCGGAAAAGACGGGCAAACGGGTGATCCTCTTCTCCTGACCGTCCCCGCGGGGAGACAGCCGCCAAAATTCGTGCTTTTTTCCCACCCGTTTGCAGAATTTTCTCTGCGGAATGCGCTATGCTGACAGGCAGAGGAATACGGGAGAAAGGGACATGTCATACGAAAAACGGCTCTGCATTCTGAGACAGATCAAAAAGGGATTCACGGCGGACGGCGCGCCGCTCACGGGCGCGGTCTATGCCGAACGGCTCGGGGAGGAACTCACCCTCACGCCGCGCATTGCGGGACTTGCGCCCGTCCGCGAGGGGAGATACGCGCTCGCGGTCTGGGCGGGCGGAAAGACGTACTGCCTCGAACTCAGAGGAAATTCCCCGCTGCGCGTGCCGGGAGCGCCTTCGCTCGAACGAGGCGTGGGCGTACTGCTCTGCTTCGTCCGCACGGAGCCCGAACCCGTTGCGTACGGCTATTGCGGGGGCGCGCCGTCCGAATTCGGAGCGCTTCTCTCCGTGTTCGGCGAGAAACGGATCCCCGTTCCCGTCCCGCTGCCCCCCAACCAGCTTCCGGGGGCTCCGTCGCCGCAGGTCCCGCTCGCGCCGCAGGTCCCCCTGCCCGAGCCCGAGGACGCGCCCTACCGAGACAGCGCCGCCGCGGCGCCTTCCCGCTACGACGACGAGGCGATCGCCCTCGGCGACTATTTCGATCTCTGGCACGGCAAGGACGAGCCCAAAGAGGAGCAAGCCGGACCCGAACGGGAGAAGATTCTCTCCCCGCTCCGTCTCAACCGCGGCGGGCATACATATTACAACACCGTGGAGACCCGCCTGCGCGCGGCGATGAAAAAATATCCCGCCGATTCCCGCCTGTCCGCCGTCTTTGAGCATTCGGAATGGGTGAACACGGGGAGCGCGCTGCTCGGGGTAATCTATGCCGAGGGACAGCCGAAGTATCTGTGCGTCGCGGCGGAGGGAGAGGCGGACGTTCCGCCCCCGCCCGCGCTCGGCGAAAGAGCCGTATTCGTCCCCGCCGACTGCTATTCCGACAAAAAGGGATACTATATCGTCTTTCAGGACGCCGAGACGGGCGAATACGTCAAGGCGGACGAGGCGTGAAAGAGGGACGTTCCCAAGATCAATCCAAAACCGCTTTTCCGAATCCCGCCGCCCATCCGCGGCGGGAAAATTTTTCCAAAAGCGTTTACATTGACAGGCTGATGTGGTATAATGATACTTGGAAGGAAAGGGACTTTTGCTCCCGGCGAAAAATGATTCGGAGGTAAAAACATGGCATTGACCGAAAACAAGAAAGTGCTCGACTTCGTGAGAGAAAGCGCGGAGCTTGCCTGCCCGGACGAGATTGTCTGGATCGACGGCAGCGAAACACAGCTTGCCGCGCTGCGCGAGGAAGGGGTGAGAACGGGGGAGATGATCCGCCTCAACCAGGAGAAACTTCCCGGCTGCTACTATCACCGCACCGCACAGAACGACGTCGCGCGCGTCGAGGACCGCACTTTCATCTGCTGTAAAAAGAAAGAGGACGCGGGTCCCATCAACTATTGGATGGATCCCGCCGAGGCATACGCGCTCTGCCGCGAGATCGCCCGCGGCAAGATGAAGGGGAGAACGATGTACGTCATTCCCTATTCGATGGGCGTCGTCGGCTCCCCCTTCTCCAAGATCGGCATCGAAGTGACCGACTCGATCTACGTCGTCCTCAACATGGCGATCATGACCCGCGTCGGCACGGCTTGCTACGACTATCTCGGCAAGGACGGCGACTTTATCAAGGGCTTCCACTGCAAGTGCGACGTCGATCCCGAAAAGCGTTACATCATGCACTTCCCCGAGGACAACACGATCATCTCGGTGAACTCCGCATACGGCGGAAACGTCCTCCTCGGCAAGAAGTGCTTCGCGCTCAGAATCGCCTCCTATCTCGGCAAAAACGAGGGCTGGATGGCGGAGCACATGCTCATTCTCGGCGTCACCTATCCGGGCGGGGAAAAGCGGTATGTCGCGGCGGCGTTCCCGTCCGCGTGCGGCAAGACCAATCTCGCCATGCTCATTCCGCCCAAACATTATCTCGACAAGGGATATAAAGTGGAATGCGTGGGCGACGACATCGCGTGGATCCGCGTCGGGAAGGACGGAAGGCTCTGGGCGGTCAATCCCGAGAACGGGTTCTTCGGCGTCGCGCCGGGCACGAACGAAAAGAGCAATCCCAACGCGCTCGCGGCGACGAGACGGGGTACGATCTTCACGAACGTCGCCATCGACCCCTCGGACAACACCGTCTGGTGGGAAGGGCTCACGAAACAGCCGCCCGAACATCTCATCGACTGGCTCGGCAACCCGTGGACGAGGGACAGCGGCACGAAGGCGGCGCACCCCAATTCCCGCTTCACCGCGCCCGCAAGCGGGTGTCCCTGCCTCTCCCCCGAATTCGATTCGAAGGAGGGTGTGCCGCTCGACGCGATCATCTTCGGCGGCAGACGGGCAACCACGACCCCGCTCGTCTATCAGTCCCGCGATTGGAACCACGGCGTGTTCGTCGGCTCGATCATGAGCTCGGAGACGACGGCGGCGGCGACGGGAGCGGTCGGCGTGTTGCGCCACGACCCGATGGCGATGAAACCCTTTGCGGGCTATCATATGGCGGACTACTTCGGACATTGGATCGAGATGGGCAAAAAGATCAAGAATCCGCCCAAGATCTTCAACGTCAACTGGTTCCGTCAGGACGAAGAGGGCAACTTCATCTGGCCGGGCTTCGGCGACAACATGCGGGTGCTCGACTGGATCTTGAAGCGCTGCCGCGGCGAGGCGGACGCGCGCGAGACTGCAATCGGCTATGTGCCCTACGCGAAGGATATCGACCTTACGGGGCTCGATCTCTCCGAGGAGACGCTTGAAAGCATTCTCTCCGTGGATAAGAGCCGTTGGAGCGCGGAGGCGGACGAGATCGCGGAGTACTATAAGCAATTCGGCGACCGTCTGCCGAAGGAGCTCGAAGAGAGCCTTCAAACCCTCAAAGCAAACTGCGAAAACTGAACGGATTTCTAAACCGCGCAACAAAGCGCCGACCGCAGACCGCGGTCAACACGAAAGGGAGGCAGAGAAACTTGCCTCCCTTTTCCGATGCCCCGCCGCTCGGAAGTTTGCGCAGAACCGCGTCTACCGCCTCCCGTCGAGAAAGAACCGCAGCATATTGTAGAAAAAGATGTGAAGAAAGGACAGCGGTCTTTCGGCGTCCTTCCCGTGTTTTCGCCTCCGCATGAATCGCCTCCCGCCAAAAAGTCGCACGCGGCAAGTTGCCGCGTGCGAGAGGTAAACCGGAGCGAAATGACTTTTAGGGGGAAGTATTTTACGCCGATCTACCGTTTCCGAAGGAAAGAAATTTCGGAAACTACCCCCATTATAATCACCTATTATGCGATTGTCAAGCAAAAATCACCCAATATGCGATATTTTTTAGAAAAATAATTCTTCGGATGGGGGGAGATATGGAGCTGAAAGACATTCAGAAGAGACTGCGGGAGTGTATTGCGCAGAGCGGGATTCCGCAAAAGGAGATCGCGAAAAAGATCGGCGTTTCGGCGCAGACGGTCTCCAAATACATGCGTCTCGACATTTTTCCCGCGCTCGACACGTTTGCAAAGCTGTGCGCGGCGCTCGACGTCCGCTCCGACTACATTCTCGGCGTGTCGGAATATTGAAAGTCTCCCGCTTCTTTGCGGCGCACGGCAAAGTGTTGCGGGAATGGCTTTTTTGCGGTCTGCCGCTGCGCCGCACTGCGGCGCGGCGGCAAATTCTTGTAAAATTCGAAAGAAAAGACGAAAAAATTTTTCTTTTTTGTGAAAGAAAATAGACAAACTGCTCCGTTTGTGATATAATATGGGCGATCTTTTCAAGAAAAGGAGGGAATATGAACCTGAATTTACTTACGATCATCGTGATGTTTGCGGTTGTGCTCGGGCTCGGATATGCCGCGCTCAACTTCTATCTCACGAAGAAGCTCAAAGAGGGCAACGAGCGCATGCAACACATCGCGGCGAAAATCCGCGAGGGCGCGAACGCCTTCATCTTCTATGAGTACAAGATCGTTGCAATCATCGGCGCGATCGTCGCTCTCGTGCTCGGGCTGTTCATCGCGTGGGAGGCGGGCGTCGCATTCGTGATCGGCGCGGTCATGTCCGCCACCGCCGGCTTCATCGGCATGAAGATCGCAACCTATGCGAACGTGCGCGTCACCAACGCCGCCAACGAGACGAGGAGCACGGGAAAGACGCTCAAAGTCGCCTTCCGCGGCGGCTCGGTCATGGGACTCTGCGTGGCGGGATTCGCGCTCCTCGGCGCGATTGTCATCTACTGCTGTTTCGGCTGGGCGGGCGGCATGCTCGGCACGGAATCCGGCGAGATGGGTCTGCGCGCGATCACGCACATCAACCCCATCACCAAACAGAGCTACGACATCTCGATCATTCTCTCGGGCTATGCCCTCGGCTGTTCGATCATCGCCCTCTTCAACCGCGTCGGCGGGGGAATCTACACGAAGGCGGCGGACATGGGGGCGGATCTCGTCGGCAAGACGGAGGCGCACATTCCCGAGGACGACCCGAGAAACCCCGCGACCATCGCGGACAACGTCGGCGACAACGTCGGCGACGTGGCGGGGCTCGGCGCCGATCTGCTCGAAAGCTATGTCGGCGCGATCATGTCCACCGTCATTCTCGCGATCGAAGTGTTCGGGCATCAGATCGGATTCACTTCCGTGGAGCTGTATCAGCGCATGATGCTCTTCCCCATCCTCTTTGCGGGGATCGGGCTCATCGGCTGTGTGATCGGCATCAGCTATCCGCTTCTCAAACCCAAGCTGTCGGATAATCCGCACATGGAACTCAACCTCGCCACCTGGATCTCCGCGGGCGTCACGCTCGTCGGCGGGTGTATTCTCTCCGTCTTTCTGTTTCAGGGGATCGACGCGTCGCAGCTGACCGCGGCGAAACTCAATCTGGGACCCATTACCCCGTGGGTCGCGGCGGCGATCGGCATTGTGGCGGGCATCGTCATCGGCGTGATCTCCGAGTACTATACGAGCTACGACCACAAGCCGACGAAGAACATCGCGCAGGCGAGCAAGGAGGGCGCCGCCCTCACGATCACGCAGGGCATGGCAACGGGAATGATCTCGACCATGCTGCCCGTCGTCATGCTCGGCATTGCGATCTTCGCCTGCTACGCGCTCGGCGGCATGTACGGCGTCGGATGCGGCGCGATGGGCATGCTCTCCTTCGTCGCGGCAACCGTCTCCGTCGACACCTACGGTCCCATTTCGGACAACGCGGGCGGCATCGCGGAGATGAGCGGGCTCGACGAGGAAGTGCGCGCGATCACCGATAAGCTCGACTCCGTCGGCAACACGACGGCGGCGATCGGCAAGGGCTTTGCCATCGGCTCCGCCGCGCTCGCAACGATGTCCATGATGTCGAGCTATCTCTTCGCGGGCGGGCTCGTGCAGGCGGTCGAGAGCTCTCTCGACGGCAGTCTCGACATCTTCCTCAACATCGTCCGCGGCGACGTGATCGTCGGCGCGATCCTCGGCGCGGCAATTCCCTTCCTGTTCTCGGGCATGCTGATCAATGCGGTCGCCAAAGCGGCGCGCAAGATGGTGGAGGAAGTCCGCCGCCAGTTCCGCGAAAATCCGAAGATTCTGACGGGAGAAGAGGATCCCGATTCCACCCAATGCGTCACGATCTCCTCGCAGGGCGCGCTCAGACAGATGATCGTTCCCTCGATCGTCGCCATCGCCATTCCCGTCGCGTGCGGGTTCGTGTTCGGACCCGGATTCGTCGGCGGCATTCTGATCGGCGCAACGCTCTCCGCGATCATGCTCGCAATCTACACGGGCAACGCGGGCGGCGCGTGGGACAACGCCAAGAAGTACATCGAATCGGGCGGCGTCGAGGGCGTGAAGAAGGGCGAAGAGGGCTACGACGCGACCCATGACGCGGCGGTCGTCGGCGACACCGTCGGCGACCCCCTGAAAGACACCGTGGGTCCCTCCCTCGATATCCTCATCAAGATCATGTCCACGATCTCGCTCGTGTGCGTCGTCGTGTTCCAGAACTTCAACCTGATGCACCTGATCGGCATCGAAAGTCTCTTCGGCGCATAATTCAAAAATTGCCGCCTTGCGGGACGCCCGCGGCGGACGGGGATCAGTGAAAACAAAAATGAAAAAAGTTTTCGTAACATTCGAAAAACGGTGAAAATTTGAAAAAAAGAGAGGAAATTCCAAAAAAAAGATGAGAATCCGCTTGCTTTTTTCTCAATGATGTGTTAAAATCTTACAAAGAGAAAAAATTATCAAGGAGCGAACGTCATGAAAAAAGACAGAATCGAGGAAATCGCCGAATTGCTTGACAAGCGCGGGAAACTCTCTCTCGAACAACTCGACACGTTTTTCCCCAACGTCTCGCAGATGACGCTTCGCCGCGACCTGTTGCAACTCGAACAGGCGGGGCGGATCATCCGCGTGCGGGGCGGTGCGATGTCGGTGAAGGAAGTGCAGAAGGTTTCCAGCGAACCCTATGCGAAAAAAACGACCATCCACACCGACGAAAAGATCAAAATCGCTCAGAAGGCGGCGAGCCTCATCGAGGAGAACTGCTCCCTGTTCATGGACGGGGGCACGACCGCGATGTATCTCGCCAAAGAGATGCCGGATATCAATATCCACGTCTTTACGAACGGGCTGGCGGTCGCCATCGAGCTCGCGCAGAAGAAGTATCTCAACGTCACCATGCTCGGCGGGCAGGTCATGAAGGAGAATCTCTCCACGGCGTCCCCCGTTGCGAAGGCGTACTTCGAGAACACCAACTTCGAGCTCGCCATCATCTCGGCTTCGGCGTTCACGCCCGAGAACGGATTCTCCTGCGGCTCCCAGATCGAGGCGGATCTCCTCAAAATCACCCGCAAGAAGGCAAAATCCATGTACATGATGCTCGACAGCTCCAAGATCGGCAAGATCATGCCGTATACGTTCGCGCGGCTCGAAGACATCAACGTGCTCATCACCGACGATAACTTCCCGCCCGAACTCAAAGCGCAGTTTGAACAGCGCAACATCGTCGTGATGTAAAAAATCGGGCGGAACCACTGTCATACCGAGCGGAGCGAGTGTATTCCCCGATACGCAGTCCGCTTTGGAGAAGGGGATTCTCTCAGTCGCCTACGGCTCCCTCGGAATGACAGGAAAACAGCAGGGCGTTCTTATTACGTCACCCTGAGCTTGTTGAGGTGGAGCGGCGTTGATTCTGTTCAACAGCCCTGTGGGCAGTGAACAACGCCGCGACAGGAGCGCTGGCAGGCGCGACGGGCTTTGCGGCGGTACCTGCCGCCCAAAGCGCAAGGTCTTAAAATCAAGGCGATGTTTCGACTACGCTCAACATGACGTATTTTAGAACGGCGCGGCGCGGGAGAATCCCGCGCCGCGCCTTGCCCGCCTCCGCTGTCATACCGACGACCGAACGAAGTGAGGGAGGAGTGTATCCCCTCATACGCAGTCCGCTTTGGAGAAGGGGATTCACTCGGGCACTGCGTGCCCTCGGAATGACAGGTGGCAGAGATTCCTCGACTGCGCTCGGAATGACAGAAAAACAAGGTCTATCCCCCGATACGCAGTCCGCTTTAAGGGGTAGCGAGAACGTCTCTTTGTTCCGAATCGTTTTTTTTGGGGAATCACGGCAAAAGTCTTTGCTTTTTTTTGCATAAAATGCTACAATATTTTTCATGGATTACAGTTATCTCAAAGAACTCGACGATTTTTTTGCGGCGCAGTACTCGGATTATGTCCGCATTGCGGCGATCGAGGGGTACCGCATGCCCGAGATGATCTACGTCGGGACGGACGGGAACATCACCCGCCGCGATTCCGCGCAGATGCGTCTTATCCACCAAAAGGAGAAGGACGTCCTCATCAAGCGGTTCAAGGAAGGACTTGCGGACACCGATTTCACCTTTTCGTTCTCCTTCCCTCCGGCGTCGGAGCGGTTTCATGCGATCTTTCGCAAACCCGCCTTTGCGCGCATCCTTCCCGCCGTGCTCAAACGCTACGACATGACCGCGGAGAAGCTCGGAACCTTCCTTTCCATTGAACCCGTGTTTTGGAAGAAGATCGTGAAGGGAAAGCTGAATCCCGAAAAGAACACGCTGATGGCGATTGCGCTCGTCTGCCGCATGAGCATCCGCGACGTCAACAATCTCTTCGGCGTGTGCGGATTTTCCCTCGCGGCGGACAACGTCCGCGATATCGTGTTCGAATATCTCATCACGCAGAAGATCTTTAACGAGGAGATGCGCGACCGATGCCTTGCGGAATATCGGATTGAGAGCATTCCGATTGTGGCAAAATCCGCCGAACAAGCAACGCAAACCGCGCGCGCTGACATATGATAAACAAGACGGAGAAAAAGACGTGTTTTTTGCGAGGCTGAGAAAAGACATCGCGGCGGCAAAGCGGAACGATCCCGCCGCCCGCACCAAATTCGAGATCTGGCTCACCTACTCGGGCGTACATGCGCTGAGTTGGCACCGGCTCGCGAACCGTCTTTTCCGCATGCACTTCAAACTGCTTGCGCGGACGATTTCGCAGTGGGCGAAATTCAGAACGGGGATCGAAATCCACCCCGCGGCGAAGATTGCGGCGGGCGTGTTCATCGACCACGGCTCGGGCGTCGTTATCGGCGAGACTGCGGAAGTCGAGGAGGGCGTCGTCATCTATCAGGGCGTCACGCTCGGCGGCACGGGAAAACAGACGGGGAAGCGCCACCCCACCATCCGGAAGAACGTCACCATCTCCTGCGGCGCGAAGGTGCTCGGCGGATTCACCGTGGGCGAGGGTGCGAAGATCGGCGCGGGCGCGGTCGTGCTCAAAGAAGTGCCCCCGTATGCGACCGTCGTGGGCGTGCCGGGACGGATCGTGCGGTTGGGCGGCGAGAAGGTGCAGGATCTGCTGCCCGAAAAAGAGGACCCGATGCTCAAAGAACTCTGCGCCCTGCGCGAGAGGGTGTACGCGCTCGAAGAACGGCTCGGAACGCGGGACGAAGAGGACAAAGGGGACAAGGCGGAATAAGTGGGGATTCATCACGCCCTAACATTTCGGGCATGCCCATGCCGAAATGGCGAACGGGCCGCGATAATGTGAAGAAAAGAGGAATAAGACTCGGCAATCGGATCGGCACGATCCGATTGCCGTTTTGGTTTTATAGAAGGAAGTTTGGGCGGGCGAAGAGGAAGGCGCGGCGCGGGATTCTCCCGCGCCGCGCCATTTCTAAAATACGTCATGTTGAGCGCAGTCGAAACATCGCCTTGATTTTAAGACCTTGTTTTTCTGTCATTCCGAGCGAAGCCGAGGAATCTCCACCTTATGATGAGATTTCTCCACTTCGTTCGCTTCGCTCACTTCGGTCGAAATGACAAAACGGGCGCTTTCTGTCATTCCGACCCCCGAAGGGGGAGAGAATCCCCTCATTCAAAGCGGACGTTTTGGGCGTCAGGGACCGCCGCAAAGCCCGTCGCGCCCGCCGGCGCTCCTGTCGCGGCGTTGTTCACAGCCCACAGGGCTGTTGAACAGAAGCAACGCCGCTCCACCCTCGCTTCGTTCGGTCGTCGGTATGACAACGGGAAACAGACAGGCATTCTCAAATCACGTCATGTTGAGCGAAGTCGAAACATCGCCTTGATTCGAGGACGAACGCATGTTGGCACGGCGTCGCGAACGGACTGCGTATGAGGGGATACACTCCTCCCTCGCTTCGTTCGGTCGTCGGTATGACAGGGGGGACGTGAGCGCGAGGCGGTATGACAGGTGGGGCGGCTTTCTCTTGTCGCCCCTTATCGCAAGAGGGTCAAAAGCCCTTTCTTTTTTTCATCATTTAAGGCGCGTACCCGACGAATGAGCTCTTCCTCATCTTCGCTTTGTTCTTCTTCCGCAAAAAACTCCGAGAGCGTGATCCCGAAGGCGTTGCAGATCGCCCGCAACGTGGACAGCTTCGGTTCCGCTTTGCGCGTGTAGAGATTATTCAGCGTAGACTGCGTAAGCATCGCCTCCATAGCCAGATTGTTGATTGACCAGTTCCGCGCCAAACGCAGTTTGTCTATCTTTTCTAAAACCGTCATCACAAGAACTCCTTTTTCACATTTTATAGCGAAATTGAGTTAAAATATTAACCAAAAACAGTTGACATATTAACTCAGATGAGTTATAATCAAAAAAGAGGACGGGCGGAGCATCAATCGGAGGAGCGGTTGGCAAGCCGCTCCCGCCTCACAACATCATCTACATTGGCACGAGTATTCGGCGTTTTGTCGGTTCCGAATGCCGATTTTCAAGCGCATAAGAACATGGAAGAATTTTTGGAATTAACCGAGATCGGTTAAAATAAAGGAGGAAAAACAAATGAAAAAGAACGTAGCGGCATTGGTCTTTGGAATTCTCGGCGCGATTTCCGGACTGGTCGGCGCGATCATGTGGGCGGCGTGCGCAAGAACCTGCGCGGGCTTCTCGGGCGCAATGGGGGGAGGAAGTTCTGTCCCCATCGGGTATATGCTGGGATTCATCGCTCTGGGTGGCGGAGGAGCCGTGATTGGATTGATCGGCGGGATTCAGGCATATGGGTTTAAGCGCGCGGGGCTTGGGTTATCTCTTTTCGCCCTTGTCTTGGAAATAGGGGACGTCATTCTCGAATATGTATTCTTGGGCGGATTTTCCTTTACGCTCTTCCTCTCAACGCTTCTGTCGACCCTCATGTTCCTTCTCTCGACGTGTTTTGCGGCAAGAAAGCCTTGACAAATGGCGCAGACGGTAACCGTTTTCGGTCTCGTTCTCTTTCCCTATTCTCTCTGCATGATTTTCGGCGCGGGAATTTGTCTGTTTCTGTATGCGCTGCTCTCTTCGCGCCGGCACAGAGAATGCGGGGACGAGAATCTTTTTGCGATCGAAATGTTGATTCTTTCCCTTGCGGCAGCATTCCCCGCCGCAATGCTTTTGGACTCCGTCTTTAAGTGGATTGAGAGCGGAAAATTTGCGTTCGGCGGGGCAACCTTTTTCGGCGGACTCATCTGTGCGCTTGTTCTCTTCCCTTGCCTGCTGCGTTTGAAGAAAAACAGGCAAGTGAGCCTTTGGAGCCGTCTCAATGATTTGGCTCCCTGTATTCCCGCAGGGCATTGTTTGGGCAGGATCGGTTGTTTTTTGGGCGGCTGCTGCTACGGCAAACCCACGGAATCCGGAATCGGCGTCGTATTTCCCGCCGGCTCCATTCCCTTTGAGCAATATGGAAGCCAACCGCTTCATCCCGTCCAGCTCTATGAGGCGGCCTTTCTCATTCTGCTCTTTTTGGGCTTGTTGTTTTTTGCAAAGGGATATGCGTTCCCCCTCTATCTCATCGGTTACGGAGCGGGAAGATTTTTACTCGAATTTTTGCGCGGCGACGATCGGGGTAGCTTTCTCCCCGGTCTTTCTCCGGCGCAGGCAATCTCTCTGCTCCTGATCGCGGCGGGTGCGGTCCTGATGATTGTAAAAGTGAGGGAAAAATCAAAGTCAACGCCTTAGGAATTTCATATTCCGCATAAAAACGCTTTGCTTTTTTCGGAATAAAATGCTACAATATCGGCAGGAACATCGTTCCCGCCGATCTTCTTTTTCAGGAAGGTGTCTATGAAGATTTATAATTCTCTCACAAGAAAAAAGGAAGAGTTCGTTCCCCTCGAAGAGGGGAAGGTGAAGATGTACGCCTGCGGAATCACCGTCTCGGGCGAGGCGCATGTCGGGCACGGCTTTCAGGCGATTCTGTACGACATCTTCCGTAAATTTCTCGAAAAACAGGGCTATTTTGTCACCTATGCCCGCAATTATACCGACGTCGACGACAAGATCATCGCCAAGAGCCGCGAGACGGGCATTCCCGCCGACCGCTATGCCGAAATGATGATCGGAAAGATCGACGAAGTGATGCGCGAGCTCGACGTGGACGAACCCACCGTCTGGCTCAAAGCGACCGAGAACATCGGCAACATCATCTCCTTCATCGAAGAGCTCATCGCAAAGGGACACGCCTACGCGCCCGGGAACGGGGACGTGTATTTCGATGTAGACACCTTCCCCGCCTACGGTCAGCTCTCGGGGCGGGACAAGGAGGACATGCTCGACGGCGTGCGCGTCGAAAACGACGACAGCAAGAAGAACGCCTACGACTTCGCGCTTTGGAAGGCGGCGAAGGAGGGCGAGATTTCATGGGATTCCCCGTGGGGCAAGGGAAGACCGGGCTGGCACATCGAGTGTTCGGCGATGAACCGCGCCGCGTTCGGCGATCGGATCGACATTCACGGCGGCGGAAGGGATCTCATCTTTCCCCACCACGAGAACGAAATCGCGCAGACCGAGGCGCTCACGGGCAAACGGTTTGCAAACTATTGGGTGCACAACGGGCTCATCAAAGTCAACGGGCAGAAGATGTCCAAGTCCCTCGGCAACAGCTTGTTGCTCGAAGATCTGCTTGCGAAATATTCGAACGAGGCGATCAAGTTCGCCCTCCTCTCCACGGGTTACCGCGGCGACGTCAACATCACGGACGATTTGTTCCCCGGCGCCGAGGCGCACCTTGTGCGGTTTTACCGCCTGATCGGGGAGGCGGAGAAGAAGTTCCCCGAGGAAACGGGACTGTATCCCGAGATCGACAAGAAGTTCGACCAAGCGATGTGCGACGACTTCAACACCGCGCTCGCGCTGTCCGATCTCTTCGGGTATTTCAAGGACGTGTCGAAGTTTTTGGGCGAAAACGACCCCGCCTCGCGCAGAATGACCAACCAAATCCGCGCGACGTATTCCCTTCTCGGACTCTTCAAACAGGACGCCGCGGCATATCTTGCGCGCTATGCGCCCAAAGAGGAGGAAGTTCCCGCGGACGTGAAAGCGGTTGCGGAAGAGCGGTGGGCGGCGCGCCTTGCGAAGGATTGGGCGAAGTCCGACGAGCTCAGGGAAAAGCTCAAAGAAATGGGATATGCCGTGAAGGACAGTAAAGAGGGGTATACGTTAAGCAAAATATAAACACCTTGCAGTCCCTTTTAGGGAAAGTGGCGCGCAAGCGCCGAAAGGGTTAAACCCCTCAGTCTCGGCTTGCGCCTCGACAGCTCCCCTGCAAGGGGAGCCGAGGGAGAACACTTGCTGTCCCTGAAAGGGAAAGTCCCCGAGCGTAGCGAGGGGGAAAGGGTTTATGGTATATTATCAACACAGATTGGTCGGGAATGCGCGCGAATTACGAAGAAACCAGACGAAAGAGGAACGCAAGCTCTGGTACACGTTTTTGAGCTCATTGCCCGTCAAGTTTGTGCGCCAAAAGCCGATCGGCCAATATATCGTGGATTTTTACTGTGCAGAAGCAAAATTGGCGATTGAGCTCGACGGTTCGCAACATTATGAGGATATGGGCGAGGAGTACGATTTGCAGAGGGATCGTTTTTTGAACGAGCAAGGGATTATGGTTGCAAGATATTCCAATTTGCAAGTAGCCCGCCAATATCAATCGGTGAAGGCAGACATCTTGAAGCGTTTGGGATTGGAATGAGAAACCCCTCAGTCTCGGCGATCGCCTCGACAGCTCCCCTAAAAGGGGCGCCGAGAGAGTGCCTTGCTGACCCGCAAGGGCGTCGAGAGAGCACCTTGCTGTCCTACAAGGGGGCCGAGAGAGCGCCTTGCTGTCCCACAAGGGGGCGCCGAGAGAGCGCCTTGCTGTCCCGCAAGGGCGTCGAGAGAGCGCCTTGCTGTCCTACAAGGGGGCCGAGAGAGCACCTTGCTGTCCCTGAAAGGGAAAGTCCCCGAGCGTAGCGAGGGGGAAAGGGTTTTGAGGTTCACGACAAAACAGACAAAACAAAATCAAGGATATAGATTATGAAGATCACAGGGAAAGAATTGAGACAAAAGTGGCTGGACTTTTACAAGTCGAAGGGACATGTCGACATCGGCGCGGTGTCGCTTGTCGGCGACGGCAGTACGGGCGTCATGTTCAATGTTGCGGGCATGCAGCCGCTCATGCCCTATCTGCTCGGCGCGCCGCACCCCGCGGGAAAGCGGCTGTGCAACGTACAGGGGTGCATGAGAACGGTGGATATCGACTCCGTCGGCGACGCCTCCCACTTCACCTTTTTCGAGATGATGGGCAACTGGTCGCTCGGCGATTACTTCAAAAAGGAAAAGACGGCGTGGACGTTCGAGATCCTGACGAAGGTATTCGGGCTCGACAAGGACAAGCTCTGCGCCACCGTGTTCGAAGGCAACGAATCGGCGCCCCGCGACGAGGAGACCGCAGGGCTTCTCATCGGGCTCGGCATTCTGCCCGAACATATCTACTATCTTCCCAAAGAGGACAACTGGTGGGAGCTCGAAGGCACGGAGGGAACGCCCTGCGGTCCGGACAACGAATGGTTCTATCCGCTCGATCCCGACGGGAAGGATCCCGTATTCCCCGACGACTATGTCGAGATCGGGAACGACGTGTACATGCAGTACAAAAAACTCGGAACGGGGTACGTTCCGCTCGAAAATAAAAACGTGGACACGGGGTTCGGATTCGACCGCATGCTCCTCTTTTTGAACGGACTGCACGACGCCTATCAGACCGACCTGTTCACGGCGGTCATCGCGGAGATCGAGCGGGAGACGGGCAAGAAGTACGACGACGGCGGGGAAGTCCGCCGCGCAATGCGCATCATTGCCGATCACACCCGCACGACGGTCATGCTCATCGGCGATCCCACGGGCGTTCTTCCCTCCAACACGGGGGCGGGGTACATTTTGCGCCGCATCATGCGCCGCGCCATCCGCTACTGCCGCCAGCTCGACGTCTCCACCGAACTTCTCCTGCACGTCGCGAAGATCTACATCGAACAGGTGTACGACGAGGCGTATCCCCTTCTCAGACAGAAGGAGGACTTCATTCTCGATGAGATCAAAAAGGAAGCGGAGCGCTTCGAGACGACGCTCGTCACGGGAATGAAGGAATTCGAGAAGTGCGTCGCAGGGCTCGAACGCAAGAACGAATTCATGAAAAAGAGCGACCCGGGGCACGTTCCCGAGACGGTCATCGGCGGCAAGGCGGCATTCCGTCTCTACGACACCTACGGCTTCCCGCTCGAACTCACCGAGGAGCTCGCCGCGGAGCGCGGGCTCACCGTGGACAAGGGCGGCTTCGAAGAGGCGTTCAAAGAACATCAGGAGAAGAGCCGCGTCATTCAGAAGGGGGAGGCGAAGGGCGGACTCGAAAGCCACAGCGAGATGGCGGTCAAGTATCATACCGCAACCCATCTGCTCAATGCGGCGCTCAAAACCGTGCTCTCGCCCGACTGCAACCAGAAGGGCTCCAACATCACCGACGAGCGCATGCGGTTCGACTTCAATTTCGACCGTGCGATGACGCCCGAGGAGATCCGCGCGGTGGAGGATCTCGTCAACGAAAAGATCCGCGAAGATCTCCCCGTTATATATAAGGAAATGAGCCTCGAAGAGGCGAGAAAGGAGCATTTCGTCGGCGTGTTCGACAGCAAGTACGGCGAAGTGGTCAAGACCTACTCGATCGGCGAGTTCAGCAAGGAGATGTGCGGCGGTCCGCACGTCGGACATACGGGCGTTCTGGGACACTTCAAAATTCAGAAGGAACAGTCCTCGTCCGCGGGGGTCAGACGGATCAAGGCGGTCCTCGAACCGTAAAATCATCATAAAAATAAGGAAAAGCGGGGCGCGCCGCCACCAAGTGGCGGCGCGCCCCGCGGCAACGGGACAATCATGACGGAAAAGGAAAAATTGCAGGCGGGAGAGCTCTATAAAGTGGACGAAGAACTTCTTGCGGAGCTTGCGGCGGCGAAACGGCTCTGCGAGGAGTACAACCGCACCCCGCGCGACGAAA